>JBHIEY010000007.1:0-27645 GCA_046861835.1 Fidelibacterota bacterium | reverse complement strand
GAGGCCATTCGGCACCCAGAAGGCCGATACCAAACAGGTAGTAGTAGTCAATCCAATCACCGAAACGGCTGTTGTTCACGAACAGGTTGGGCTCAACGGGCTGGAAGATGGAGTAGGTGTAGTGTGAACTTTCGCTCGAGAGGTCCGCGTTGTCGGTCGCCGTGATCCAGTACTCGATTTCGTCACCGGGAGACCCTCCCGGAATCTCGGCCGAGAAGGTATCCGCAACTGACGACATGGCCACAGACACGGGATCTCCCCCGTTGAAGGAATACCACAGGAGAGCTTCGGCCACCCCTTCGTTGCCGCCACCCGTGGGATCGAAATCCGTGATGGTGGCAGAGACTTCTCTGGGGTCCTGCGACACCGTGGTAAACAGGATGGTGACGTCCTCGATGAAGGGCGGAATATCCTCCAGGTACTCCACCATGGCATAGACATCCCAGCCAAAGGACCGGATGTGCCACCCGGAGTTACCGCTGGTTCCCGTCCCCTCATAGAACTTCAGGCCGTGGTGCGGCTCCACGATACCGTCCCAGGCACCGATGCCCCAGCTGTCCGGATCGGTCTTTTCAACACCGGCGGCAATCATGAAGGGCTGAGAGGTAGTGTCCGGATACCCGAGAACCGCCAGATCCAGCTCCTGCCATGTTTCGTACGTTTCCTCCGGCAGATCGAGGGTGTAGCACCCGATGCCAAGACCGGGCCACAGCTCCTCGCCGATGGGCGGATCGTTGAAGCACTCGTTGTCTCCGGCCAGCCAGAAGGCGCTTTCCCCCGGATCGGCATCCGTGCTGTCCTCCTTGGCCCAGTAACCGACCCAGCCGTTGGCGTCGGCACACGCGGCGGAGGTCACTTCTCCATCGTAGAGGGCGTCGTTGATGAAGAAGCAGAACTTGCCGGTGAAGTCCACATTATAAATCAAGATCTTGTGGATTTCAGCCGCAGCCAGAGGCACCATCCAGTGGGCCATGGAGTCACCCGTAGAGTAGCCGAAGGTGTAGTGCGTTCCGGTGTCAGGCCATCGGATCGGAAATTCGTCCCGTGTCAGGAACACCTGCGGAGTCACCTCGGAACGGGTTTTGGTTAATTCCTTAGGAAGTGTCTTCGCCTCGCCGTCAAAACGGATATGCCTGCCGTCCGGAGCCAAGAGAAACTCCTGGGAAGCAAAGGCAAGACCGGAAAGCAAGAGAAGTAACACTCCCCCCTTAACCTTTTTCATGCCAGTTCCTCCTTTTTATTCGAGTTGCTGTCTGTCTGGGGTAGTTTAGGATGAAACCCCAATAATTCCAATGCCAAATCTTTGATGCTCATCCACCACAGAGAACACAGAGTGCATTCACGTTGCATTACGTTGCCAAGTTCTTAATTATTCAGCCTTTGTCCCTGTGTCCTCAGCGGCTTTTGGGCAAGTAACCCGGGGTTAGAAACCTACTTTGAGCTCAAGAAGGTGGTTATTCGTAAATCTTTCCATGCTCCGGAAAGCATAGTCCAGACCCAGATCGAGGCCGGTCAACTGCAGCCTTACTCCCCCGCCAAAGGTGAGTCCGTACAGGTAGCTCTCCACATCGGTAGCAGCAAGCGAATATCCCCCTCTGAGAGAGATAAAATCACCAAAGACGTATTCTCCCCCGAGCCGGTATTCGTCACTGGAATAGTTGTTGTTCTGAAACATGCTGCTCAGGTGAAGCTGGCTGTTCCCCGGAAGGGGCACCGTGTAAGATAGTCCAAGTTCCATGGTGGAGGGGAGGTCGAAGGAGGCGGCATCGATCTTGACAAACCGTGTGACATCGCTGACGGTACTCTGTCGCAGGAGGCCCGGACCCTCATACTTCATCTGGGTGCCCACGTCCTTGATGACCACGCCCATGTTCAGTCCCGGCACATTCACAAAATTGTGATATTGAACGCCGACGTTGACGGCGGCACCCGTGTCCCCCACCCGTTCGAACTGTTCCGAGATGATCTTGAAGGTGGCGCCCACAAACACCCTGTCCGTCAGTCCCCGGGCATAGGTCACCCCGGCGGTGAAATAGTTTGGGGAAAATGTTCCCCCCGTCCCGTCCGGCGCATCTTCTGTGGTAATGGGTATGTCACCAAACGCGAAGGACTTGATACTGAAAGCCAGGGACCCAAACCCGGCAAAATTGCCGCTCACGCCGAAATAATTGACCCCGATACCGGCGAAGTAGTCCATCTGCGATACCATGATATCGGCGTTGTGTTCACTCCGGGCAATGCTGGCGGGATTCCAGTACAGACCTCCGATCCCTGAACTCAAAGCCACGGCAGATCCCCCCATGGCCAGATCGCGGGCACCGACGGGCACGAGGACCTGGTCCGCGGCCGATGTCCCCACCCGGTTACTGCTCCCGGCATCGAGACGGGAGGGGATCATCCCGGCCAGCACCACCGCCCCCACCACAACCGACGAAATGAATGTCTTCATACTAATGGCCTCCTTGAAACTTCCTGAAATAATGAGATTTCCGCAGTCGCTTCGCTCCCTCGCAATGACATCAGCGATACTTAGTACGAACGCAAGACCTGCTGTTCCTGAACGATGGCCAGTTTGAGAACCGCTTCCTCCTTGAGATCGGGCATATCAATATGGGCGATGTACAGGCCGCTGGCCACCGGCAGGTTAAACTCATTCCTCAAATCCCACCTCAAGAACTGGGATTCTTCATCAGATTTGTCCTGTTCCGTCAACGTTCTGACAAGAACCCCCGACAGGGTATAGATCCTCACCGTGACCTTTCGGGGCAGATGGGAAAAGGTGACGTATTTGTCAAACCGGCTGGTCTCCCATGTGTTCATGCCTAAGTACGGGTTGGGGAAAACCGTGATCTCCTTGACCCGTTCTTTCGGCTCGTCCCCCGTGGCCGTTCGCTGCACCTTTCCCACGGAAAAGGTCTTTACATCCCCGTCCCGGACGCCCTTGAAGGTTCCAAAGACGATGCTGGTCCCGGCGGGAGGGGCGTCCCCCGTGCCCGTGCGATCCACCAGAATGATCTCATCTATGGACTTGAAAGTACCCGGTAAGAATATCTTCACCTTGTCGCTAGCAGGTACGGACAGCGTGTCATCATCGGACGGATAGGAGACCTTGGCGATCTCCAGTTTATCGAAGACCGGTTTCCCATCGATCTTGTCATTGCCGGCCGTATTCCACTCCCGGTCCGCGGCCTCATCGAAGAAATAGGCAAAAATCTGCTGATCGTCGTCGGAACCTTCCTCAAATCCGAGGTCCCAGACTTCAAAGGGGACCCGTATCCAGTAGGTGCCTGTGAGAAAGGCTCCCGGAGGTCCGGCCAGTGCCCAACTTCCTCCGGCCGTGAACCTGAGTTCATAATCGTTTTCGTCGATGGCTCCGCCCGCCAAGGCTTCAGCGCTCGTGTATTCATACACGGGGGATGCGGGATTGGAGGTTCCGAGGATGTTTTCCCCGTTTCCGCTGACCGCTTTCACCCCGGAAGAGGCATCGGCAAGGGTGATGGCAAATCCCCCCAGGTGGAGGTAACGGAACGTCGTATCGTTGTCGCCGATACCAAGCTGAGCCAGAAGGGTGTCCACCGGACTCACGTCAGTGCGGATGAAATCGATACTTTTAGCGTCATCGACGACGGAATAGTGAATCTCGAACGTTTCCCCATTGGGGGCCTCCGGATCGAGAATCACCGGCACCGCCACCGCATCGTTCTTGCCCACCACGTTCGTCACCTCCACCGTATCATCCAGGGAATAGGAGTAAACGGTCTGGGGATTGGGCTCGTGCGGTATGGCCGATCTCAACGACTGCGTGAGGGGACTTTCGAAGGTGTGGGTGGAGACGTCTTCCGACATATTTGCATTGTAGGCGGTAACGGCGAAAAAGTACGTCTTCCCGTTGATCAGTCTGTCCCCGGTAAAGGCATCGGTCGTGATTCTCAGATACCGCGTGATCCCCGAGTTGACGCCGAACTGAACGGGCTTTTCGATGGCCACGCCCGCGTCCGGGTCGAACACGGGTTGAAAGATGTATCCGGGTGCCGTTTCCAGATCATAGGTGGCCAGCAACGCGGCTTCATCCTTCCCTGCCGTGGCATTGGGAAGTTGATAGACGTTGTACCCTTCGAACTTGTACCCCTTGATATTGCTCGATTCCGTGGCCGCTACCTGGTCCGTGTTGGACTCCCACTCCAGGATCAATTCCCGGTCCAGTTCCACAATGTTCAGATCGGGAGCGGGGGGACCGCTGGGAAGGTCGAACACGTTGTCGTAGGCCTCCTGGGCAAAGAGGTCGTTGAACTTCAAAATGGCCACACTCTGCAGAAAGTTCTGGCCCGAGGCTCCAATGAGAGCCACCACCACTTCCTGGGTATCCCCCAGGGCCATGTTGAAGGGACCGGTGGACATGGTCAGCCGCCGGTCGCCCGGGGAAAAGGGAATGCCGTCAAAGGGGTTAGGCGCCCCGTCCAGATCCCCGCCACCCAGAACAGGATCTCCCGAAAGCTCCAGGCAGGTGGGATTGCCCAGGTGATCCATCACGGGCTCACAGTCGGGATATTCGGGCCTCGGTTCGCAACATCGCATGAGGTTGTACCACTGTTTCGTTCCATCGTAGGTGTTCAGGTCCGGATCTGACCGGGGCGATCCTGCGGCAAAGGGGACAAAAGAGGTCATGGGAAGGTTGATGTAACCCTTCCGGTAGACAAAGTCAAAAAGGGCCGAGTCAGCGGGGTTTCCCGTGAATATGATGGGGCCCTGGAGAAAATCGTATCCCGCAGCCGGAGGGGCCAGCCCCCACGAATCCCAAACGTTGTCGCTGTTCGAGCTGTTGTAGACATACCCCAGGCTCAACGCCGTGTCGCTGCCTGCCAGATCATCGGTGTACTGACCCATGTCCGGATCGACCCACTGACTGACATACATGTCTTCGATGATGGCATCGGCGGGTGTGTCGGCTTTCCCCTTATAGATGAGGCGCAGTCTCTTGAAAACCACATTGCCCATGGGATTGTCCAGGGCGTAGGCCCAGTAGGTTTCCTGGCCCTCCAACCCGATGGGTGGCGACCCATAGAGGGCAGCCGTGAGGCCGGGGTCGAGATCGTTGTAGACAATCCACATGGTCTGGTGGGCACCGGTGACACCCGGGATGTCCCCATCGGTGTTCCACACGTTGTTTTCCGAATCCCAAGTGGCGGGTTGGTATCCCGGCACGCCGTTGATCTCCTCGTACGGGGCACCCAGGTCGGCGGGCCATTCGTTCCAGTCCGTTTCGTACCAGCTCCGGAGGGTCTCGATATCGCCCGACGTCACGTCTTCCACCGATTTCAGGAAGAAATTCGCGGCGTCGTCCGTCAGGTCCACAGTCACCCAGTCGGGACGAACACGGTAGGGCCGAACCTTCTCCCCGGCAATACCGCCCGACTCAATGCGGCCAGCCTGGTTTCCCGACTTATAGGTGGAACCTCCCACCCGGAGATCGGGGGTGGTTCCGTCGTTCACAAATCCTCCCCAGACCATCCCCTCGGAGAAGATGACACCGGCTTTCCCCTTGGGAAACGTGCCGTTCCAGGAGCCGTCAATCACCCAGTCATGGAATCCATCGCCGCGGACCCAGACGGTGATATTGTTCACATTCACCGTGGTCTGGGCAGGGGACTCCTCCTGAGCCGCCCTGGCAAGGCGGGGGGACGAGGATATCCACCCCTTCTCCCGGGCGAACGTCGACGCGGTCATGACAAGGATCAGGACAAAAATAGAGCCTGCCTGCTTCATATTGGTCTTCTCCTGTGTATGGATCGAAAGGTTTTCGAACTAAAGTTCCAGTCTAAGGCCAAACCGGACCTGCCGGGGTGTATCAAACAGGTCGAACCCGTTTCTGAGCCAGTTGTGCTGCCGGTTTTCCAGATTGACCACCCGGTAGAGATCGCCAAACTTTTCGCCCCTGCTCTCTATGACGTCCAGACCGTCCTTACTGGTCAAGAATCCATCGTCGTAGGCATTACCCGTGGCGTAGTAGACATTCGTCACGTTCCGGCTGTTAAAGACGTTCTGGACATAGACATACGCATTCAGGTCCAATCCTGCCACGGTAAATGTCTTGTCCACCCGGAGATCGAGGTTGGAATTCCACGGCGTGGTGGACGAATTGATCGGTTCCACCGGCTGTCTCTGCCGGGAGTCGCCATCGTTCAAAATCCCTCCCGTCATGGCATCCTGCTGGCCCAGTCCGCCGGGACTGACGGCCCGGGTAAAGGGGTGTCCGCTGTTGAACGTAAACAGAAGATTCAGCCCCAGTCTCTCAAGAATGGGACCTCCATCTCCGGGACCGAAGCGGTAATCGAGATTCACCGACCCCCGGTGGGCCTGCTGATACCTCAGAGGGATCACGATCTTGGGAGCGATTCGTCCCGGTCCTTCCAGGGCACCGCCGGCGCTGTTGGCAAACGAATTCGTCCCCCGGGCGTCACTGAAGGTGTAGTTGATCTGGCCCAGAAGGCGATTGACACGCCTCATTCTGAGACTCAGTTCCATCCCCTTCGTGGTGGCGAAGTCCTGGTTCACATAGACGGGATAGGTGGCAATCTCCCACCCCGGTGCCGTCTCAATGTGATCGTACTGAATCTGCCCCCGGATATCCTTGTAGAATGCCGTCACGTCAAAGGAGGCAAAGTCGGTAAACTGCTGGGTGAATCCCACCTCATACTGGGTGGTCCGTTCGGGCTCCAGGTCGTATCCCACCGGGTTGCGGAAATAGTACCCGCCCGTGAAGACAAAGGCCGAGTACATGAGACCCCGGTAGCTCACATCGAGGCCCGGAGGCTGAACGAACTTGCCGTACTGGACGTGGAAAACGGTTCTGTCGGTGACGGGGAAGGCAAAGCCAAGTCTGGGGGAAAGATATTCATAGGCCCGGCTCTTGGCGATGTCTTCCAGGGTGTAGTTCTTCGTATCGACCTCCGGCCGCTCCGGATCGGCCAGTCTCCATGTATCCATGAAAATGTAGTCGTATCTCAGTCCGGCGTTGATGATGATATCGTTATACTCAATCTTGTCCTGGAGATAGGCGGAATAGAACTTGGGGTGTCTCGGCCCGTCGGGACCGGAAGTGGTGACGTTGCCGAATTCGTCAAACCCATAGATATTGGGCGTCGTCTGCACCCGGATGATTCTGGTCAGGCTCTTTTCGCTCCGGGCGGAGTCGGGGTTACTCCTCATGAAGCCCAACAGGGCCTGAGCCCCCGCCCGGCCTCCGCTGATGAAGAAATGCCTCACCGTCCAGTTTTCCGCCGAGCCCCCCACTTTTACCTCATGCCGGCCCACCTGGGAAGTGAAGGCCACCGATCCTCCAATGTAGCCCCGCTGATCCTTGCTAAGTCCCGTCAGCAGAAAGCCGGGCCGGTAGAACTGGAATCCGTGGAAATCGTACGGCCTTGACTGGCTGGTATAACTGGGCTGGGGCGCCCATCCCAGATCGTTTTCCTCCGAGATCCGGGCCGCCTCCAGACTGTCGGAATAGGCCAGAAAGTCATCCTTGAACCACGGGTCGTAGGTCTTCTGACGACGATCCAGGAAATTCACGTTCACTTCCAAAAAGCTCTTGCTGGTGAAAAAATAACTCAACTTGGTGTTCAAGAGGAGTTCGCTGGCATCGCTGAGAGGAAGCCGGTCCCGGGCAAACAGGTACATGATGGGAAACCCGTTGATCCGCTGGCGCTGCCAGGTGTAGGCACCGGCCGTCTTGATCCGGATGGGGTGAAAATCAAAAAGAAGGGTACCGTTCGCACCGTATCGGTTCCGCATCCTCCCCGGAAGGTTTCCGGGGGACCACTTCAACACCTCCATATCCCCTTTCTGTCCCCCTCTGACACCGGTGTCATAGACCGTATCCACGGGGGTTCCATCGGACCAGAATTGAGGGGACCCGGACCAGAAAAGGGGATTGTAGTCGCGCATGAAGTTGTTTTCCCCCGCCAGAAAGAACCGGATGTTTCTGAACATAAGGGGACCGCTCAACGTCAGAACGTAGTCCGAGTAGCCGTAGGAGTAGGTCCCGAAGACCTGTTCACCGGGATAGTTACCGAAGTTGTCCGTTTCCCCCTGCAGGGAGACGAAAAGTTTGTCGCCACCCGTTCTGAAATTCTGCTGGATGATGCCGGCATTGGCACCCCCAAATTCAGCGGCGTAGCCGCCGGCCTGCACCAGGACTTCTTCCAGCGCTTCCGGAATGGTACTCACCAGGGAACCGCCGTCCCTGTCCACGATGTCCTTGGCCGATGCCCCCTCGATATAGAATCCCACTTCATCGGCCCGGCCGCCGCGAATATGAATGCGATTGTTCTGAAGAACGACACCGGGCTGAAGGGCAAAGTATTCGTTCGCCCCCCGGACGGGGAGTTTCTGAATCTCTTCGGAACTGACAATGCGAACGGCATTGGTGGCACTCCTCTCAATAAGAGGCCGCTCCGCCACCACCTGGATGGGCTCGGCCTCAATGGCCACCGACGCCAGTCCAATATCCTCGGCATAAGCCGTCAGACCGGCAACCACCTTGATATTGCTCAGGGTCACTTCCTGGTAACCCACGTACGTGGTTCTCAGGGAATAGGTCCCGGGAGAAACGTCAAGGATCACAAAGCGCCCCTCGGTATCCGTGGCCGCTCCAAAAGAGGTTCCCACCACGATGACGTTGGCTCCGACCAACGGCTCGCCCGTTTCCCGGTCGATCACCGACCCAGTGATCTTTCCGGTCTGAGCCGAAACGGCGGAAACCAGAAGCAAACTCAGAAAGGAAAGGTAAAGCAGTTTCGCTTTCATTTTGATCCCCTCTAAGGTTAATCGTCTACGAATTCTTTTACGGTATCCGTCCCATACACCGCCACCGTGTAGCGCTTGTTCGCTGCCAGGGCCAGCGTGTCGGACAAGACCACCACATCGCTGGTGTCGACACTGACGGCATAATCTCCGGCGACAACGGTGCGGTACGAACTGTAGTCTCCGTAAGAAAGATCGGCCGCCGCGAATTGGGATTCCTCTCCCGCCACCGTGATACTGACGGCGTCAAACGCCGGAAGACCGTTCAATACCCGCACCATGGCCGAATCGGCTTTGGTGGGCACCTCGAAAACGTAACGCTCAACCGCATTGGCAAACCGGGAACCCGACGTATCGCCTAAGATGAATACGGTCCCCTTCTTATCCGTCGCGAATACGATCCTGAAAGAGGTGTCCACGGAGGCATCGGGAAACGTCACCGTTACCGCCCGGGAGCCGGCATCAAACTCCTTGTAATCGCTGGCCTGGCCCAGGGTAATCGTTCCATAAGAGACATTAATATCGGTCACCTGCACCGTAGCAGACCCCAGAGTGGAGAGATTGGCAAATCGTACTTCGGACTGATAGTCCTGAGTGGAAACATTGGGGCTGTCAATATCGACACAGCTCACCAACAGGACGAAGACGAAAAGAACACCTAAGCGTCTGGCAGTCATATTAACCCTTGCTCCTTACTTTATGTTAGACCTGGGGTAGTCCCCTGACGCGATGATCCTGATTATCCCCCTACCTGGCAACCGGAAACCGGGTGTACGAACAGGTGCACTCGAAAAATATAGACACGCCGTATACATGTTGTCAATACCGATCTATTTTTTCTTTTACCCCCTTTCTCCGCTCCAAACGGCGCCCCCGGAGGCCTGTGCCCGGGGTCTATTCGAGCCGGTGAAGCATCGATTGGGCTTCCCGGTCGTCCGGGTTCCGCTTCAACCCTGCCTCAAGTATCCTCCGGGCCCCGGCCCGGTTCCTCTGAATGAGATGGGCCCGGGCAAGGGAGACATAGATAGAAATGTCCTCTGGAGCGAGCCGGATGGCCTCCCTGTAGGCATCGACGGCCTCGGGGAGTTCCCCCCTGCGAAGATGAGCGTGACCCAGATTGACGAGAACTGCCGGGTCTTCCGGATTAACCGCATGAGCCTTCCGGTAGGCCAGAATAGCCGTCGTGTAATCTCCCCGAATGGCATGAAGGGAACCGAGAAAGTCCAGGGCCAGGGCCCAACGCAGCCGAACGGGATCGGCCGGCGACTCCAGCTTCGACAACCGGCCGGCCAGAAAGGAAGCCACGTCGCGGTCCTGGCCGCAACACAGGTCCAGGGCGGCCAGGGCCAGCCCCCGGATATCCAGATCGCGCGAACGGCTTAGCCGTTTCAGCTTCCCGGGAACCTCCGGCGGAAGAACGCCCCCCGGGGGTGGAAGGTGGTCCCTGACAAACCGGGACAGCCCCATCATCCGGGCCAGGGGGTGGTCCTCCTCTTCAAACAGGAGCCGGAAAACCACGGCGGCACGATCCTGCAGCTGCCCGGCTTCCAAAAGTCGCATCACCGCCCCGTTGTGGGGCTTCATGGGTCCGTACCACCGTTCCGCCGCTTCTTGAAGCCAGGCCACCGGTTTGCTACGGTGACACTGTTTGCACGCACCCTCCAGGCCGAGACCGGCATCAAACGCCGGCCGCGGAATGGAAACGGTGTGATCCGACCGGGCAAACCTGAGGTGAGTACCAATCCCCCGGTGCTGAAGATAGGGCATATGACACGAGGTACAAAGACTCGCCGGCGAATCCGGGGGGTGATGGGAATGACGCTCGGGAAAGGCCGCCTTGCTGGGGTGGCAGTCGACGCACTGACCGTTGTCGAATCTCCCCTCAAGGGGCTGACCGTAAATGTCCCGGTAGGTGAGGGAATGAGGGTCGTGGCAGTCCACGCACGTCATGGAACCGTTCAGATAACAGTCACTGTATAGATGATTCTGCTGGTAGGCAAAGGACCGGATCCGTCCATCCTCCAGATAGGGCTCGCTGCCCAATATGGGAAACTTGAGAGAGTAATAGGCCTCCAGATCCATTCCCGGAAGATATCCGGGCTTCAGCTCGTCCTTGGTGGCATGGCACTGAAAGCAGACGTTCAGAGATTCATCCTTGGACATGGCGGAAAGGAGAGGCAGACCCGGATCGGGCGATTGGGTCAGATCCCCCGAGACCGCCTTTTCCACATGTCTCCTGCCGGGTCCATGACACGACTCGCAGTTAATTCTCAGACTGGTATACCGGGTGCGGAATCGCCGCGTGCCGGTATCGTGCTGAACAAGAATCTGACTGCCGTGGCAGTTCTGGCAGTTGGAAAACCGCCTGTCCGTACCCAGAATCCGGTTGGGGGGCCAGTTCTTGAGATCGTCCAGAGAGACAGTACCTGCCACTCCTCCGTTGTCGGGGACGGGCAGGCCCGATACCGGTACCCACACATCCCCCTTCCTGAGCTGGACGAACCAGGTGTTCTCTTCGCGAATAAAGTCAAAAGGGAGAAATCTCAACGTACCGTCAGGGAAGAGAGAAAAATAACTCTGGGTACCTCCCCCGGCCATGTGTCCCCCGCCCACGACCGCGTCCACGGAAAAGACCTTAACCACCGACCCCTCCTGTGTCACCTCAAACCGGTAGTTTCCCCGGTCGTCCACCCGGGGGATGACCTCGGCGTCCGAGAAAACAAGGGGGGATCCATCGAATTTCCCCAGAATCGTCACTTCCTTCGGGGCACCTCCTGCTCTTCCATGCGTAGAGCGCGCCCACACGGCGTACTGTTCCGCGTGGCATTCCCCGCACGCTTCTGCTCCCACAAAATCGTCCAGGGTTACCTCAGGTTCCGGGGCCCTTTGAGATTCCCGGGGCAGGCGGGACACGATTCCGTAAGCCACCAGGACAACAACCAGCCCGATGACGGCAACGACCCCTCTTTTCCGCATCATCTGTTCAAGGATTTGCTGCCTCATTCCGGGACCATTCGGGCCCCCGGCAGCCACACATCTCCCTGAGGTAAGCGACCATCCGCCTGATTTCTGACCGGCCAAGAGTATGACCGAAGGGGGGCATGAGAGGGCTTTTGTCCAGAATGAACCCACCGGAGTAAATGGCGTCAAACAGCGTGTCATCCGGCCGTTGCGACAGCTTGAGAGGATCGGACAAGGCGGCAGGCTTTGCCGGAAGGAACTCCCGGTTAAACCCGTTGCCGTCTCCCCCGGGTCCGTGACAACCGGCACAATAGCGACCGTAAGGGTCTGCCCCCTCCTCTCCGGAGACGGGAAAGTTGAGGGGATACTTCACGAGGGAGAGATAAGGCGACGACCCCTCCCTAACGGTCTCATCCAGCAGGAAACGGGTCACTAACTGGACGGTCGTCTCCGGCATGGGGATTCTGGGCATCACCGCTCCCGGCACGGCGTTCCGGGGATCCGATATCATGCGATAGATAAAGCCGGGCCGGAGCCTGGAGGAAACGTCCGACAGAGCCGGCCCAATTCTGCCGCCCCTTCCACCCAGGCGGTGACATCCCAGGCACGACATTTTCTCCTCGATGAGATATCTCGCCTTTTGCCGCTCGAAGGGGGAAAGGGGTTCGTTCCTCACCCGGGGGACAGGACCGCCAGGCGGCCCCTTCCGGGTGGACAGATATGCCGTCAGCACCTCCGCTTCCTCCTCCGTGAGGAAAAAGTCGGGCATTCGAGATCCCGATCCGGGGTGGAACCCGAAGGGGCGCACGGCAACCGGCCGCTTCAGGTATCCCTTCAGCCACGCCACGGTCACCCGGTTCCCCTCCCGGGAAAGATCGGGACCCACATCGGTTCTCCACGGGGGAAGGGAATTGTGTTCGTGACATGCGGCGCAGTTTTGTGAGAGAAAAATTCTTTCCCCCAGGTTGTGATCCACCCCGGGGTGGGCGGCTCTGGCCCTGTCAAAGGCTCTCTGAAGCCGGCGGGACTCTCTTCGGCCAAGGGTGGAGAGATAACTCGCGACGATCGCCAGCATCTCCGACGATCCGGGGACGATCTCCTCGTATCCTTTCCTCTCAGGAGAGAAATGGAAAAAGGAGGCGGGCATGGGGGTATCGTCTCCGTCAAACCGGGCGGGGTCCACCAGGTACTGTCTCAACCACGGCTGTTTGAGTCGGTATCCCGTGGTCGACAAATCCACTCCCTTCGGCGTTCCTTCCCCAAACAGGGTATGACAGGCGGTGCATTCCAGAAACTTGACGATTTCCCTCCCCTTTGCGGCCACCTCTTTCCCGGAAGGGGACGGACCCAACGAGCCGGTCGCCACCGGCGGGAGCCTCCTTTCCGGCCGCGGCACATGCCTCTGACGCTCAAGAAAAAGGACCAGGGCCAGAGCCTCTTCCGGACGGAAATGAAAATCGGGCATCCGGGACAGTCCGATATGCCGGCGGACGGTAACGGGATGTTGCAGATAGTTGAAAAGGTACCCTTCCTGGTACCGGAGTCCGGCGTGACTCAGATCGGGGGCCCTGGACCTCACTTTGCTCTTTACGTCCACCCCGGGATGGCAGCCTGAGCATCCCAGATCGGCCAGAAGGGTGTCGGCGGGGAGTTCCTCCTGGGCGAAAGCGAGACCAAGGGCCCCCGCAAGCAACGGGATCAGAAGGCCTGCCGGCCACCCACACCGTGGGGCAGGCTGGAAGGTCGATTCAGTTTTCCCGGATCTGCTGCTGCCAGGTATCATCCCGCAATTCGTTGCGGTGGGTGGAGTGGAGGAGAATGTAATCCCGGAACCCGAAAAGGTCCGCGAACACGAAGAGGACGCCCCCCTGGAGTTCATTATAATACCATATTTCATAGGGTTTGGTGACAGGGCTGCTCTCATAGCGCTCGTATTCATCGGGGGGTCCATACACAATGTAGACCCGGCCCCGGTCGGTCTGCCACCCCTCCTTGTTTGCCGTGCGGAACTGGCTGTTGGTGTAGCGGACCCTCTGCATGAATTCTGTCTTGTATTCGTTTTGAACCGTTTCGGGAACGGGATCCCGTCTTTTCCAGAATTCGAAAAGAAACCGCCGCTTTCCGTCAACGGAGGTCAGCCGTTCGTACAGGGCGATTTCCGTATCCCGGGCCACATACCTGGCCATGCCAAACTCCCGGTCCAGGTCGTTTTCATCCATCCCCCCATAGACTGAAGCCCACCGTCCCTGGGCCTCCCGGGAAACCCGCGGACCATAGATATAGAATTCTTTCGTCGACGTTACTCTGCTATCCGTGGCGGAATCGACCAGTGAAAACTCAAATAGATAGGATCCGGGCGGCAGAAAAGAGACGTCGATGGACCCCACTTCCACGCTGGACTCGTGTATCCGGGGCCGGGCCGACTTCTGGGAAACCCGTTCATTCCCCTGGGAATCGAGGACTGCGGCCACGGTGTAGAACTGCGATACCTCCGGAGAGACGGCGAAATTGTACGCTTCCACGTAGTAACTCAGCGAAGGCAGTTTCTCCGTATAGACGCGGCCCGGATTGGGCACCACTTCCAGGGTGTTCTTATAAAACATGGAAGGGGTGGCATCGGTGGCTTTTCCAACGGAGGAGCATAATTCCACATCGCTCAGAGCAATCTCCTTGCCGGCGAAGGAACGGGAGGGGAGATCGTGAAAGTCCACGTGCTTGCGGGCGGTATCGTTGAGGTCAAAGGATTCCAGGGTTAATGTGTAGGCCCCTTCCGGAATGGCGAGTCCGATGACCCCCACCACGGTGGAGCCGGGTTTCAACTGGGCACGATCGGCGACTTCCTGGGGAATGCTCCACACCCGGTTGAGAATCTCCCTGTGGTCCACCGGAGAGGTCACGGAACCGTGAAGGAGGAGTCCACCCCGGAGATGACCGTTTTCGCGCCTGTAGGTCAGGTGGGAAACGTCGAAGGCGTAATAGATTTCCACGTAGTTTTCATGCCCGCCGTACCGAAACTGAGCCACGTCGGTGTCGACCCTCAGGTCCCCCGTTTGCAGGGCGTAAAGAGACCCGGAGGCGGATGAAAGCATAACGGCGACGGTGAAAAGGGCGGCGAATCCGGTGAACACAGGTCGGGCTCCTTATGAAATTAATGTAACGAATGTCCGCCGGTTTTTGAAGCCAAAATGGTAACGCCATTGACGAGAAATCCTTGACATCGTGACCAAGCTGTGTTTAACATTCCATGGATTCCCGTATGGAAACAATAACTTAGCCGGGGGCAGGTCCCATGAACCGAAGACACGCCTCGCTTTTTCTCATTCCCGTTTTTCTTGTCAGTTCCGCTGTGCTCACGGCGGGGGTCACGGGCAAGATTTCGGGCACCGTGACGGACGCCTCCACAGGGGAAGGCTTGATGGGGGTGAACGTAATTCTGCAGAACACCGCCCAGGGAGCGGCCACGGACGTCGAAGGAAATTACACCATACTCAACGTGTACGGCGGTAAGTACACCCTGGTGGCCACCATGATCGGCTACAAGAAGGTGGAAATCGTCAATGTGACTGTCCTGGCCGACCGTACCACCCTGGTGGACATCCGGATGGAGCAGACGGCCATTGAAGGGGAGGAGGTCACCATTGTCGCCACCCGGCCCCCTATTGTCCGCGATGAGACGGCCACCACCAGCACGGTTCTGGCCGAAGAAATCGAGAACATGCCCGTCAACTCCTACGTGGAGGTCCTCGACAACGTGGCGGGTGTGGTGGAAAACAGCAACGGCGGGGGAGACGACGGCATTCACATCCGCGGCGGACGATCCAACGAAATCGCGTACATGGTGGATGGTTTCTTTGTGGAGGACGCCATTTACGGCGGGATGGGGACGGACGTCAGCCGGGCGGGAATTTCGGAACTCTCCGTCATCACCGGTGCATTCAACGCCGAATACGGCGAAGCCATGTCCGGAGTGGTGAATATCCTCACCAAGGAAGGGGGACCGGAACTGGCGGGTCATCTCCGGGTTACCACCGACCAGACAGGACTTTACGAAGAGACGGAACGGCCCCTTTCCGACTGGAATACCCGGCGGCTGGAAGGGTCCCTGGGGGGGCCCATTCCCCTCCCGTTTCTCCGTCCGAATGCCCTGACCTTTTTTCTCTCCGGTGACCGGTCCACCACGGAAACCTACCTGGGGAGAACGCAGCACAACCGGGCGGTATTCAAGGACCTGAATAACAACCGGGTCTACGAACCCCACGAACCCTTTAACGATGTGAACGAAAACAGCCAGTGGGATCCGGGAGAAAGTTTTACGGATCTTAACGGGAACGGCGACTACGACGACACCTATGAATACATCTTGAACGACCAGTATGATCTTGACGCCGACGGAGACACGGATGAATTGCTGGTGGCGGGTCACATCCATAAGAACGCCACCTTTGAAAATCAAACCCGCATAAACGCCAAACTGGCCTTCCGGCCCGGTGCCAATGTGAAAATCACGGCAGGGGGCATCTTTAACAGGGTTTATGAACGCAACTACAGCCTGAGTTTCAAGCTCTACCAGCAGAACACCGCTCCCCTGTGGAGGGAAAGTGACCTGTTTTATGTGAGTTTGAATCACAATCTTTCACCCCGGACATTCTACAACGTGAAGTGGTCGCGGTTCGACCGGCGCTCCTGGGAAGGGCTGGAAGAATTCATGCGGGAGAAGAGAAAACTGTTCGGAACCGAGCGCGACCTGTGGAACGTCACCGATGTGCAAAGAATCCACAGGCTGGAAACGGGGCAGTATATCTGGAACCCCTACGAGCCCTATTTTGACGCCAACGGAAACGGCGTTTTCGACGATGGGGAGCCCTTTTCGGATGTGGACGGGGATGGGACATGGACACCCTACGTGTTCGACACGGGCTCCGACGGCGTTCACGCGGAATCATTTACGGATGCGAACGGCAACGGAACCTGGGACCCGGATGAATCTTTTGTCGATTCCAACGGAGACGGCATCTGGAACGGTCCCGACGAAGGGGAATGGGATGGACTACCCACGGCCGGGGAACCCGGGGTGGTGGACCTGTGGTGGAGCTACTATGCCGAACCGTTTCTGGATACCCCCGACGGCATCTACCGGGACGGCAGCTACGACATCCTGGTGTACGACGCCGACCAGGACGGCGTCTATGATCCTGACGACGGCGACTACTTCATTGACATTTCCGGTGACGGTGTCTGGCGGGAAGGAGAACCCTTTGTGGACATGGACGGGGATGGTCAGTACGACTACGGCATTACCCCGCCCCTTCGGGCCACCGCTTTTGAGGGAGAATCCAACTACGAATTCCTGGGAACCTTCTCCGTATATGACCTGAACGGCAACTTCGTCAGGGAAACCACGTCACAGGACAACTACTTCGAAAGGTACCTGTCCAGTTCGGAAACGGTGGAGGGAAGTTTTACCTCCCAGGTGACGAACCATCATCAGATCAAATTCGGCGGCGAGTATAAGACGCTCCTTTTGGAAGACTTCAGAAACTACGGCATGGGGGGCGGCATCTGGGGAATCACGGCCGATCCCTCCTTTGTCTCGTGGAAGTACGAACCGATCCAGGGGAGCCTCTCCATTCAGGACAAGATAGAATTCAGGGACTGGGTCATTAATCTTGGACTCCGGTGGGATTATCTGGACCCCAAGAGCGAATACGCCGACCCGACGAAAAAAATCGCATATCTCGATCCTTTCGGGAATTTCACAAGCGCCAATGCCCAGGCCGAACCCTTCCACGATGAAGGGAACGGACGGTGGGACCCGGGGGAATACTTCCTGGATGAAAACGGAAACGGGTCCTACGACACGGGAGAAATCTTTACCGACAGGGGGAACGGAATATGGGACGAAGGGGAATTCTTCGTGGACGACAACGGAGACGGTACCTGGACGGGCGCAGTGGAGCGCTACGGGTACTTCGACGAGGAAGGCAACTTTGTGGAACCTCCCAGAGCCACCCGGAAGACTCAGTTGAGTCCCCGGCTCGGCATCGGGTACCCCATCACCGACAGGATTGCCTTTCACTTCTCGTACGGCCACTTCTTCCAGTATCCCGAATATGACAAAATGTTCAGGCTGGCAAACCTGGCCAATCCCACCATCTTCGGCAATTCCCTCTATCCTTTCCCCTATTCCCTGGCCGATTTCTACATTCCCCCCGTGGGAAATCCCAATTTGAAGCCGGAGACCACGGTGGCCTACGAATTCGGGATACGGTGGCAGATCAGCAACGATTTCCTGTTGAACAGCACCGTTTTCTACAAGGACATTTACGACTACATATCCGCCACCATATTCCTCGCCGACCCCACCGATTATGCCGTGTTCGAGAACATCGACTACGGCAATTCACGGGGAATCGAGTTCAACCTTCGTAAGCTGTTCTCACGGAACTACTCCTTCTCCATCACCTATACCTTCTCCAAGGCCATGGCCAACGCGGCCAACGAATACACGCACTGGAATGAGGCCTATCTGGCTTCCGTCTACGGGACGTTCCCTTCCCTGAAAACCATTACGATGCCATGGGACCAGCCTCATACCCTGAACTTTTCCTTCGATTACCGGGATCCCATCAGACGGTGGGGGCTGAACCTCGTGGGCAATATCGGCAGCGGGCTCCCTTACACCCCGTCCGATGCCCGCGGGAGACCCCTGTCGGAATCCAACAGCGGCCGCATGCCCTCCACCGCGGTAGTCGATATGAAGGCCTATAAGGACTTCAGGTTCAAACGTCTCCCCTTCGCCACCCGGCTGTTCGCCGACGTCACGAACCTGCTGAACAAGAAAAACGTACTGAATGTGTTCGATAATTCGGGAAAACCCGACGAAAGCCTGAATCCCAATAATTCCATTGAATGGGTGGACCGGCCGTATTATTTTGGTCCCCCACGTCACATCGAAATCGGGGTCAACCTTCTCTTCGATTAACCGTGTCTGACATGAGCCGTCGCCCATTGATCGCCGCCCTGTCGGTTCCCCTCATCCTTCTTACCCTTTCCCCCGTTGTGTCAGGCCAGAAAACCGGCATGAACAAGCGGGACTATTACAACACCTACGTGGCCCCCCGGAAAGGGCGGCCCCCCATCCAGAAGATCCTGGGCTTTGAGGACAGAAAGCGGAGCGTTCTCGACGTGGGGAATCTGGTGGTCAGGTTTTCTAACGCCGCCATCCTCGGGTACGACCGGTGGGGATTGAATCACGAGTTTCCCGCCGGCAGCATGGCCAAGGAACAATGCTGCACCTACTACTGGACTCTCTCTCCCATGATCGGCGGACTCATCCGGGGTCAGCCTTCCGTGGCCGTGGGGGTGCGGGGAAGCCTCAGGGACAGCGAGGAAGAATTCGAACCCCTCCCCGGATATGACGCCGGTTTCGTGGATGAAGCAAACAATATTGGCATCGCATTCAACGATAAGCCTGGCTCCTGGCCCCAGCAGTGGCCCATCGAAATCGATCCCACCGGCACCTATACCGATGCCGTAACGCAGCAGACCTTTGTCGGTTTGGAGCGGCCCCTGGACATCGACCATCCGGAAGGGAGCGGCCTGCGGTTTCCCGGCGTGCTGGACGGAAAAGTGGTGGCACCCCGGGAATCCTATTTCGTGGTCACGGAAAACGACCCCCTGGAAGGAAATACCCTGGAAAGTAACGGCATCGGACCGCTGAACATCCGCGTCGACATGTGGGCCCTCCAGTATGACGATATCCTCAACCAGGATTTCATCGTCTGGTGGGAACGGTTTACCAATGTGGGGACCGATACCCTCTACGAGGTGTTCGTGGGGCTGGCCGGCGACCCGGACACCCCGGAACAGGGAGGCCAGGAGTGGACAGACGATTATTCCGTCTTCATCGAAAGGGGTGACCCCTACATCGCCGAAAAACTGGCCGATACCTCCCAGTCCCATCTCCTGTGGGACCTCGCTATCATCTGGGATGGAAACGATCAGGCGGAAGGGTTCATCTCTTCAGGGGTGGGCTGGATCGGACTGAAAGCCCTCAAGACACCCTACACCCAGACCGCCGACGGCATCGACAACGATCTCGACGGCCTGATAGATGAGGGGTTTGACGGCCTGGACAACGACGGAGATGGCGAAATCGACGAAGAAGACGAACAGGAAGAGATGGGAATCACCAACTACTACCCCTTCCCCTACAGTCTGGATGCCCAGAGTGACAACGAAGCCTATTTTACCCAGATCCGGAGCGGCTTCGGTCACGACAGTCCCGCCACCGGCTACCAGGTAAGTCCCCATACCAACGATATCGAACAGAAGCCCTATGCTTACGGTCCCGATATCACGGTGGTCATGACGTCCGGACCTTTTACCCTGGGCCCGGGAGAAAGCCTCGATTTCGTGTTCGCCGACATTCTGGCGGTGAACGAGGTCGATCTTCTCAACAATGCCCGGACGGCCCAGCAGCTGTTTGATGCCGGGTTTAGGGCCCCCAAACCGCCGGAGGAACCGGTCGTTCACGGGGTGGCCGGCGACGGGGAAATCACCCTCTACTGGGACGCCTACCCCAGTGAGTACAGTGTGGATCCTTTCACGGGCAACAATGCATTTGAAGGGTACCGTATCTACAAGTCGTCAGACCGGGGAGCCACCTGGGGGGATGCTATCACCGACGGCAGGGGAAACACGGTCTTTTTTAAGCCTCAGGCAATCTATGACGTGGCCAACGAATGGGGAGGTCCGATCGCCTACGGCAGCCCCGCCGCCTACTACGACCTTGGGAACAACTCGGGGCTGAAATACACGTTCACCGACAAGAATGTGATTAACGGTGTGGAATACTGGTACGCCGTTTCGGCCTACGACCACCCCGACGGTGTGGTTCCTCCCCTGGAAAATCCCCCCAAGAAGGCCCGCAGCGAAGCCCTGGCGCCGGGAAACAACACCGTGGTTCTCATTCCGCAGGCCCGATCCGCCGGCTGGAAGGAGGGTCTCATCGAACTGACCCACCTCCAGGGAAATTCCACCGCCGACCTTCTATTCGATGTCTACGACTCGGAGCAGTTCCAGGGCTACCGTTACCTGGTGAGCGTCACCGACGACCGGGACGATGTGGACGATACAACCAAGACCTTTTCCGTCCTGAACGATAACGTGTTTTCCGTGGAATCCGAGGTATCGTCTGCGGGAACGAACCTTCCTCACCGGAATATCCTGGAAGAATCGGTGGTCATAACGGGACCCGGGGGGGAGGAGTTTCTGGCCGACGTCGATTTTGCCGTGGACGGGGAGGAGGGGATTGTTTACGCCCTGGAAGACACGGCGGGCATCACTCCGGCCACCCTGGAAAAGGGAACCTCCTATACCATTTCTTACAAATATTATCCCATCTTCCAGAGTTCTCTCCTGACTGGTGAGACCTCCAACCCCTCTTTTGAAGGTGTCCGGATGATCGTGGACGATGTGTCCGAGGTGGTTCAAGACCCGGACAGGACCGTCTGGTACAATCCCGATGGCCCCGATTCGGCCACCGCCACCAACTGGAGGCTGGTGGCCACACCCCAGACATCCCCCGGGAATCCCGATGACTATGAAATCCGCTTCTCCACCGATAGTACGGACGTTCTGGCACCTCCGGGACTGAAAGTGCCCATCGAATTGTGGAATGTCACCGACTCCTACCGGTTTGACAAAGTGATTGTCAGTCCAACACCAACGGGCGGCGTGATCACCAGCGGAACGGCATTCCAGATCATCGAAGTGCCCAACTTCCAGGAAACCCCGGCCATTACCTGGAAATTCCAACTGCTTGCTCCGGATCCTGCCATAGACTCGGCCAAGACCTCGGTGACCATAACCGGCTATGACACGTCGTCAGCTCTGGCCTCCCTGGAGCCTCAGATCGCCGCTCTCTCTTCCCGTCTGGCCGACAGCCTGAGCACCGTCTGCCCTTCTCCGGAACTCGATACCGCCTTTGTCTACGATAGCGTATCCGTGTTTCAATTCGATCCGGAAACCCTGACCTTCGATACGCTTGACGGCCTCAAGGTGACCGCCACGGTTACCGCCCAGTGTGACACCTCCATCGATCCCGTCATCGGGGATGCTGTGTTCATGGGGTCTGCCAAACCCCTCACGGTGGATGACCTCTATCTCATCCAGACCTCCGAAAGCTCGGCCATCGTCACTACCGAAGAACAGCTCAAGGAAGTGAAAGTCGTCCCCAATCCCTATGTGGTGACCTCTGCCTACGAGACCAATATCGAAACCAAGGAACTCCAGTTTCACCATCTCCCGGAGATCGCCACCATCCGCGTTTTCACCCTGGCAGGGGAACTGGTGCAGACGATCAGGCACGCGCCCGGAAGCAAGGGGTGGCGGGGTCCCAGTACGGAAGCGTGGGATTTGAGAACGTATAACAACCAGGAGATCGCCTTCGGCATCTACATCTACCACGTGGAAGCCGAAGGAAAGGACAGCCGGGGGGAGGCAAAAACATTCAGCGAAATCGGGAAATTCGCCATTATCCGGTGATGAAACGGTTCAAGAAAACGGTGGCGGTGCTACTCTTCGGCGGAATGGTGTTCGCCGCCAACGATAACGTCGGGACATCGGTGGTCAACTTTCTCAAGATAGGGGTCGGCGCCCGGGCCGAGGCCATGGGGGGAGCCTTCACCGCCCAGGCCAACGACGCCAGCGCCCTTTACTGGAACCCCGCGGGTCTGGTTGCCCTCTCCCGTCCCCAGATTATGTTTCACCGGAGCGACTGGATTGCCGACATCCGCCATGTCTTCCTGGGCGTGGCATGGCCCGTCAGTTCCAGATTCGGTTCCCTGGGATTGAGTGTCATTTCCCTGACCATGGATGACCTGGAAGAAACCACCGAGATCCAACCTGACGGTACAGGGCGCAAGTTTCCGGCGGGCAACTTTCAATTCGGAATGGCCTATGCCCGACAGGTCTCCGACAGGTTCGGGGTGGGAATCCACGGGAAGTTCGTCCAGGAAACGATCTCCTTCTCCCAGGCCAGGGCCTTCGCTATTGATGTGGGGACGCGCTACATCACCAATTTCCTGGGGTTTAAGCTGGGCATGGCCATCACCAACTTCGGCTCTGAAATGACCATGAGGGGCACGGATCTCATTTACAAGAGAACCGATGTCTATCCGGATGTGGGATCCAATCCCACCATCAATGCCCTTCTGGAAACCAAATCGTGGCCGCTCCCTACCGCCATCCGTATCGGGGTTGCCTGGGAACCGGTAGGACCGGCAGGGGCCTTCCAGACCCGCGACATCTCTGTGGTCATGGCGGCCGACTATTTTGATCCCCGGGACTTCAGGCCCTACTACAACCTGGGACTTGAAGCCGCACTCATGAATACGCTCTTCCTCCGGGCAGGTCTGGTGAACCGGTTTGCCGCCAACCTGAACTACAACACGTCAGAAGGGGTCATGGACCTGGTGGATCCCACAGGATTCCTGGGGGACTACGAACAGCTTTTGACTTTCGGGATCGGGGTGGAATTCGACATTCCCTTTACCGGCACCCGGGCGGCTGCCGACTATGCCTACTCAAGTATGACCTTCTTCCCGGCCGTCGAGAGGCTCACCATCTCCCTGAAATTCTAATCCCTCTCAATTCTCCTTCCTGTCACCCTGAGCTTGACGAAGGGTGACCCAATAATCTCATCCTTCAGAGATCCCTTCCGTTTCTGAATCTTCTTCAGTCTCCCGTTCAATTTCATCTTCGGCTTCCTCTCTGGCGCGGGACCGGTCATAGCGGACTTTCGATTCCTCCACGCGGCCGGGAGGAATGGGATGGGTGGATTGGCGAAGCGTCTTTCGAAACCTTTTGTCCCTGGAACCCTTTTTTCGTTTTTTCGCTGCCATCATGTTGCGCCCTATCCGGTTATCATTTCAAAAGGACCATTTTGCCCGTCGCCTGAAAAAGCCTCGTCCCGTTTTTCTCCACCGTTAACCGGGAAACGTAAACGCCGCTGGGAAGGTGACCCGCGTCCCACACCACCCGGTGCCGTCCGGGCGTTCTGGGCCCCTCCTCCAGAACGGCCACCTCCCGACCCATAAGATCGTAGACGACCAGGCGGATCCGGGCGGCTACCGGAAGGTGATAGGCAAGAACTGTGGAGACATTGAAGGGGTTGGGATAATTCCCCTCCAGGGAAAATTTCTCCGGTACCGTCTCCCCGGTGGGGAGGACGGCAATGGTCTCAAAGGTGGTGTCTACCATGAAAAAGACGTCATCGATATACCAGCCGCCGTAAGCGTTCTGCGCATCAGAGGTCATGCGGAACCGCACCCACAGTTCCCCGCTGCCAAGATAGGACGAGAGATCAATCCGTTCATTCCTCTGCTCACCTACACCGGTAACGGTGGAAACGGCCGTAAAGTGGGTTCCGTCGGTGGACACCTCCACATAACCCGAATCCTTCCCTGTCTCGAGAAGACTCAGGTGCCAGAACTCCATGTAGGCGGACCTGTACAACCCCACATCCACCGGCTCCACTTTCGCCAGAATGTTATTGGCGTTGTTCCTGTAGGTCCCTCCGGGGGAATCGTTCACCACGCGTCCAACATTTCCCAGCCCGACGAGACCCCACCCGTCCCCCGTATCCCAGCCGGAAAGATCGTCGGCCTCCCAGTTCCCCAGGGCCGTCCAGTTCAGGATTTTGAACGACATGGGGGAGGACACGGTTTCGTTGCGCCGGCTGGTGCTGTCTATGGCTCTCACCTGGTACGTGATCACCGTATTCCAGGGGACCCGGTCCCAGGTGATGTCTCCCCGCCATACGGTACCGTCACGAACCAGGGACGTCGATTGGACCGTATCGGGACTTCCTCCGGAAAACGTATAGTCCACGTAGGCCTGATCAACGGCAATATTGTCGCTGATCGCGGCCTCCACCGTTACCTGACCCCTGCGGCCGAACTGGTCGGTGATTTCGGAGACGGAATGGATCACCGGAGGAATGGCATCGGGACCCACGTTGAACGTGTAATAGGAGCCGGGAGCACCGTAAGGTTCGGTGGACCAGCGGCCCGCCGTATCCTGAACGGCGAAATAGTACGAGAGAACCCCCGCTTCGCCGTACCCGGGAATCTCCCCCGTAAACTCTCCGTCCTCCGGCTGTCCAACGGGTTCCAGAAAGGTCGTATCGGTAAAGATGCCATTCAGTCCCGACACGCACATGGCAGTGCCCGGAACAAGCTGGTTTTGCTCCGCCGCTTCCATGATCACCGTGACGGTATAGGGACCGTCGGAGTCCTCCGTATCCCGCAGAGGCTCGTACGTGAACTCCACGTAAAGGGGATACTGGAGAATGAAGAACCCCTCCCCCGACATGGAGGTGGAATAGATGAGACCGGAGCGGGTGAAGGGAAAGGTCCCCCAGTTCCCGGCATAGGTTCCGGCGCTTCCCGGATAGAAGTCAAAGTACGCCACCTCCCGGGGGTCATAGGGGTCGGAAATGTCCACAACCCGGGTCCCGAATACGTAATAGGAGACAAAGAGTTTGTCTCCCTTCACAAACACATTATGGACGGACTTGTCATCGCCCACCTCGTACTCGCTTGCCAGGGTGATATTGGAGAAATCGGAGGCATCCCAGATTTTCACGTGACCCCCGTTGTATTCATCGGCCGTAATGATGAACCGGGAATCTTCGGAGGTCCACACCGCATGGGTGCCGTAGTCGTCATAGTCCAGGACGGCCAGAGTTTGAATGTCCGATTTGTCGGAGACATCAAGAATGTGAAGGTCCCCCTCAAAAATGGCACAGGCGTACGCCGTATCGTTCTTCACGTAAATATCATGGATGTAGGCCGTTTCCCATGATCCCACCTCCACGGGATGGACGGGATCTGCGAGGTCCAGGATGCGAATCCCGCCCGAACCCAGGTCGGACCCGACGATATAGGCGTACCCATCGGTAATAAAGAGATTGTGAGCGGTGGAAAAACGGGAGTACCGTTTCGCCAGGGCGGGATTCCACGGATCGGTGAGATCGATAATGTCCAGACCCCCGCCGGTCTCGTTCGTCACATAAAGAAAATCGCCGTGCGTCTTGAGATCACGCCACCCTGAAAACTGGCCGGGAATGAAGCCTGTCTCAACGGGGTCTGAGGGGTTGGTGGAGACATCCACGATCACCGTTCCTTCTATGGTGCCAAAGACGGCAAAATCGTGCCCGTTCTCATCGGTGTAGCCCCAGACGTCCGAACAATAGGGATAGGGCATATGGGCCACCAGTCCCATATGCCGCGTATCGTACTCTGAGGCCTGGGCCCATAGGATTGAGCCGATCAAACATCCTGCCATTACTGTGGTTTTCAATGACGTTTCCTTCAAAATCCGCTATCCGTTATGTGCCGCGTTTGATAGGGAAGTCTTCAGGTATTTCCCCGTTACTCCATCCCTCGAGGACTATTTCAGGACGACTATTTTTCGCGTACCCACATAATCGCCGGCTGTCATCCGGAGCAAATAGACCCCTGAAGAGACTCGAGACGCATCCCACTCAACCGCGTGATGCCCGGCATGGAGGCGGCGATCCAGGAGAGTTTCCACCTCTCTACCCAGAAGGTCGAAGATGGTCACTCGCACGGTAGCGGTGAAAGGGATAGAAAAGGGGATGGTCGTCCTGGCGTTGAAGGGATTGGGATAGTTTTGATCCAGGCTGAACGCTCCGGGCAAAGAGGAAGGCTCTTCCACCGTCGCCACAAAGGAAGTATCCACCGTTAGATAGATATCATCCACATACCACCCGGCCATGGTGGTATCTTCATCGGAGGTCATCCGGAATCGCAACCAGACCTCCCCCGAGGGTATGTACGGGGTCAAGTCGACGATTTCCCGGTTCGTCACCCCCTGGCCCGTCACCGTAGCCGCCACCGTCCACTCTCCACCGGCCAAGTCGGTGGACGTTTCCACGTATCCGAAATCGCTGTCCTCCTGGAAGAAGTAGAGATGGCGGAACGTGAGATATGCGCTGGTGTACGGAGATACGTCGATGGGGTCCACCCGGGTCAGGATATTTTCGGCATTGTTGGGATAGTTCTCCCCGGGGGAATCGTCCATGACGTAACCGATGGTGGGATTAAAGTAAAAAAGTCCCCACCCGTCCCCCGGGTGCCACCCCGAAATGTCTTCCTCATCCCACCGGCCCACTTTCGTCCAGTTGATAATCCTGAACGATAAAGGATCCGAGACCCCCTCGTTCTGATTGGAGGAGGCGTCCACCACCCTAACCTGGTAGGTGACGACGGTATTGCCGGGGAGGTCAGACCACTCGAGATTGGCCCGCCACAGTCCATCCTCAAACGTCATGGGGGAGGAATGGGTCCCGGCACCGCCGTTGGAGAACGTGTATTCGAGAACCACCTCTCCCACACCGATATTGTCGGCCACAAAGGTCGTGACTTCATCGCTTCCCGACCGGTCAATGCGGTCTTCGAGCTGTGACAGGAAAACGATCTCGGGTGAAACGGTATCGGGCCCGGCGTAGAAGCGGTAGACGTTGCCGGGCGCCCCCACCGGAGTCGTCCACCGGTAGTAACTGTTTACCGTCTCCATGTAATACTCTATCCCTGTAGCCTCGTTGGGAGCGGGGATGGTCCCCGCAAAGTGGCCTCCTCCCGTGCTGACCATGAGGGATGAGTCAAAACCGGCAGAGGCATCCGTTTTCCAGAACAGGGTGACCTTCTCCAGATCCGACGTATCTCCTTTTACCTCGACGGATACCTGAAAATCCGAATCGGTAGACTCCGTGTCGGCCAGAGGTTCATGCCGGATAAAGTTCAGGAATTTGAGGATCCGCGAGAGAACCGTTCTCTGAACATTGTTGATATC
>JBHIEY010000246.1:0-2233 GCA_046861835.1 Fidelibacterota bacterium | reverse complement strand
AACGGGGAAAGAACTCATCGCCCGGGCCATCCACGCCGAGAGCCGTCGCCGGGACAGACCGTTCCTGGCGGTGAACTGCGGATCCTTCACGGATACCCTCCTTCAAAGTGAGTTGTTCGGACACGAAAAGGGGGCCTTTACCGGTGCCATCCGCCAGCACAGAGGGATTTTTGAACAGGCAGACGGAGGGACGATTCTTCTGGATGAAGTGGGGGAAATCTCCCCCCAGATGCAGGTGAAACTGCTGAGGGTCATCCAGAATCAATCCTTTCAGAGATTGGGCGGCAGCCAGGTGATATCCACCGATGTCCGTATTCTCTCCGCCACCAACCGGGACCTGAAAGCCGCCGTCAAGAAAGGGGATTTCCGGGAAGACCTCTATTTCCGCCTCAACGTCGTTCCCTTGAAAGTACCGCCCCTCAGGGAAAGATCTTCCGATATCCCCGAGTTAATCGACTACATTATGGAGACCAAATGCCGCAACCTGGGCCGTGACGTTCCAGTTCTCTCCGGGGCGGCCGTGAAGCGGTTGACCGGATATGGCTGGCCCGGGAACATCCGGGAGCTCGAAAACTTCCTGGAACGTCTTCTGGTGTTCTCCGACAAGAAAACCATAGACGGGAAAGAGATCTATTTCGATGAGGAGGAGGAACTTCCCGCACCGGATGGCGGCGAACTGGGGAAGGTCCTTGCGGAAACGGAATACAAAATGATTGTAAGGGCCCTGAGAAAGGCGGGGGGCGTCAAGCAACGGGCGGCAAGAATCCTGGGTATCAAAACCAGTACCCTGTACTACAAGATGGAAAAATATGGTCTCTCCGACGGGGACGGTTAGAAGAATGAAGAAGAGGAACCCCTTTCGCTGGCTCCTGCCGCTTGTTGCGGCAATGGTTGCGACACCCACAGGAGGCCAGGACATCGTCGCCTCCTGGGAAGCCTACCTTTCCGCCCAGGAGACGGTGACAAAGGCTCAAGAGAAGCTGGATCTCGTGGAAAGGGAGGCGGATCTGCTCCAGGAGGAAATCGCTTCCCTTCAGGAGAAACACTCCTGGTATGCCCGGTGGTTAATCAAGATGCGTCTGGCCCGCAAGAGCGTGAAGGCGGTCCAGTTGTCCGATTCTCTCCGGGTTCTCCGGGCCAGGAGAGAGGTCCTTGAGAAGGAAAGGGAGGCTGCGTTTGACCGATTGATCGAGGCCTACGCCGGCCGCCTGAGAAAACCGGAAGGCACCGGAGAGCTGACCGGCCAGGAAAAAGAGATCGGTGTCTCCCTGGTCCGGGTCATTCTCTCCCGGGAAAGGGACCTCCTCGAGTTTCCCCACTACGGATTCATGCTGGAGCAGGAGTTCGCCGACGAAGAGGTGAAGGCCATGGTTCTTGCCGACCTGAAGAAGGTCGTATCGGATAAGCTGAAGACCATTGATTCCCTCCTTACCGAAAAGCGTTCCGAACAGGAGCTTATCCGGCGGGTAACCGAATTTCATGCGGGCCTGAGAATCCAGTCGGAAGCGGAATTCGATCCCGGGACCGCCTCGGGAGCCTTTTCCCGCACCCCCTCTCCCTCGTACACTGTGTCCGAAGATGGATTTGCCGGGGCCCCAGAGACGGGATCTGGGGGAGAGAAGGCGATTCCCGGCGGTTCTTCCCGGGGGATTTCCTCGTACGAAAAAGAGGCGTTCCCCATCGAGGGATCATCGGCGGGAATCCCCATGGATCCTCTCGAACGTGAGATTTCGCGTCTGGAAAGGGCACGCCGGGAGTACCGGGACCTCCTTGGGAAAATCGGGGACGAACTCGGTCATTAATCTTCCCTGTTTCCTGCGGTTTTTCCCGGTATTTTTGCTGCTTTTTGTTTCGGCACCGGCCCAGAAAACGACGGGCGACTACCGGCTCTCTCCCTATTTTGACTCCAACGTTCGCGAAAGTCCCGACGATCCCTTTTCCAGCGGAGGTCTCAAGATAGGGGCGCAGCTGTCCCACCAACGGTTTCGTCCCCGGTGGAACGGGAACGGGAATGTTCAGGCGCGGGTCTTTCTTGATGGGCGAATCCCGCAGGAATCCAAAGTGGCCCTCAATGTCGAGTCGGGATTACAGTATACCCTTTCGCCATTGTTCTACTCCGTTTTTCATTTCGGCTATTTCCATAAGAGTTTTCTCTTACGATCCCGGGATTACCGCCGCTCGGAAGCCATCGCCGGTCTGGGCGTCAATCCCTCCCCTGCCGTGAGTGCCAAAG
>JBHIEY010000245.1:0-2240 GCA_046861835.1 Fidelibacterota bacterium | reverse complement strand
CCGGTCTTGCGGGCCGAGATGGAAATCAACGTGTCAATGATACGACCATCCTTGCGTTTTGCCCTGACTTCCACAGGAACGCCCACATAGGCGCTCTTTCCCGTTTTCAGGAAGGTGCGCAATTCCGCTCCATGGTGTTTCCAGGCACCGGCCGACGTGGAGATCGATTCCAGGGATTGCCCCACCATCTCTTCCCCCGTAAAACCGAAAACCCGCTCAGCCCCGTCATTCCATTCAACGACGCGGCTTGCCTCGTCTATCACGATGATGGGATCGGGTGCCGTTTCTATAAGAGTCCGCGATTCCTCTTCAGACTCCTGAAGGCTCTGAAACAGCCGCGCGTTGCCGATGGACGAAGCGGCAATGTTCGCAAGGTTCTCCAGAAGCTCAAGATCTTCGCCGGCGAATTCCTTCTCTCCCAGTCGTCTCAGCGTGATCACCCCGATCACCCTGTCCTTGACCCTGAGGGGAGCCGACAGGAGCGATTCCGGCTCTACAGGGGTGCCGGGAATCTGCTTTCCCCTGCCTGTCAGGTCCACCCGGTTCACGATCTCCGCCTTCCCCGATTCGGCCACTCTTCCGGAGAGCCCCTCCCCCATTCTCAGGCGCATCGCCATGAATTCCGAATAGGGCTCCTTGAGAACGATCGGTTCGAGATACGTGCCCGTGTCATCGACGAGAAAAATGGCCGCACCGTCGGCACCGATCACCTCTCTGGCAGCATGGGCGCACCTGTCGGCCACCTCCCGGAAGTTGAGGGAAGTCACGAGGGCCTGGCTCGCCTGGTGGAGGGCTTGCATCCTCTCCACGTGAATCCGTTCTTTCCGTTCGGCTTCCTTCCTCTCCGTGAGATCGCGAAAAATCACCAGAGAGGCAGGCTTATCTCTGTACTTGAAAGGCATAGCGGTCACCTCCACATCCACAACCGACCCATCCCTTCTCAGAAACTTCTCCTCAATAAACGGGGCCTGCTCTCCCGTGTCCAGGACCCTTCGAATACGCTCCAGAACCATGCTCCTGTAGTCCGGATGAACAAAGTCAATGGCCGGTTTTCCAAGAAAATCTTCCTGAGAGTCCGACCCCATGATCCGGGCCGCAGCCCTGTTCATAAAAACGATCTTTCCTTCGCTGTGAACCGCGATACCGTCGGGAGTCAGCTCAAGAAGCTCCCGGTACTGTCTTTCGCTTTCGCGGAGTGCCATCTCCGCCGTCCTCCGCTTCGTAATGTCCCTTGCCACCAGGATGATCCGTTGAACCTCCCCAGCGGTATCCCGCACCACCGATCCCGATACCAGCACGGGCACCTGATTCCCATCTCTTGCCACCATGGTCTTTTCCACGTTCCAGAACACCTCTTCCTCTGCGAAGAGTCTTCCGAATGGGGTAAGTTTGATAAAGTCCCATTCCTTCCGGTTCTCGCGACATCGAACCACCCCCACCACATGGACGCGTTCATCGATTTCGACAGGAATCAGGCCGACCTCCAGTTCCACCAGGGTTTGGTCCTTGCGTTTCCCCTTAAGGATTCGCCCTTTTCCCATATACCTGGGACTGGGGCCCGCCATAAACCACTGCCGTTCCTTCTCATGAAGATCCCGCAGTTTCTGAGGCAGCAGCAGATCAACGGTCTTTCCCACAACCTCGTCGTTCGTGTACCCGAAAACTTCCTCCGCCTCCTTATTCACCATGACGATCTTTCCGTCGGAGCCGACTACCACCACAGCGAGGGGACCGGTTTTCAGAAGTGACCAGAAGTCTTCCGGATCCCGGTCATAAAGGAGCTGCAGTTTCGGTCTTACCCTGGTGAGGAGCCCCTCAGAGAACAGTTCGTCTTCCGGTTGAAAGATCTTCCCGACGGGCATTCCGGTGAGCTCCTCAGCTGTGTAACCCAGCAGGTTTGAAGTCGCCGGGCTTGCGCGTTCAATGGTGAAATCGGGGGAAACGATCAGGAGCGGATCGGGCATGGATGCGATGACGCTCTCAAGGCTGGCAGCCGATTCCTTCAGGGCCAGGGTGGCCATCATCCGGCGTGTGATGTCGCGGGCAATAAGAAGCGCCGCCGGCTGCCCCTCATACTCCATCGGCACCGTCTCCACTTCCACAAACACGGTTGTGCCGTCAAGACGGATGAATTTCTCCTGCATCGGGGGGGTGTCCATTCTTTTCTCCAGCACCGACCACACCCGACCGGTGGCCATTTCCCGGTAATCTGGATGGACGAAATCCTCAATCCGTTTTCC
>JBHIEY010000244.1:0-2244 GCA_046861835.1 Fidelibacterota bacterium | reverse complement strand
GTTTTCCTGTTCCACCCTGGAAAAAAAGGTCCTCGAGTTTTCGTAGTCACCCCATGTCTCCACGGTCAGCATGCCGAGCCGAAAATAGGCCTCCGCCGACGCATCCGTGCGCGGGAATTCTTCCGTGATGCGACGGTAGCGGTCCATGGCCTCTTTCTTCCTGTCCTGGACCTCGTAAAGCCTGGCCAGCTCCAGATGAAGCTCGGGTTGAATCCCGGTCAGCTTCTTTTCGGAAAGAAGGGCCTGAATCTGACGGGTGGCCTCGTCCCATTGTCCCTGCATCCGGGCGATTTTGACGACCTGCAAATGGGCCCGTTCCAGAGGACCCGGCTGGTCCGCCACGCGGATCACTTTCCCGTAGTACTCCAGGGCCTGGGAAAACCGCGATCGGCGGTAGGCCAGATCGGCAATCTTGAGATAAATTCTGGATCGCTCCCGGGCGTCCCTCAGATACCGGGATGACCGGACATAATGGTGAACGGCCGAATCCACTTGATCTTCCTCCAGATAGAGTTCGGCCATCCATTCGTGCCCCGCCGCCCGGTCCCGCCGGGACAACCGGGACTTCCCTTCTTCATCCAAAACCTCCTTCAGCCCCGCCAGGGCGATTTCCGGATATCCCAGTTTCCACTGACATCTCAACGCCCATAACCGGGCCTCGGGGACCAGGGAACTCCCCATGGCCTCCGCAATCAACCGTTCGAAAGAAGCCTCGGCCAGGGCATATTCCCCTCTATGATAATGGGCTTTTCCCCGGAGAAGGAGGGCATCATCCCACCACCGGCTCCCGGGATATTCTTCCACCACCCGGGTCGATTTCTGCACCGTCTTTTCCAGGGCGTCCAGGGCCTTCTGGTTCGGCGGGACCCCTTCGTCGGCTTTGTGAATCTCCCGTTCCGCATCCCGGAAGTACTGCTGGGCATTGTAAAAGGTGTTGAAGTATGCACAGGAGGCGATTCCCAGCGAGAGGACCGGCAGAAAGACTCTCTTTCCCGGCAGAATCACCGGAGTTTCTCAACGATTCGAGTGAGTATGTCGCCCGATTTGCCCTTTAACACAACGTTCATGATCCACGTCATTTTCGTAGATTCCGGATTGATTTCCACAAACCACGCCCGCTCCGGTGAAAATCACCGTCTGGCGGCTTCGTCGAAGACGGCCGGAGACCCGGGCGACGAGGGGCATGGCCAAACGCAATTTTACGATAGTCTGCTCAAAAATAAACCGTTAACTTTTGCCGGTTTGCCGGTGAGAGCGCTCATCATTACCGCCGCCGTGCTGGGATCCCTCTGGGCCCGGCCGGACACGACAGCCCGGGAGAGTATTCAGAATACGGGATTTCTCCGGGTGGAGTGCGATTCGTCCGGACTCGATATCTACGTCGACAATATGCTCGTCGGTACCTCCCCCATCCGTACTCCGGTTCCCCTTTCGCCGGGAAAACACACCGTCAGCTATCTTCGTCCTGAACTCATCGAACTGTTGCGAACCCATTACGGTGAAAACGAAATTGCCGGATTGATGACCCGGGGGGTCAAGACGGTGTACGTCATCCCGGGGGAAACGGTAACGGTCCAGCTGTGGTGGAGTCCCTACGAACGGGAATTGAAAGTAAGAAAAAAGCGATTCTGGATGAAGTCCATGGTGGGAGTCGTTATCCTGGCGGCGGTGGTGGGCCTGAATCTGCTTTGACGATTCAGGCTCCCCGGATCAGTTCTTCCCCCTGGTGAGCCTCTTCAGGAATACCTCCATTTCCCTGGCGGCCTGAATATCCCCCTGCTCGCGCGCTACCCCGATGCCCCGTTCATACGTCCTGGCCGCTCCGGACAGATCACCGGCTTTCTCGTGGGCCTCGGCCAGGTACCGGTACGCCACCGAATAGGCCGGATCAAGATCGACGGCTCGACGGAAAACTTCCACCGCCTTCGGGTACATATCCGCCTCCATATACCGTCTTCCCAGACTCAGATGAAGGAGAACGTCGTCAGGATAGTACTCCAGGAGCTCCTCGATCCTGTCAATGGCCGATGAACGTTCCTCAGGCAACGGATTCTCCTTCCGGACCCATCCCCGCCGCGGCAGGTTCCTGTGTCCAAACGACTCTCATACTGTTTCCCTTTTGGAGAGGACTGTTGCTAAATTAGGGCCATGGACGAGTATGAAAAATTCGATCCTCCCATCCGCTTCAAGCCCCACTACACCTGGCCGCCCGAAGGAACGGAAAAGCATTGTCCCCGGTGCGGG
>JBHIEY010000074.1:0-8379 GCA_046861835.1 Fidelibacterota bacterium | reverse complement strand
CTTTACGGCCGATCCGGGGAGCGCTGCCCATGGCCATCTCGGCTTCCCGATCCGGGGTAAGGGGGCTCATCGTTCCCCGGCAGAACGCCCGGGAGGCGGCCGTGGCGGGAGACATCCGGGTGGCGGGAGCGAGGAGCTTAAAGGAAGTGGTGGAGATCCTGAATGGGAGCTCCTCCATCAAGCCCACCCGGGTGGACGTGGACAGGCTGTTCCGGAAGAACCTCAACTACGCGGTGGATTTTGAGGACGTGAAGGGACAGGAACACGTCAAGAGGGCCATGGAGGTGGCGGCGGCGGGAGGCCATAATGTAATCCTGATCGGGCCCCCGGGATCGGGCAAGACCATGCTGGCGAAGCGGCTTCCCACCATTCTGCCGCATCTCACGGTTGAGGAAGCCCTGGAGACCACGAAGATCCATTCCGTGGCGGGGTTGGTGCACAAGGGTCATGGCATCATCGCCACCCGGCCGTTTCGTTCGCCTCATCACACCATCAGCGATGCCGGTCTCATCGGGGGAGGTCACATCCCCCGGCCCGGGGAGGTGAGCTTAGCTCACCACGGGGTCCTTTTTCTGGATGAACTGGCGGAGTTTCAGAAGCATGTTCTGGAGGTGATGCGCCAGCCCATGGAGAACGGGGAGGTGACCATCTCCCGGGCGGCCATCACCGTGAACTATCCTGCGAGCTTTCAGCTTGTAGCCGCCACCAATCCGTGCCCCTGCGGCTATGCCACGGATCCCAAGAATGAGTGCACCTGTTCGACGCAGAGCATCCAGAAATACATGGGTCGGATTTCCGGGCCCCTGCTGGACAGGATTGATCTCCATGTTGACGTACCCGCGGTTCCGTTTACCGACCTGTCGGACAGGCGGCTGGGCGAAAAGTCCGATGCCATCCGGGACCGCGTCCAGATGGCACGGGAATTACAGCTAAAACGGTTCCGTGGGGTGGAAGGGAAGTTCTGCAATGCCCACATGGATACGCAGGAGATCCGGAGGTTTTGCCGGATAGATGAGCCGGGGAAGAAGCTCCTCAAGAATGCCATGGAAAAGTTAGGCCTTTCCGCCCGGGCTTACGACAGAATCCTCAAAGTCTCCAGAACCATTGCCGACCTCGGGGCCTCTCCGGACATCAAGCCCCATCACCTGGGGGAGGGGATCCAGTACCGGACTCTGGACCGGCAGCTCTGGGTCTGAGCCAGGTCGGCGGTACAAAACGTTTACCGGCATAGGTTCCCCTTTTGTAAATTGCCTACGAGGAGGTGGCCCGTTGTGCCTGCCCAATTTGAAGATCTGATTCGCCAGGTTTGGCCTCTGGCCCTGGTTGTGGTGTCTGCTTTCGTGGGGTGGGTATTCAAGAGGTACGTTCATCGTCGCCTCAGGACCATCGCCACCCGGACCCGCTGGCGGGGCGATGATGTGATCCTGGGGGCGGTAGGGCGACCGGCCCTGTGGTGGTTCATTCTGGGCGGCGTCTATCTGGCCCTGAGTTATTCTCCCCTGGAAGCTTCCCTGGTGGCACCCATTCAGAAGGTCGTCGTGGTCCTGTTTATTCTCACCCTTACCTTCGCCTTCGCCAGGGTGGTGGTGGGACTCATGCAGCTTTACGCAGAATCGACGGGAGGTGCATTTCCTTCCACCACCATGTTCACGAATCTCATCCGGATTATCGTCATCACTATCGGTCTGCTCATGATCTTTCAAACGGTGGGCATTTCCATTGCGCCTCTTCTCACGGCCCTTGGCATCGGTGGACTTGCCGTGTCGCTGGCCCTTAAAGATACGCTGTCGGACTTCTTTGCGGGCCTCCACATTCTTCTTTCCAGAAAGTTGAAACCGGGCGATTTTGTTGAACTGGACTCCGGCGAGAAAGGATACGTGGAAAACATCTCCTGGAGGAACACCACCGTCAAGGACAGACTGAACAATCTCATCGTGATCCCCAATTCCAACGACGTGCCTGTGAAAGACCTGCTGGTGCGCGTGGAGTGCGGTGTCAGTTATGACAGTGATCTGGACAAGGTGGAGCGGGTGGCCCTGGAGGTGGCCCGGGATGTGATGTCTACCGTTCCGGGAGGGGTACCGGACGCCGAGCCGCGGATGAGATTCCGCGACTTCGGGGAATCCAGCATCAATTTTCGTGTGTCGCTCTGGGCCGCCGATTACCGGGGCCGGATGCGGGTGAAACACGAGTTCATCAAGCGGCTCCACCGGCGTTTCAATGAGGAAGGTATTACCATTCCCTTTCCCATCCGGACCATATACCAGGGTGATCTCAAGAAGGCCTGAAGCCTGGGGACGGGGGGTTGGAGACTGGAGACAGGAAAAGGGGTGATGAGTGTTCGGTGACGAGTGGCGTTCGATACCCCTAACCCCCACCCTCAACCGGTGACGCACCGGCGTCGTTGTTTCGAAATAATCAATCATCAATACTCAAAGGTCAACTCTCTCTGTGTCCTCTAAACCCAGCCTCCGGGTTGTAAAAGTATTCGATGCTACGGCCATGGTGGCGGGGAATATGATTGGATCGGGCATTTTCCTCCTCTCCGGCTACGCCGCCGCGTCCGTGGGCGGTCCCGGGGTGCTTCTTCTGGCGTGGATGTTCGGGGGAATCATGGCGTTATGGGGTGCACTCACAACGGCCGAGCTGGCCACCCGTTTTCCTCGAACCGGGGGCGATTTCGTCTATCTTCATCAGAGTTACGGACCCTTTTCTGCTTTCCTGTACGGGTGGATGAGCCTGGTCATCAGCATGAGCGGTTCCATTGCCATCCTGGCCCTGTTTTCCAGCAAGTACGTGTGGATTCTGGCAGGGATTCAAACCCCTTCGCCGGCCGGGGAAAAATTAGTGGCGTGCGGCATTGTGATCCTGTACGCTCTTCTCCACACATTGAAGGTAACGGTAGGGAGCCGGTTCCAATCGGTCCTCACGGTGGTGAAAGTCCTGGCCATCCTGCTTCTGGGCACCCTGCTCCTTATGTCACCGGCCCCTGCCGGAGCGGTGTCCATCGATGGCCGGGGCCATCCCGGAGGTGTCCTCAGCGGGTTCTCCTTAGCTCTGATCCCGATTTTCTTTACCTACAGCGGCTGGAATGTTGTGGGGTACATGGCCGGGGAGGTTCACCACCCGCGGAGAACTCTCCCCAGGGCGCTCCTTTTCGGCACCGTGGTGACCGTAGTTCTGTATCTGTACCTCAACGCCGGATTTGTATCGATCCTCGGGGTGGATGGAATGAGGGACGAGGCCCTGGTTCCCATGGCCGCTCTCAGACTAAGCCGGTTCGCCGGGTGGAGTGGATTTGTGAATTTCCTCATTTTCCTGAGCACGGTGAGTTCCCTTTCCATTGCCGTCCAGTCGGGGGCTCGAATCTATCAGGCCATGGGAGAAAACGGACTGTTTTTCCGGGGCGCGGCCCGGGTTCACCCGAGATTCCGGACGCCCGTGACGTCCCTCATGGTTCAGACCGGGTGGTCGGCGGTGCTCATTCTTTTTCTCCCCATACGGAGTCTGGTGGATTCGGTGACGGTGGTCATGGTGCTTTTCTCCGCCCTGACCATTTCGGCGGTGTTCAGAGCCCGAAGGAACGAACGGGAGAGTATACCGGAAGAAGGCGGCCCCTTCAGAACGCCACTGTCCCGGACCACCCCCATCGCTTACGTCGTCAGCTGTCTCTTCATTTCCGCGGGCGTTATCCGGTTTTATCTGATCCAGGGGAGCCTTCTTCCCCTGTGGGGGTTTCTCTTTCTTGTGGCGGGGGCGGTGGTCTTCCGAATCTGGAGAAAGGGAGGCAGATAGCCGGAGAATGTTGTTAAATTGACGAATTCGAAGGGGTCCCGGATGAGACTAAAAATCAAACCGTTTAGTCCCGAGGTGGCCGGCATGTACCGGGATCACGGGCATTTTCACCCGGGGGACGCGGGATTGGACCTGTTTGTGGTGGAGGAAATCACGTTTGCTCCCGGGGAAACGAAACCTCTTCATTTCCGTATTGCCTGTGAACCGGAAGGGGACCGGCCGTATCTCTTGATTCCCCGGTCGAGTATCGCCGGCACCCCTCTCAGGATGTCCAATTCCATCGGGCTGGTAGACGGCGGTTACCGGGGTGAGCTGGTGGCCTTCTGCGACAACATCAAAGGGGACCCCTTTACTCTCAAGCCCGGTCAGAGGTTATTTCAGCTGGTGGCCATGGACGGTTCTCCCATCGAGTTTGAGATCGTGGATGAGCTGTCCCCCACGAGCCGGGGAAAAGGGGGGTTCGGCAGTACGGGGGAGTGACCGAAACCGGCATTAGCACTTTCATAGTGAGAGTGCTAAAAAGTATTGCCTGAGGGTTTGGCAGTTTCATAAATTTGCCGGTCGTCCGGAGAGTGCTTGGAGCTATTTTCCGGCGGCGGGTTTCAGGGGTTATTGGATGATTCATACTGACAAAAATGAGTAGGAGTAGAAAATGGCACTCAAGATACAGCCGTTAGCGGACAGAGTAGTTGTTCAGCCGGCAGAGGCGGAGGAAGTCTCAAAAGGCGGCATCATTCTACCTGACACAGCCAAGGAGAAGCCCCAGCAGGGGACGGTGGTCGCCGTGGGACCCGGAAAGTACAGCGATTCGGGGACGAAGATTGAAATGTCTGTGAAGAAGGGTCAGAAAGTGCTGTACGGAAAGTACTCGGGTACGGAGGTGACCATTGACGGCGTGGAATACATTATCATGCGGGAGGGTGACATTCTCGCAATCCTATAAACCGACGTTTCCGCAGGATTCCGGTGCAGACATCCTGGGGAAGAATCGTGGAGATAAGGAGACAGTAGATAATGGCCAAGCAAATTGAATTCAACGCGGATGCTCGAAATGCCCTCAAGAAGGGTGTAGACACTCTTGCCAATGCGGTGAAGGTGACCTTGGGGCCCCGGGGACGGAACGTGGTGTTGGAGAAGAAGTTCGGTGCTCCCACGTCGACGAAGGACGGTGTGACGGTGGCCAAGGAGATAGAGCTGGAGGATCACCTGGAGAACATGGGGGCGCAGATGGTCAAGGAAGTAGCTTCCAAGACCTCCGATGTTGCCGGTGACGGGACGACCACGGCCACCATTATCGCCCAGGCCATCATCGCGGAAGGGATGAGAAATGTGGCTGCCGGTGCAAATCCCATGGACATCAAGCGGGGAATTGATGCCGCCGTGAAGGTGGTCGTTGACGCCCTGAAGGATCAAAGCCGCGATCTTCCGGGCAAACAGGAAATTGCCCAGGTCGCCACCATATCCGCCAACAACGATCCGGAAATCGGGAAGCATATTGCCGATGCCATGGAGAAAGTGGGCAAAGACGGAGTCATTACCGTGGAAGAAGCCAAGGGGATAGAGACCACCGTGGAGGTGGTGGAAGGGATGCAGTTCGATCGCGGTTATCTGTCGCCCTATTTTGTCACCGATTCCGAGAGCATGGAAGCCGTTCTTGAGGACGCCTACATTCTCATTCACGACAAGAAAATCAGCACGATGAAGGATCTCCTTCCCATTCTGGAGAAGGTGTCCCAGGCGGGGAAGAGTCTCCTGGTGATTGCGGAAGATGTGGAGGGGGAAGCTCTTGCGACGCTGGTGGTGAACAAGCTCAGGGGAACTCTGAAAGTGGTGGCGGTGAAAGCTCCCGGGTTCGGAGACCGGCGGAAGGCCATGCTTCAGGACATCGCCGTTCTCTCCGGCGGCACGGTGATTTCCGAAGAGCAGGGATACAAGCTGGAGAACGTCACCCTGTCTTACCTGGGTTCGGCCAAACGCATTGTCATTGACAAGGACAATACGACGATCGTTTCCGGAGCCGGTGATGCCGACATGATCAAGGCTCGAATTAACGAGATAAAGGTGCAGATTGAAAAGACCACCTCCGATTATGACAGGGAAAAGCTGCAGGAAAGGTTGGCCAAGCTGTCAGGCGGAGTCGCCGTGTTGAATGTGGGGGCGGCCACCGAGGTGGAGATGAAGGAAAAGAAAGCCCGGGTGGAAGACGCCCTCCATGCCACAAGAGCGGCTGTGGAAGAAGGGATCATCCCCGGCGGCGGTGTGGCGCTGCTGCGCGCCATTTCGAAGCTGGACAAGATGAAGGTTCCAGCCGAGCAGCAGACCGGCGTCAAGATCGTTCGCAGGGCCCTGGAGGAACCGCTGAGGTGGATTGCCGCCAACGCGGGACATGAGCCCTCCATCGTGGTCCAGAAGGTGATGCGGGGAAACGGTGACTACGGCTTCGATGCCCAGGCAGAAAAGTACGTGAAGATGTATGAAGCGGGGATCATCGATCCCACGAAAGTGGCCAGGGTGGCCGTGGAAAATGCAGCCTCCATCGCGGGCCTCATGTTGACCACGGAGGCCCTGGTGGCGGAGATTCCGGAAGAGGAACCGAAGACACCTCCCATGCCGCCTGGGGGCGACATGTACTGATTGTCGCAGTACGAATGGAAATGGGAAAGCCCCGCCCGGGATACCCGGAGCGGGGCTTTTCGTACCGGGGGTTGCCGGTCGATTGCTGCCGTGGACGCGAACCCGGCCGGTTACGCTTTACGGCGTGCCTGCCGGTCTTGACTCTCCCTCACGGGACGCCTAAATTCAACGAGTCGTCTCCCACGAAAGTCAAGAGAGGAATCATCCATGGGAAAGATAAGGCTTAACCAGATGCTCTTTTACGGGTATCACGGGGTGGATGAATTGGAGCAGAACCGGGGAGGTACTTTCGAAGTCGACTTAGAGCTTCGAACCGATCTGGAAACGGCCGCTTCCACGGACAGACTCGAAAGTACGGTGGACTACGCTGCGGTATACCAGACCGTCCACGATTGTCTCACAGGCACCAAATACTATCTGTTGGAATCGCTGGCGGGCAGAATTGCCGAGGCTGTCTTGGACCGCTTCGCCGTTAACAGTGTCCAGGTGAGGGTGCGCAAGCGCAATGCACCTGTCAAAGGGGTCATGGGAAGCGTGGAAGTGGAATTGGAGAGAACGGAAAACCGTGGGTGAAGAGGTGACTGTCTTGTTGAGTCTGGGGTCAAACCTGGGGGATCGCCTCGGGAATCTGAGGGCGGCCCTATCAACTCTTCATTCCCACCCCCGCCTGGCCGTCCGGTCCGTTTCCCCGGTCTACAGAACGGAACCGCTCACCGAACGCCGTCAGGACGATTTCTTCAATTGTGCCATTGAGCTTCGAACAGAGTTGACGCCGGAAGAGCTCCTTCATGTATGCATGGACATCGAAGTGAAGTTGGGGAGAAAGAGACCCGGCAGAAAGCATTCTCCGAGACCTATCGACCTGGATATTGTTTTCTTTGGAAACCGGACGGTAGCCACCGCAAACCTGAAGATTCCTCATCCCCGCTATGGCGAAAGAAAATTTGTTCTGGTTCCCCTCGCGGATATCGCCCCGGATTTCGTCTGTCCCGATACGGGTCTGACGGTCAACGAGGCGTTGGAGGTATGTGGTGACGGCTCGAGGGTTGAGCTGGTGAGAGAGGCGGAGATGGTTTGAAGAATCTTTACTACGTGGCCATTGAGGGTGTCATCGGCGTGGGCAAAACCAGTCTGGCCCGCCTTCTTGCAGAGCGACTCAACGCCCGGCTTGTCCTGGAGAAATTCGAAGAAAATCCCTTTCTTCCCGAGTTCTATCGCGATCCTGAAAGGTACGCTTTCCAGACACAGCTTTTCTTTCTGTTGAACCGGTATCAACAGCAGCAGGAAATCCGTCAGACCGACGTCTTCCACAAGCTGGTGATTTCCGACTACATGTTTGTGAAGGACAGGTTGTTCGCCTCCCTCAACCTCGGGGACAAGGAAATGGCCCTCTATGAGGCGGTGGCTCATCTTCTGGAGCAGAACGTTGTCCATCCCGACCTGGTCATCTATCTTCAGGCCAGCACAGACCGCCTGATGGAGCGGATCGCCTCCCGAGATCGCGAGTACGAAAGGAATATCTCGCGCGACTACATTGATGCTCTCAATCAGGTCTATAATGAGTTCTTTTTCAGGAACCGGGAGATTCCCGTATTCATTATCAATACGAACGATATCGATTTCGTGAACAACCCGTCAGATCTTGAAGAAGTGATCCGGTACATTCGCCAACCCGCCAGCGGTACCAAGTTTTTCAATCCACCGGGAACTCTCCAGGCGTGAAGTATCTCATTGCCATTCTTCTGGCTTATCTCGCCTACCGGGTCATTCGTCCCCTTTTGACTTCCAGATCGACGGGCAGAACCGGAGGAAAAAAGGAGGGCTCCCTCGAAATCCCTGAAGAGGATATTCGGGACGCCGAATTCAAAGATGTAAACGGGGAATAGCCGTCCGGAAGTCCCCCTTCCGGGTGGTGGATCCCAAGAGACTCCCTGGAGGTCACCCTGTCAT
>JBHIEY010000006.1:0-28077 GCA_046861835.1 Fidelibacterota bacterium | reverse complement strand
CCCGGAAGGTTTCCTCAACCTCAAAAAGTGTAAACCATGTCTATGCCCTGTCACTCCCCATCTTCAACGTTGCCGGCCCTTACCTGTCTGCGCCGCAACCGGATCAGGGACCGGACACGATGAACGTCCGGATTGCCCCGGCCTTCTGCTCACCGGTCAAACCGGAAAGGTCGTACGTAACCTGGGAGCGTTGGGCATACCCTGAACCGACGACCGCCCCCAGGACGGCACCCACCGCCATGGGAAAAGGCGTGACCGGAGAGCCGGGGGGCAGTTCAAGAATCCTGTCAGACATGACTCTCCCCACCACCGCTCCTCCGTACAAGCCTACCATCGCCCCCACAACGGGAGCCCCGTATTCCCGCCATACGGCACGGCGTGTTATCCGTCGGACCACTCCGGCGGGCACCGAAAATGACCGGGAGCCCACGGTGAACCGGAGGGAGTCGCCGGCCATCCCTGCCAACCTGGCGCGGGGGTAGACCTGCCCCGAGGTGAGGGTCACTTCCCATTTATACCACGGCAGTCCCAACAGGCGGCTTCCCTTCTCTCCTATCCGTTCCAGAAAGCCGGCCTCTTCCGCCGTCACCAATCGGCGTGCCGTCTCTATTGTCTCGGAGGGACTCATCCGGCTCAAATCGTAAGCCACGGTGTCCGAAGCTCCGTTGAATGGCCAGTTTCCTCCATGCATTGCCCCTACCAGGGCCGATGCATAAATAAAGACATTTTTCAATTCCGGCCCCCCTCCCGAGTCGTCCCCGTTCGAAATCCATGGAAGAGCGATCCTGTAGAACAGATGGCCGGCTCCATACCCGATGACCCCGCCTGCCACGATTGCGGCCCCCCGTCTTACCACCCTGGGCCCGCCATTCGTAACCCGCCGCAGGAGGAGGATGTCATGGAGAGGAATGGCGGCCGGACTCCCCCCCGGCGTGTTATAACCGTGCACCACGAGGGAGTCCCCCTTCACCCATTGCAGTTCCTGATGGGTCAAATCCTCGCCGGAACGAAGGGTGATCTCCCACCCCTGGCCAGAGGCGGTATAGACGAGAACGAAAAAGGGGAGGATCCTCTGGACTCTTTTCATTCAAACAGCTCCTCCTCCCTCCCCGTCCTGCCGTTCCATACTTTCCGGTCCTTCTTCTCAACTTTAGGCCGTATGGCCAGGGCCCGGTTGGGCTGGAAGGGAATAATGTAGAGATGTTCCTTTTCGCCTTCCTCCGTCAAGAGGATAATGGACATCTTCTCTTTCTCCACGATTTCCCCCGTTTCCGGATTCATATATTGATACCGGACAAAGCGGCCCCTGTCTACCAGCAGCCGCACCTCCTCATTGCCCTTCCGGTCCCGGGTCACAACAGACGATGGGTAATCAGCCATGCTTGAAGCCTCCTGTTAGCTTGTGGATCCCATGATCCTGAAAATGGACGGGACGGATCCTTTATTTTAGAATGTAACGGTGAAGGCCAACCGAAATTACCAATAAATCTCCGGATTCTGAATTCAGGATGCAAATACCTCAAAGGCCCCGGGCACCATGTCCACGGTGAAAGGGGTGGACCCTTTGAGTTCCCCGTCCAGGTTGAGGATTTCATCTTCCGACGGCATCACGGAAAAGGAGCGAACCTGGCGGTACTCCACAAAGGGAAACTCGAGATGGGATCCATCAAACACTTTCGGAAACATTTTCAACAGTTCCCACCTCCTGGCATCCCGGATCATGACCACATCTATCAGTCCATCCCCGATTCTGGCGCGGGGAGCCAGAAGCATCCCTTTTCCCGTATACCGGGTGTTGCACCCCATGAGGAAGATGAACTCATCCTCCCACTCCTCATCGTCGAGGATCACCCTCGCTCTCCGGCGTCTCAGCGTGACAATGTGGGCCAGGGTACTCACGCTGTACCGGCTTTCCCCGAGCCATCGTATCCTTTCGGCCATTCGATTGATGTCGGTGACGATCCCCCATCCCACAATGTTGAAACAGTAGACCGTTTCGTCCCCCGTTGTCACCCTGGCCACATCAATGGGCCGCCTGTTGCCCCTTACGATTCGGCGGGCGGCTTTCACAGCATCCAGACACTCCAGGTGGTGCATGAAGGAATTCCCCGTTCCCCCGGGGATACAGCCAACGGGGACCGTGGCGCCGTCGGCCCGGGTCAAAAGGCCGTTCACCAGTTCGTGAAGGGTGCCATCACCGCCGATGATGCAGAAGCCGTCAAGTTCACCCAGGTCCATGGAATGGATCATATCGGCAGCATGACCGGCATATTCCGTTTCCCATACCTTCAGATCCATGCCCGCCTCGTCAAACACGGGCCTGACGGCGTCGAGAATCTCCAGGCTTCGCCGGATTCCCCCCGAAGGATTCACCGCCAGCATAAACCGTTTTACCCGTTCAGGTGTCACCGGCTCCACCCCCATTGAAGATCCAGGAGGGGAAACAGGTGCCACCGGGTACCAAAAGGATATTCCCCGAAAACGAGCTTGTAACCGGCAATCACTTGAAACTTGCGACTCCGGGTCCAGATCAACAGTCCTTTGTGCTCAAAGGCCTTTACCGATGACACGGGAAGAAACAGTAGATCTGAATCGACAAGATAGTCCAGACCCCGGGCTAATCTCCGGACAACATCCACACCGGCATTCATTCCGAACCCGTCGTACAGGACCCCCAGGCGCGGAAAGACGATAGGGAGATCAATGGTGGTGCGCTCGTCCAGTTTTCCGCTTCTCAAGGCCAGAGCCACGCCTCCTTTCGCGGTGACAAGACCGGAGGAACCCAGCCGGTGTGTGAGTATGATCTCGTGGCGGGACAGAATCATATGAGGGATCTCTCCCACGGTGGGATCGGCCGTGATAATGCCACCGAAATCTATTTCTGCCAGGGCCCGGAAACCGAGCCCTTTTTTCTGGAGGCGCCTCAAGAGAGGCGTGGGGTAGACCACGCTGTGGCGGGAGGCTGCCTGCCACCCCAACCGGCCGGGGTGGGCCACCTTGATTCGCACGTTGGGAATCTGGAAAAACCAGATGGGATGAACGGACCACTCCCAGGGGCCGGAGGTTCCCACTCTCACGGGTTGAAACACCCCCGTCTCCCACCTCCCTTCCGGCAGGACGCGGGCCGTTCCGGCGGACCATATCCTGCGGGGGGTCCCCATCTCCTGGCCGTACGCGGTCAATGCCAGGATCGCCAGTAGACCCGCGACGGCCATTCCTCTTCCGGCACTCAAGGTACCACCCGCAGCGTGGCACTCACCGCCGCATGATCCGACAGTCCAAAGGGACGCTGATGAGTGGAATCGGAATGGGTCACCCACCGGCCATTGGTGAACAGGTAATCGAGCTTCCGGTCCCACCACCCGTTGCTGTAGCGCCCGTAGGTGAAATAGGACCGGTTGTCTTGATGGTACCGATCAAGAGGAACGGCGGGACGGAACGCCCGGTAGAGACCGTCAAGCCATTCGGCTTCACCGGTGTAGTCGCTCCCTTCCGGACAGACCTGCTCACTCTCGCCGGGGCAACGGGCTTCATCACAGTAGTCGGTGGAGTCGGAACCGGGGGGGATCTCATTCAAATCTCCTCCGGCCACAAACAGAGCCCCTTCCGCTTCCAGGCCGGCCAGGACACTTTCGAAGTCAGCGATATGGTTGCGCTTGGTATCGTCCTCGGCGAAAGCCGATGTGTGAACATTCACCACGAAGAAATCGTCCCGGGCGGGGAGTTCGAGCCGGACCTTGAGAATATTCCGCCTCAGGTAAAAATAACGGGTCAGTGCACTCTGATCCGTCCGGAGATCGAGGGCGATTCTCTGGGCATCGGCGATTTCCCAGCGACTCAAGACGGCATTGCCCGCATCCATGCGCCCTAACCCCTCACTGGGGATAAACTGGACCTGCCACACGGAGGCATACGCCCCGTAGTTGAGGCCGGTATGATCCAGCAACCACTGTACCTGATCCATATAGGCCGTTCGTTTGGACTCCCTGTCCACTTCTTGCAGAAGCAGAATATCGGGATCGGCGGCCCGAATCTCCCGGGCGAGACCCTCCAGACCCCGTGTGACTTCCTCCCCCGTCAGGATCACCCGGTCACCGCACGAATCTCCAAACCAGCGGATGCCGGCTGCCCCGTAGCGGATATTCCAGGTCATGACCGTCACTTCCGTCACCGATGACGGGGGAGCCGTTATCCGTTTCGCCCGGTAAAGGAGGGCTTCCTCCACGGGATCGAAACCGGTGGCCAGCGGTTCGCATCCCGTCAGGACAACCATGAAGGGGAGGATCCACCGGCCTGCACCTGAAGGAAAACTCATGATGTCAGAATCGTCTCTTGACTCCCTCCGGGAAAGAGGGGGCGTCAGTGGGAAACGGCCTTCCTGACCGGCGCTGCCTGTCGATAGTATCGAAGTCCAAAGGGAGAATATACAGCGACAAAATGAAGCAATCCGGCGATCTCCAGACCGGCAAGATACCAGGGCCACTCGCCAATGACGAAAGGATTGTTCACCATCGGTTTCTGACTGAGATACATATAATTGGCGTCCCATACCCAGTTGGCCAGTCCAATAATGACGAGGACGGGCTGGGTCCATAGGGCAATCTTCCACCAGGAACCCCGTCGGGGCTTCATCCCGAGCACCAGGGTCAAATAGAGGGCCGAAGCGAGAATACCGCCGTGTGAGATGAAGTATTCCGGAAACAACAGTCCCACGCGCCCGCTGGTGAATTCAGGGGTCAGCAGGGAGTGAAAAGCGCCGGGAATTCCCCAGTAGTAGAGGAACTCATATGCCCGCTGATTCCGCCACAGAAGGACCACCCCCGATAGTATGGCCGACAGTCCGCACATATGCAGCGGCAGGCTCGATTGCACCCGCCACCGTCCCAGGTGGATGAGATAGGGATGGATCAGAATCGCCCGGGCGATGAGAACACCCGCCAGCACCACCGCCAGGCGCTCCCGGTGAACGGGGGAGAGGCGTCTCCCCAGAATGATGAGCGCTCCGATGACGGCCACGGTGGGAACATTGGCCTTCCACCACAGGGGCCCAAAGGGGGGAATGGTCTCGTGAGGGATCACGTTTATAGAATATAAGTTCAGGCCCCCGCGGGCCCAAAGAGTTTATTCCGGTTCCAGATTGGATAAAGCCTTAGACGTAACTCCCGTACACCGGCTGGTACTGCCGGGACCGGATAAAGGCCAGGAGGTCGTCCGGCTCGGGAGTCATTGCCAGGCCCCGGTCATAAGCCACCCGGGCCACAGCAGCGGCGATCTGTGCCGAAACCTCCCGGATCTTCGTCAGAGGGGGATAGATACACCCCTTTTCCAGGTCCTCCTTCCGGATTTCCCCTGCCAGGGCCCTGGCGGCGGCGGCAAACATTTCGTCCGTCACGTGGCTGGCTCCGGAGGCGATGACTCCGAGTCCCACCCCGGGAAAAACGTAGGCGTTGTTCCCCTGACCGGGCACGTAGGTCTTCCCGTTCAATGTCACGGGAGGGAAGGGGCTTCCGCTGGCAAAAATAGCCCTCCCCTCTGTCCACCCGTAGGCCTGTTCCGCGGTACACTCGGCTTTCGACGTGGGATTGGAGAGGGCAAAAATGATGGGTCTGTCGTTCAACCGTCCCATGGCTTCCACCACAGGACGGGTAAAGGTCTGGGGCTGACCGGAAACGCCGATGAGGGCCGTCGGTTCAAGATTCTTCACGGCCGAAAGCAGATCCGGCAGAAACTCGTGATCGTGGGCGTAGGGGAGCTTGTGCTCCTGAAGATTGTCCCGGCTTTTTACCACCAGCCCTTTGGAGTCGACGAACCAGCAGCGCCTTATGGCCTCGTCCCGGGACAACCCCTCATCCGCCATGGTGGACACGATCAAATCCGCGATGCCGATGCCGGCTTCTCCCGCCCCCAGAAAGAGGATCGTCTGGTCCCTCAACCTCCCGCCGGCTATCCTGAAGGCCGACATCAGTCCCGCAAGCACCACCCCGGCCGTCCCCTGAATGTCGTCGTTGAATGTGCAAATCTTCTCGCGGTATTTCCGGAGCAACCGGAAAGCATTCAGGTTGCTGAAGTCCTCAAACTGGATGAGCGTCCGGGGAAACACCTCCCCGACCGCCTCAACAAATTCCTCCACCAGATCATCATAGGCCTCTCCTCTTAAACGGCGCCGGGGGAGACCGATATAGAGGGGATCGGCCAACAGGTCGTCATTGTTCGTTCCTACATCCAGGGTAATGGGGAGACACAGGGACGGATGAACGCCCGCACAGGCGGTGTAAAGGGTGAGTTTACCCACGGGGATCCCCATGCCGTTGGCCCCGAGATCACCCAGCCCCAGGATTCGTTCCCCGTCGGTTACCACAATGATGCCCACGTCCCGGCGGGGCCAGTTTCGCAATATGTCTGCAATGTGACCCCTGTCCTCGGCGGAAATAAAAAGCCCCCGTGGCCGTCGAAATATGTGGCCGTATTCCTGACAGGCCTGGCCCACGACAGGGGTATAAACAATGGGCATCATTTCCTCAAGATTGTCCAGAAGGACCCGGTAAAAGAGGGTCTCGTTTCTGTCCTGAAGGGAAATGAGGTGAATGTATCTCTCCAGGTCGGTCGTCTTTCGGCGGTAGTTTCCCAAAACGCGCATTTCCTGCTCTTCGAGGGTGAACCGGCGGGGAGGAAGCAGACCGTGAAGACCCAGGGCCTCCCTTTCTTTCTCGCTGAAAGCTGTTCCCTTGTTTAGGGCGGGATCGTGAAGAATATCGATCCCCTTAACCCTTATTCTTGACTCTGTGGCTGACATGATAGGATCCTCCCTACAAGAACTCTCCCGATATCCGGGATGCCATACATCCCGTTTCCGGACCCTTCAGGGACACAAAAACAGGACACCTCAATCCAGTTAAATTTAGGAACATCCCGCCTCTTTGTAAATCACAATGCTGGTCGGGCCCGCGGGCGGATGCCAGCCGGGGGAAAGGCGTTTGCCAAAAGGAATGGAGTTCCTAAATTAAAAACTCGAGTACCCAAAGGGCGGCAGTGGCAAGGAGAAACTTTCCATGAGTGAAAAGAACAGGTACCGGTATCTCGTCACGCTCCGATGGTATGTGGAGACCGACGAGGAACTGGTGGAAGGGGCGGAAGAATCGGATGCGAAGATTCTCGATATTCTCAGGCACCGGATCAACGGTACCCGTTCCTGCCGCACCTGTCCCACCCGCCATCCTAACGGTTATGCCATCTTGAGACATCACGACTTCATGGGGGAAAAACCCGTCTACATGTCACCGGAAAAATTCAGGGAGGAAGATTCATGAAGGATGGGTCAGGAAACATCATTGTCGCACCTTTGAACAAACTGCTCAACTGGGCCCGGTCCACCTCACCCTGGTACTTTCAATTCGGCATTGCTTGCTGCGCCATTGAAATGATGGCCACCGCCGCCTCCCGCCACGACCTTGAACGTATTGGCATGATGCCCCGGTCGTCCCCCAGGCAGGCCGATGTCATGATTGTGGCCGGTACGGTCACCATGAAAATGGCCGTAAGAATAAAACGGCTGTATGAGCAGATGGCCGACCCCAAGTATGTGGTCTCCATGGGGAGCTGCGCCACCAGCGGCGGACCCTACTGGCAATACGGTTACCATGTTCTCAAGGGGGTCGATATCGTGGTGCCGGTGGACGTGTACGTCCCCGGCTGCCCCCCCAGACCGGAAGCCCTGATTGAGGGACTGTTGAGACTCCAGGAAAAAATTCTCACGGAGCGTCCCGTACAGGACACCGTTATGAAAAACCTGAAAGATCTGTTCGGCCGGAAAAAAGGGAGGCGCCAGTCCACATCGGCCGTTGCCACCGACGCGTAGACTCCCCCCCCTTTCCGGCGATCCCGATTCCCGTTCCACTTTCCCGCCCGATTCCTGACCCATGAAACGAAAACGCCACACAAGTATCACCGATTCAGGATGGTGGAGACGGCTGGCCGAGCGGACGGATAAGGAACTGGAGTGGTGGTATGAGTACGAAAAAAATGTTCGAAGATACGGTCCGGACCTGAAAGAAATTCGAAAGCGGCGCCACAGCCGCCCGGAAGAGTGAGAACCGATCTGAAGTCAGAACGTGTGAACGCCCAACACCGTCCTGTTATCGGTATCAGCCCCTATTTCTACCACATGGAGAACGCCTTCTGGATGGCCGCCAAGGAGGCCTACGTCCGCCGGATCTGGGAGGAAGGGGGGATTCCCCTCATCCTCACGCACCCCCGCTCCCACGGCTCCGCGGACGATGTGGCCCGGGTTATTGACGGCCTCATGCTCATCGGGGGGCCCGATCTTCCCGTTGAGTACACCCGGGGAACCCCCTACGACATGAAAGGGGAAGAACCGATGCACCCCGACAGGGTGGAGTTTGACCGGAAGATCTTCGAATGGTGCCGGGACCTGGAGAAACCGATCCTGGCCGTCTGCGCCGGCCTCCAGCACATTAACGTCATCTACGGGGGAACCCTCTATGAGGACATTGCCTCACAACTCAACGGCGCTGTCGATCATGGGGACTACAAGGGACCCACGGTAACCCACGAGGTGCGTATCGACGAAAAGAGTCTCCTTTACACTATCCTCGGCCAACGGACCGTCCCGGTGAACAGTACCCATCATCAGGGCATAAGACGGCTGGGCGCCCAACTTAAACCGACGGCGTGGTCCCGGGACGGCCTGGTGGAAGCGGTGGAACCGGTGTCGGAAAACGGCAGGTTTGTTGCCGTTCAGTGGCATCCGGAAAAAATGGAAGAGGACCCCCGCCAGAGATCGCTGTTCCGGTGGCTAATCGAGGAAGCCGGAGCCGGGTGACACCCTAAACGCTCCTTACTCTCCTGTCGGTCCTCCACTCCTCAATCAGCGCATCCACCACCGGTTCGAACCTTCCCGTCTTCCGGTAAATTCCCCGCTGCCGTTGATAGCTGGGACCCGAATCGACGATTCTCCGGATTCCCTCAAGTTCCTTTCTGCAGTTGAGCTGCTCACTGATGGGACCCAGGGTGCCCATCAAACCTTCCAGACTCCTCGAGATCGTTTCCTGGTTGCCCTGATCGTCCACAATGATGCTGGCATCCAGGCTCCACCGGGCGGCCCGCCACTTGTTTTCCCGGATCACCCAGTGCCGGTCCAGGCGAAGCATATCTCCCTCATCGTACTTCTGACTCAACCAGACCACCAGACAGTGACTGAGGGCGACCACAGAAACGAGTTCGGTCATGGTGGGAATACCATCGCACATGCGCAGTTCCACCGTCCCGAACCCGGGATGGGGCCGGATATCCCACCAGACCTCCCGGATAGTCTCGATGGCCCTGGCCGCCACGAGGGTGTTCATGAACCGCTGGAATTCCCCCCAGTTGAGCATCCGGTACGGTAACCCCGCCGTGGGGAGGGTCTCAAAAACCTTGACCCGTACCGACGCCAGCCCCGTGTCGTTCCCCTGCCAGAACGGGGAACTGGCCGAAACGGCCAGCAGGTGGGGAATATAGCCGGAGAGGGCGTTAAACAGGGCGATAGCCTTTTCCGGACTGTTGATGCCCACGTGAACATGAAGACCAAAAATCATGAGTCTCTGGGCGGGCCACTGAACACGGTCCACCAGCTGCCGGTAGCGCTGATTGTCGGTGATCGCCTGTTCGGGCCAGACCGCCGTGGGGTGGGTCCCTGCGGAAATCAGGGCACACCCTAAGTCGTCGCAAATAGGCTGTATCTGATCCATCAGGTTTTTCAGATCTCTCCGGACCTCCCCCACATCCTTGCAGATTCCCGTGTTTAACTCAATGGTGGACTGCAACAGCTCCGGCTTCACATGGGGATTGTCCTGGAAGTTTTTCAGTATCTGCGGGGCCACCGATACGAGCTGCCTGGTCTTGAGATCCACAATCTGCAGTTCCACCTCCACCCCAAGAGTGGGCTCCGGTGAACTGTGGAAAATTATGCCCATGGTCCCTCTCCTTTGTCAAAAGATAAGACTGGCCCCTCCCCGGCGGGGATCTCCCACCGCTTCCCGCGGTGTCACCGAATTGGCTCCGCCAAAAAAGAGATTCTGCCGGTCCCACCGCCTGAGTCTATAACGTCTTTCGAGGACTTTTAATTCCTCCTCCGGAATTCCCGGCTCCGCGTGCAGCACCTCACCTTCCAGATGGACCCGCGGAGCCAGAACAGTCTGTTCAAGATCCAACCCGTTCACCAGATGATGAATCAGGATCTGTACGAGGACTGACCGGATCCGGTTGCTCCCCGCCGTCCCCGTCAGCAGAATGGGGCGGGAGCCCCTCCCCGCTCCCCGGGAGGCCAGGACAATCGTGGGAGCCACCATGGAGGAAAGGCGGACGCCCCGGGGATGCCGGTGGAATCCGCCCGGACTTAAGTCCTCTTCTCCCAGCATATTGTTGAGCATGAAACCGGCCTCCGGCAAGAGGTATCCGCACCCTTCACCGTTGGTGGTGGTCACACTGGCGGCATTTCCCTTGCCATCAAGGATGCTGATGTGAGTCGTTCCTCCCCCTCCCCGGGGCACCCTTTCCGCCACAGGCGGGGAGGTGCGCTCCTGAAATCGCTCCACGGAATCGAAAAAAAATGGCTGGGATGACAGACGGGGAGTATCTTCTTTTGCCATCCCCCCGTCCAACTCCTGATGCCGTATGCGGTCGGTCTCCTCGAATGCAAGGACCAGCCGGTTCAGAGGGAGAGGATCCCTTTCGAAGCACCCGGCCACTTCCAGAAGACGAAGGGTAAAATCGATGAGAAGACCGCTCACCGCCGGGGGAGGGTTCAACAGGACCGTGTACTCCCGGATCGAACTTACCATGGGGGTTCGCTCCACCACCCGGTACGATTCCAGGTCTTTCCTCAAGATGAGGCCCCCATGAGCCGCCCAGTCACAGATGATATCTGCCACCTCTCCCCGGTAGACCAGATCGGCCCCCTCCCGGGCGAGAACGTACAGGAAGTCGGCAAATTCGGGCATCACCAACCGGTCGCCTGCCCCCAGAAGGCGCCCCTGGGGAGCAAAGAGGTTTCCTCCCCTGAGTTCGTGACTAAGGATGGGGGCCAGAATCTCCAACAGATACGCCTGGGTGGGGGAGATATCCACCCCTTCTCTTGCCGCCACAATGGCAGGCTCCATCACTTCGGGAAGGGGAATGGATCCCAACCGTTCATGGACGGTCAACAGCCCCGCCACGTTCCCGGGGACAGCCGCCGAGCCCCACCCGGCGTGGAATCGCTGGGTGACGCCGCCGAAGTCGACGTCCACCGCGAAAAAATCGAGATCGGCTCCTTTCATAGTCCGGGACGGTGTGTTCACAAAGAAATCGAATACTTCCGGCGGGCTGTCCTCCGGAAACGCCATGAGGTGACCTCCCCCGCCGGCACTGGTAAGGGCCGGTTCCGCCACCATGGCGGTAAAACAGGCCCCCACTGCCGCATCGTAGGCGTTCCCGCCCCTTTCTAAGATCACCCGGGCCGCCTCCACGGTAGCAGGGTCCCCCGCCGCTATCAGATTCTTCATGAGCGAATCGAAACTAACCCGGGAGCGGGTGCCTGTCAAGACAATTGGCCCCCCGGACGCTAATTCCCTGGACTCTTTTCTTCATCTTCCCAAACTTTGAAGCGGGTTTCTCATGGCCTCTCCCAGACTTCTTCATCCCCTCAGCTGGGTGCCCCTGGTCCTCATGGGCCTCGTGGCTGTCGTTGCCGGATTTCTGGGGCTGGTGGCGAAGGTGTCTCCGGTTCCTGGAACCGAGATTCACCGCTTTTCCGGACTATGGCTTATGGCCCTGGGGGGCGTGATCTGTGCCTACGTGTTCATCACGCTCATGGGAACCCGGAGAGCCCGCAACACCCTCCTGGTCATTCTGGGAATTGTCATGGCCTTCCTTTTGTATCTGGAAATTACGTTCATTCCCCAATCCCCCTTTCTCATCCTGACCTACGTCCTTCTGGTGCCGTATCTCATCAGTCTGTGGGCTTCAGTTCGATTGAACAGGGAAGAAAATCAAGATTAGTTGTTGGGTTTCAGGCTGGGCGTCGTTATGTTGAACCAAGAGATAGTAAAAGGGGGGTGAAAAATGAAGAGCAAGGCATTCTATAAGGGCATGTTCATGGTGGCGGCCTTGTATGACTTCATCCTGGGAATAGCATTCTTTTTCTTCTACAGAAGCATTTATTCTCTATTCAATATTCCATTACCGGACCAGCCCGCTTACTTGCATACCGCCGCTGCTTTTGTTTTCACTCAGGGTCTACTCTACTATTTTGTGTATTTAGATCTTGAGCGGAATTTTGATATCGTCAAAGTTGGAATAGTCTACAAATTGGTTTACACGGGCGTCACGTTTTACTACTGGGCTATCGGACAGCTGCCACACGCGATGTTTGCGCTGTTCGGATTTCTAGATCTCATCTTTGTCATCCTGTTTTTGCTCTACCTTCGGAACTATCGTTATCTGATAGCGACAGCCGCGCCCAAAGAACCGGCTTAGCGCCGTTCTATTACATTATGGACCCCTACACCCCCCAGGCTAACTTGATCCTGGCCTGGCTCTGGATTGTACTGGGCTTTTTGTCAGGCTCTCTGATGGGCTTTAATTTCAGATTCTTCCGGGACGACTGGCAGGGAGGTTATTTCAGTCTCAAACGTCGAATGTACCGTCTGGGTCACATTTCCTTCATCGGGCTGGGACTCATCAACTTCATGTTCTATTTCACTGCCCGCCTGTTCACCGTATCGGGCGACCTGTTGCCCATAGCATCCTGGACCTTCATCGCGGGGGCCGTCACCATGCCCATCTGTTGCTTTGTCATGGCAAATTTCCCCAAACTAAAGGGCCTCTTCTACCTTCCGGTAATCAGTCTGCTCGCGGGGGGCTTTCTCACTGTCTGGGAAGTGGTCACAAGATGAGAATTGGCCTTATTGCCATGAGCGGTGTCCGGACCCACAATCAGGAGTTGACACGGCTTGGCTTGACGCTCCCCGGGTTTGTAGAACGCAACAAGATCATTGCTTCCCTTCCGAGCTTGTCCTTACTCACCCTTGCCGGACTGACACCCGAGAAGTTCGACGTAGAATACAAAGAGATTGAAGACATCAACAACCTAAGTGATTTGCCGGGCGACTACGATCTGGTGGCTATATCTTCCTATTCCGCCCAAATCTTCGAGGCTTACGAGCTGGCACGTCGATTCCAGAGAAACAAAACTCTGGTGGTAATGGGTGGCCTCCACGTCTCCTCCCTGCCAGAAGAGGCGAAAGCACACTGTGACAGCGTCGTCGTAGGGGAGGGAGAATCTGTTTGGCGGCAGGTTCTTCGGGACTTCGAGACAGGATCCCTAGAGCCTTACTATGTTCAGTCACCACCGGGGAGTTTCGACCTGCGAGAGGCCCCTGTCCCTCGCTTCGATCTGCTGGATCCGGACAAATATAACCGCCTGACAGTCCAGACAAGCCGCGGCTGTCCCTGGAGATGCGACTTCTGTGCCAGCTCTATTCTTCTGGCCCCCAGGTACAAGATTAAACCGGTTGACAAGGTGGTGGAGGAAATCCGGGCCATCAAACAGATCTGGGAAAGGCCCTTCATAGAATTCGCCGATGACAACACGTTTGTGAATCATGACCACTACAGACATCTTCTCCGGCCCCTGGTGAAGGAAAAGATCCGGTGGTTTACAGAAACGGATGTTTCTGTGGCAAAAGACGATGAGCTTCTGGGCTTATTGCGGGACTCCGGCTGTAAGCAAATCCTGATTGGATTTGAAAGTCCCCGGAAGGTCAGCTTGGATGGGATTGAATTGAACGCCAACTGGAAGATGAAGCAGCGTGATAAATACCTGGAGGCAATAGACAAAATTCAGTCGTATGGAATCACTGTGAATGGCTGCTTCATACTTGGATTGGATGGGGACTCACCGGACGTTTTCGACGAAGTGTATCATTTTATCAGGGAATCTAACCTATACGATGTCCAGATCACAGTCATGACCGCTTTCCCGGGCACACCGCTTTACGAAAGACTGAAGCGGGAAAACAGAATCATGCGTGACGCAGCCTGGGAGCTGTGCACCCTTTTCGACGTAAATTTTGTTCCCAAGGGGATGACGGCTCAAGAACTGAACGACGGGTTCCTACGACTGGCCAAGACTCTCTATTCGCAAAACCAGACAAGGGAACGCCGTCGAAAGTTCAAGCGGATGTTAAGATCATCACCTTATTTCCGCAGCAAAGAACCGTTGCCAAGTTTTCCATTGTAACTTTCCCGGCTCGAAGGTTAACATTTACGGCTTGCAGGTCTGAATTCCCCGGTACCTTATGCCAATTCGCCATGACATCGTCATCGTGGGCGGGGGTGGTGCGGGCCTGAGGGCCGCCATCGCCATCGGTCAGACAAATCCGGATCTCAGCGTCGCTGTCGTCAGCAAGGTCTATCCCATGCGCAGCCACACGGTGGCAGCCGAAGGAGGAGCGGCCAGCGTCGTCAAAGAGAACGACTCCTTCGACGACCACTGCCTCGATACGATAGCGGGAGGAGACTGGCTTTCCGATCAGGACGCCGTGGAACTGTTTGTCCGGGAAGCCCCCGCCGAATTGATCCAGCTGGAACACTGGGGGTGTCCCTGGAACCGGGAACCCGATGGCACCATCGCCGTCCGCCCTTTCGGGGGGATGAAGATCGAACGAACCTGGTTCGCCGCCGATAAGACGGGATTCCACATGCTCCACACCCTGTTCCAGACATCGCTGAAGTACGAAAACGTTACGCGCTACGACGAATGGTTCGCCACGAAAGTGCTCGTCGCCAACGGCCGTTGCCAGGGGATTACCGCTGTCGAACTCCGGTCGGGAAAACTGGAAGTGATCGCCGCCGGCGCGACGATCCTTTCCACCGGCGGTGCAGGACGCGTTTTCCCCTTCACCACAAACGGATCCATCAAAACGGGTGACGGCATGGCCATGGCCTACCGGGCGGGGGTGCCACTGAAAGACATGGAGTTTGTCCAGTACCACCCCACGGGCCTGCCGGGAACGGGCATCCTTATCACGGAGGCGGCCCGGGGGGAAGGGGGCATTCTGATTAATAAAGACGGCTACCGGTACCTGCAGGACTATGACCTCGGTACCCCGCTGGAGATTACCGATCCCCGGCATCCTGTGAAGAAGAGCATGGAGCTGGGCCCCCGCGACAGGCTGAGCCAGGCCTTCGTGAAAGAACTCGAAAAAGGTCGCACGATTTCCACCCCTCACGGCGATGTGGTTCATCTCGACATCCGCCACCTGGGAGAGAAGAAAATCGACAAAAAACTTCCCTTCGTCCGCGAACTCGCCACAAAATATGCCGGTGTCGATCCCGTCCATGAACCCATCGGCGTGAGGCCCGTCCTTCATTACTTCATGGGAGGTGTCGACACCGATGCCGACGGTGCTACCCTCCTGCCCGGACTCTATGCCGTGGGAGAAGTGGCCTGCATTTCCATCAACGGCGCCAACCGGCTCGGTTCCAACTCCCTCACCAAACTCCTTGTCTTCGGCGCAAGGGCCGGAAAGGCGGCGGCAACCTTTGCCATGGAAAATGCCGAACTGGACCTGGCCGCTCTCGATACGCAGGGAAAAGATGAACAGGAGAGAATCGCCGCAGGTTTTATTCGAAAAACCACGGGGTCCGAACGGATCGCCGTCCTGAGAAACGAGATGCGAACAGCCATGGAGGAGGGCGCCGGCATCTACCGGACGGAAGAGGGCTTGAAGGGGACCTGTGAAAAACTGGCGGAGTTGCGCGAACGGTTTTCCGGTGTCGTTCTTGACGATCGAACCCTCACCTTCAACACCGAACTTACCGCTGCTCTGGAACTCGATTTTATGCTCGATGTGGCCCAGGCCGTGGCCCACAGCGCCCTGGCAAGAAAGGAGAGCCGGGGGTCTCACCAGCGCACCGATTACCCTGAGAGGGATGACAAGAACTTCCTCAAACATACGCTGGCGTTTCGAACGGATGGGGATCCGAAGATCGACTATAAGGACGTGGTCATTACCCGCTGGCCCCCCGCTGAACGGGTTTATGGAAGATGAGATCGTCGTCAAAGCAACCGCCAAAGGGTAGAACCAACCTCGCCAGATCTTTTCGAAAACGACCATCGGAAGCTGAACACCTGATGTGGCAATATTTGAGAAACCGGGTAATGGGGGTCAAATTTCGCAGGCAAGTGCCCGTAGCTCAGTACATCGTTGATTTCCTGTCATTGGAAGCGAGAATGGTGGTGGAAATCGACGGGGAACACCACGGCACACCGACAGGAGTCAAAAAAGACAGGAAACGCGACAGTTTCCTGGAGAAAGAGGGATATGAGGTCATTCACTTTTGGGCCCATGATGTTGTCACAAATCTCGAAGAATGCCTGGATTATTTGGATAAGAAAATACGGGAATCAAGGTAGGTGTTGACTAGACATGTCCCCTCACCTTAATCCTCTCCCCCAGGGAGAGGAGATGAGTACAGAGCAGAATCCAGATGAATCGTAGTCCCCAGCGTGAGAGTATCAAGGAAAACCGGACCACAACATTCCTTCTCCCTGCGGGGAGAAGGTCAGGATGAGGGGAAAGATTCGCATGTTTGAGTTTGAACATGCCACCAGATAATAGAAGCGAAACCATCAGTATCGAGATCTTCCGGTACCGACCGGATACGGAGGAGCCGACCTTTCAGAGCTATGAGGTTCCCTTTCGTGAGGATTGGGTCATTCTTGATGCCATCAATTACATCAAGGATGAAATCGATGGATCACTTTCGTATCGGTGGTCCTGCCGGATGGGCGTCTGCGGCAGCTGCGGGATGATGGTCAATGGCGTGCCCGTTCTCACCTGCGGCGCGTTTTTGAGAAACTACGTCCCGGGTCCCATACGGGTCGAACCCCTGACCGGGTTCCCCGTGAAGCGGGACCTGGTGGTGGTGATGGACGACTTCATGGAGAAACTCAAAGCCGTCAAGCCGTGGATTATCCGGGAGGAAGAGAAATCCCTTGACGAGGGGGAATACCTTCAGACCCCTGCTGAGCTGGCCCGGTATAAGCAATATGCCATGTGCATCAATTGCATGCTCTGCTACGCCGCCTGCCCGGTGTATGCCCTCGACTCAACGTTCATCGGCCCCGCAGCCATCGCCTTAGCCCAGCGCTACAACCTCGATTCCCGCGACCAGGGAAAAGATGAGCGGCACGAGGTGATGACGGGCCACGAGGGAATCTGGGAATGTTCCTACGTGGGGGAGTGTAGCGCCGTCTGTCCCAAGAACGTGGATCCGGCAGCCGCCATCCAGCGGGCCAAACTTCCCAGCTCCATTGCCTGGATGAAGGAAGTTCTGCTGCCATGGGGGAAGAAAGGATGAGCCCGTATCACCGACCCTTTCCGAACACGTGGTGGCTCAAACGACGGCCCTATTTCCTGTTTATGGTCAGGGAGCTTACCAGCGTCTTCGTGGCCGGATACTGCGTGTTTCTCCTGGTGATGATCTCCAGGTTCGCGCAGGGGGCGGTCATCTATCCGGATGTGGTCGAGCTCCTGAAGTCGCCCCTTAGTGTCATTTTTCACGCTCTCGCCCTCCCCCTGGTTCTTTACCACACCATCACGTGGTTTAATCTCACCCCTAAGATTCTGGTTTTGCGGATTGGGGAAGAGCGCATCCCCCCGGCCCTCATCGCCGGAGGCTTCTACGCGGGATGGATCGTTCTCTCTTTTGCCATCGGCTGGATGGTGCTGCGGGGATAGACAATGACAAAGTCAATAGAACCCATGTGGTGGATGTTGTTCTCGGCAGGGGGGATGGTGAGTGCCCTCCTGTTTCCTGTTCTTATCGTCCTGACGGGATTTGTTCTCCCTTTTTACCGGCTGGAAGAGGATCCTCTGTTTCTGGACACTCTCCATAGTTCCCTGGGTCACCCCATCATCAAACTCATTCTTTTCGGGGTGATTTGTCTGCCTCTATTTCACTGGGCCCACCGGTTCCGGTATGCCCTGATCGACATGGGACTGAGCAAGCTAAGAACCCCGATCTCAATCCTGAGTTACGGAAGTGCCCTGGCAGGAACGGCCATCACGGCCGTGGTGGTGTGGCAGCTATGACGGTTTTTCTTTTTCCCTTCTTCAGGCCGGCGGCGGTCATCTTCCGGCGGATGTAGGCGAATACTTCCAGCAGGGGGAGATCTTTCGGGCAGACGTCATCGCACGCCATCATGCCGATGCAGCCAAAGACACCCTCATCCGTGGAGACCAGCTCGAACCAATCTTCGTTCTCACGTTGATCCCGGGGGTCTATCATAAACCGGCCGATTCGAAATAGCCCCGCCGCCCCGAGAAAATTGGAATTCACCAGGGCGGTGGCACATCCGGCGATGCAGCACCCGCATTCGATACAGCGCTCTGATTCGTAAATCTTGTTGGCCAGATCGTTGTCCATGCGCTCCTCTTCCGCCTCAGGATCAAATTCCTTCCGGGTGTGGATCCACGATTCTACCTGTTCGGCCATCTGGCGGAACCAGACGCCCGTGTCCACCGACAGATCGCCCAGGAGCTTGAAAAACGGCAGAGGGTATAACTCAATGGTATCGGGAAGATCGGACGTGAGAGTCCGGCAGGCCAGGGTGGGACGTCCGTTGATCATCATGCCGCAGGATCCGCAGACCCCCGCCCGGCAGACAAAATCGAACATGAGCCCGGGAGCCTGCTCTTCCCTTATCTTGTGAAGGGCGGTGAAAAGATTGAGCCGGGGCGTTTCCTCCAACGTGTACGATTCAATCCTTGGTTGACTGTTCTCCAGACTGGGATTATAGCGGAATATCTTGAATGTTAAGGTTCGCCCCATTATGACGACTTCTGCCCGGAGGGAGGTTTCTCTGCGTCAACTTCACTGCGCCAGGCTTCCCTGGGGAGACCGCTCCCCGCAGGCTCCACCGTTTCCAGACGGCCGTTGGCCTTTTGCTCATCGTAAACCGTCCGGTTGTACTCCTCAAGCGTGAGAGTCATGGGAATCTGCCGGGCTCCCCCGTACCCCCTCTCCCCGGGAGGAAGATCGAGGATGCCCACCGGCTCATAGCTCAACTGCGGTTCATCGGCCCCGTCCGGCCACCGGGCCAGGGTTCGCTTTAGCCAGTTGGCGTCGTCCCGGGCGGGATAGTCCTCCCGGTAGTGGGCCCCACGGGACTCGGTCCGGGCCAGAGCACCCATGGCGATAACCAGGGCCTGCTTGGCCATCCCCTCCAGTCTCAGAGCACTGGACAATTCCGGGTTCATCCCCGGCGCCCGCGTGCGAACCTTTACCTTCTCCGTCCGCCTTACCACATCCTTCAACTTCTTCACTGCTCTCTCCAGCCGTTCGCCGTTGCGGAAAATGCCCACGTCGTGAATCAGGGCTTCGGAGATTTCCTTCCGCAGAGCGTAGACATTCTCGTCTCCGTCGCCGTCCAGAAGCCGGGCAATCTTTCCCTTTTCCCTCTCCGCAAAATCTTCCGCCAGGGAAACGTCGGCCACCAGGGGGGCCTTCCTGGTGTACCGGGCGACCCTTTTGCCCACGAGCATACCGGCCACCACCGTCTCAGCCAGGGAATTACCGCCTAACCGGTTGAAGCCGTGCAAATCCCAGCACGATGCCTCCCCGGCGGCAAACAGTCCCTCCATATTGTAGGCCTGTCCATCCTTGTTCACCCGGATCCCCCCCATGGAATAGTGCTGGGTCGGTCTCACGGGCACGAGCTCCTTGATGGGGTTCACCCCGATAAAGTGCGTGCAAATATCGTACACTTCCCGGAGCTTGGTCTTGAGATGGTGTTCGCCTAAGTGGCGAAGGTCCAACCAGAGGTGGTCCCCGTACGGAGATTTTACCCCTTTCCCTTTCATGATGTGTTCCATCATTCGCCGGGAGATAACATCCCGCGATGCCAGCTCCTGCTTTTCAGGCTCGTAATCGGGCATGAACCGGTATTCGTCCACGTCCAGAAGGGTCCCTCCGTCGCCCCGGCACCCCTCGGTCACCAGGATGTCGGTGGGGACCAGACCGGTGGGATGAAACTGTACGGCCTCCATGTTCCCCAGGGGAACCACTCCCGTCTGAAGAGCCAGCCACGACCCTGTCCCTTCGTTGATAATGGCATTCGTGGAAATGCCGTAAAGGCGTCCGTACCCGCCGGTGGCAATGACGGTTGCCCGGGCAAGATAGATCCGGATTTCGCCGTCGCGGAGGGAGCGAACCACTGCCCCGAGACACCGGCCGCCCGTGTGAATGAGCCTTAACGCCTCCATCCTGTCGTGGACGGTAATGCCCAGCTGAACCGCCATGTTGTCCATGGTATACAGCACAGAATGGCCTGTCCCGTCCGCCGTATAACAGGTCCGCCACTTTGCCGTCCCACCGAACGCCCGGGCGGTGATGAGACCCTCCTTGTCATAACCTTCGGTGATGGTGCTCTTCTTCCCCTTGATGAAGACTTCCTGGGGACCCCCCTTCACCCGGTTCCAGGGGACGCCAAAGTGAGCCATCTCCCGCATGGCAATGGGGGCGTTGTCGGCAAAAATACGGGCCACTTCCTGATCATTTCCCCAGTCGGAACCCCTGACGGTATCGAGCCAGTGAATCGTGGCGTTGTCCCCCTTTCCCATCACACTGTTTCCCAGGGCGGCCTGCATCCCGCCCTGGGCGGCGCAGGAATGGCTGCGGCGGGGCGGAACCAGGGAAAGCATGGTGACATCGAGCCCTTCGCTGGAACAGGCGATGGCCACCCGTTCGCCCGCCAGGCCGGCACCGATGACCAGAACATCACAGGTCAATACTTTCACGACAGAACCCCCTCCAGGGGTCCGGCCAAACCAATGACGGTGGCTGTCCCCAGAATTACGAAGAACCAGAACAGAAAATAGAAAAGGGCTCTGGCGTATTTCCGGACAAACCAGGTGTCCGCCAGCCACTTCACCAGCAATCGATACACCCCAATGGCGGTGTGAGCCACCACTGAAAGCATCAACACCCCATACAGGATCCATAAACCGCTGCTTACCCTGCTGGTAGCAATGGTGGCAGAAAGACCCGGCTCCTGACCGGCAACACCCATATCGCTGAAGATATTCCAGGTGACCAGAAACAGGTGAAAAGCACCGGTGGCAAGAACGATCATCCCGGTCCGGACCTGCCAGATCCACAGGGAGGTCTCAAAATGACGCCGAAGGCGGATTTCACTTCTGGGATCCTGATTCCACCGCCCCTTGGCACCTTTAATGCTCAGGCCTAATCTCATCATCCTTTTTCTTTCCCGGAGTTTGGCAGGAATCTTCCGGCTGGCCCAGACGAAATGAACGAAGAAAACCAGGGTGATGAAAAAGACCATGGGTTGAGCAATATAGATGGTGTGTTCCAGGAAATCGGCCAGGGCATCATAAGCCTCCCTGCCGATAAGAATGGTGCTTTCAAATACCAGATGTCCCCAGATAAACAAAGCCAGTATGGCACCGGTTACGCCACTTATCCATTCGTTGATGAGGACTCTCCGGGCATACCCTGAGGCGGGTGACTCTTTGCCTCGCTCGGTGGTGGGCCGGGGATACAATCCCAGATCAATGTCGGTCACGCCGCAATCTCCAGTTTCCGTAGCCCGATTGGGGGACTAAATATAAGACACCTGTATCCTTTTTTCAGTCCCTTTTTATCCCCAGCTCCTTGATTTTCCTGGATAGATTGGGCTGGCGCATGCCGAGCTGCCGGGCGGTGAGGGAAATGTTCCAGCCGTGTTTCTCCAGCTGGGCGGTGAGATAGCGAATCTCAAAATCTTTTCTGGCCTGCCTGAAATCGACGGTCTCATGAAGAGCCCGCTTCCCCCTCTTTTGGGGGAGCCAGGTCACAAGGGGGGCCACATCCTGGACTCCCACCTTCTTCGAAGGGGACAGGATATAGAGGCGCTCGATAACATTCCTCAATTCCCTCACGTTTCCGGGAAATGGATAGGTCTCCAGATAATCGAGGCCCCGGGCCGTTATCTCCTTTCTCGGAGTCTTGAACTCCACCGCATATTCGTCCAGAAAGTATTGCGCAAGGACCCGGACGTCACCTTTTCGTTCCCGCAAGGGGGGCAGAACGATGGGAACCACGTTGAGGCGGTAATACAGATCCTCGCGAAACGACCCTTTTTCGATCATCTCTTCGAGATTCTTGTGGGTGGCGGCCAGGATCCGCACATCGATTGCAATGGTCTGGTTTCCCCCCACCCGCTTAAACTTTCCCTTCTCAATGACCCTGAGAATCTTCGCCTGGGCCGAAAGATCCATGTCGCCAATTTCATCCAGGAACAGTGTCCCTTCATTAGCCACCTCTAACTTCCCGAGCTTCCGGCGGTCCGCCCCCGTAAATGCCCCCTTCTCGTGTCCGAACAGTTCGCTCTCCACCAGTTCGTGGGGAATCGCCGCCGAGTTGAATGTGACGAACGGTCCGCCCCTTCTTTCGCTTTCATGGTGAATGGCGAAGGCCACGAGTTCTTTTCCCGTTCCCGTTTCCCCCCGGATGAGAACTCTCGAATCGGTGAGAGCCACCTTCCGTATCACTTCCCGGACCTGCGCCATCTGGGGCGATTCCCCCACCAGCCTGTACTTCGACCGTTCCACAGACTCCCCCTCCTGAATCCGGGTCAACAGCGCCCGCTTTTCGGCAATATTGCGGGCAGAGGTCAGAATCTTGGACATGGAAAGGGGTTTTTCCAGAAAGTCGTAGGCTCCCAGCTTTACGGCCTCCACGGCCGTCTCAATCGTGCTGTGCCCCGAAATCATGAGAACGTCAAGGTCCGGCCGCATGTCCCTTACCCTCTTGAACACCTCGATACCATCCATGCCGGGCAGCCTGACATCAAGAATAACCATATCCACCCATTCCCCGGAAACCGCCTGAAGCCCTTTCTCGCCCGTCTCCGCCAGCACCACCTCATGGCCTTCGTCTTCCAGGATGTCCTTCAGGGTCATCCGGATGTTCTTTTCATCGTCAACAACGAGAATTCTCATGCCTTGAATACCAGGGTAAATGCCGTTCCCTCGCCGGGTTTACTCTCCACCCGAACCGTGCCGCCGTGTTGCTCCACAATCCTTTTGACGATGGCGAGCCCCAAGCCGGTCCCTTTCCTCCGGGTGGAAAAATATGGCTCAAAAATCTTCTCGAGATCCCCGGTATCAATTCCGGGACCGTTATCGGAAATCTTCACCCATATCTCTCCATCGTGAACCGATGTGGCGATATGTATCGTGCACGCCTCCGGCGATGACTCAATGGCGTTCTGTATGATGTTCACGAAGACCTGTTTCATCTGAACCCTGTCGGCCTGAAACGCCGGAACCTTGTCCGACAGGACCATCTCGAAGTGGGCCCTGTCTCTGTAAGGGACGACGATCTCCCGGAGCTGCCCGTTTACATCGTGGAGGGCCAGGGTGGCTTCCGGTAGACGGGCAAACTCGGAGAATTCCGTCACCAGAGACTGCAGATTCTCCACCTCCTCCTGAATAACAGCGACGCCCCGGTCAAAGGCCTGTTCAAATTCCCCTTCACCCGATCCTCTCTTCACGGTCATCCTCTCCAACGCAAGGCGGATGGGGGTAAGGGGATTCTTTACCTCATGAGCCATTACCCGGGCCATTTCCCTCCAGATAACTTCCTTTTCCGCTTCCAGAATCTTCTCCCGGTTTGACTCCAGCTCCCCCGCCATCCTGTTGAAGGATGAAATGAGATTATTCAATGGAGAAAACCTGTTTTCCTTCACCCGGACCTTTCCGTCTCCCCTGGACAGCGCCTCGGTGGCGACCTGGAGACGGCGCAGCGGCCGGGATATCAAATTGAACGTGACGAAGAAAAGAACAACGACCGCCAGAACAAGGAAAATGATGATAAACTGTGAGTACAGAGCCATTTCCTTCTCAAAACGGTCGGTCTGCAACTTCCGTTGCCACTCCATCGACAAAACCGATTCCACATCCTCCCTGAACGCTGCCCGCGTCTCGTCAGCCATACCGGTGCTGTAGTCCCGGTACATCTGGCCAACCTCACCGCTCAAATCCAACCCGTTGACATGGGCCGAATACTCAAAGAAACTGTTCAGAAAAAAGTGGCGAAAAAAAAGAGCGGAGACGATCACAAGAAACAGGACGATAAGGACAATCTGGGTCCGAAATGAGGGGATAAGCCTTCTCATTTGCTGAAGGAGGCCCGGGTGAAGGGTCCGGACGTGACGGTCGGTTTCAGACTGCTCCAGTAGAACATGAGGTTGAGCTCCTCGTTCGTTCCGGGCAGGGTAATTTTTTCCATGTGGGCTGTTACCCTCACCATATATACTACCCCAAACGAAAGTTCAGAAGCAACAACAACACCCACATCCTCCAGCTCGCTCAGCATGGCTTTTGCCTCTTCCAGGGACAGACCAGACTGGCGCTCTCCTGTGTTGGACCGGAACAGATCAAAAGAACCGTCGATAAGGGAATAGGTGAGGGCATGATAAAAGGTGGTTTCCTGTACCGGCTGACCGCTGTCGGCATCCAGTACGTCTACCCGGAAGTATATGCGGATTTCCTGCCCCGACCTGAAGATGGTGTCGAGATCCTCGCTGAAGCAGTTCTCAAGCCTGGCGGAAAGGACAAGTTCATCTCCCCGTATGTCCAGAACGACGTCCTGGAATTCGGGCACAACCCCCGAAATCGCCGAGTAGAAGAGGGACCCTATGGCAATGACCGTGGAAACAATCTTCCTGGAAATCACCGAGAAAAGGGTCTCTTCCATACCCCAAATTAGGACACTTTCAGGTGCAAAGGGCCAACTTTCCCGGCCCCTTGACTTGGGCCGTTACGCTGCTCTACGGGTTAGTATCCAAACCAGAACCCCAGGGTATAAGATAGGCCCGACGGGACGGCGGGAGAGGCGCCCGCCACTGTGAAATCAAAGGGCTTTTCCGTCCATTTGTCATCTCCAGCGTGGGTTCCCAGGTATCCCACCGATCCATGGATACCGACCCATTCCCTGATTCGAACCAGAAGTCCTACGGAAGGCCGGTAGGCGAAGTAGCCTTTTTCAAACCGGACGGAATAACTGTTCTTGCCTTCAATAGCTTCATCCCATGTCAGGTCGCCGTCGGTCTGGCTAACCCACAGGCTGGTACTCCCCCCGCCCAGCATCATACCGACATCAAGGATGAACCGTTCGGAGAAAAGGGCAAACTTCTTGGCCAGAGTAACCCCACCAAAACCGTTGTTCAGTTTGTAGGACCTCCACAGCCGTATACCGGTAGCGGTATCCTCGATTGAGATTTGCTGTCTTTTTTCGAAACCGGCACCCATACCACCGATGAACCATCCGCCTCCCACATTTCCGGCGCCGCCACCTCCCCAGGCCACCACAAGATCATCAGAGATGGGATCGAATCCGTTCGGCGCCAGGAACTTATTGATGCCCTTGAAATCGAAATCGATCAGAATGGGCTCAAACCCTCCACCGCCGTAACCGACGGACAACCTCTCCTTCACCACCCCCAGCTCCCGGGCGGCCTCTTCATCCAGATCCTCCGGCGGATAAAAGATTAGCTGGGTAGAGAGGATTTGACCGTCCCGGAAAAACGAGATGTCCACCGTGTCACCGATACTTTTAGCATTTCTCATCCTTAACAGATGATCCTCGTACCGAACCTTCTCCCCGTCAAATTCCATGATGATGTCCCCTTCCCTCAATCCTGCCCGGTCAGCATTTCCCCCCCGGATCACACCGTCAATGAGGACACCGTAATTCTCCGGGTAGTGCATTTCGTAGGCATCTTCGAAATCGAGATCGTCCAGGTAGAGACCGAACTTCGGCCGGGGACCCCGGGTCTCCCTCCCGGGCCGTACCTCCTTGACCACCTCCTCCACCTCCTGCCCCAGTTGCCGCAGTTCCCGCTCCATCTCCTCGCGCTCCGTTTCCTTCTGGTCTTCGCTGTCAATCTCCTGGGATAGGACAGAAGCCGGAACCGCCAGACCCCCCATGAGAATGACAGGAATGAGGAGGTCTCTCACGCTTACTCCATACCGCTGCATAATCATGTCAAACTCCCCCTTTCAGGATCGTGCTGTGGTGACCGTTCGGCCGACTGTGAGAGGTCGCCGCGCCTCCATAGTCAGCAATTACCGTGCCAGAAAACCGTCCTGCTGCATAACGTGATGGTTCCCCGACAGTTGCAGGCAGTCACGGCAAACGGGGAGATGGCTCCGTTATATCAAAATGATACGGTCTAACGTTTTGGAATATACCGGACATCCCGGAGGGATCGCCGGAAATGGAAAGATCTAATAGGCGGGTGTACCGAGGCGGGACCACTCCTGAAAGAGGGCCTGGCACTCTCCTTTCAGGACGCCTCCCTCCACGTGCACCGGGGTCCCCCCCAGTCGCTTCATCTCTTCATTGGAGAGGGAAAGTTCGTTGAATCCCGCCCGCTTCCCATCGGCAATAGCGGCGCCGTAAACAATCCGGTCTATTCGGGCCCAGTGGATAGCGCCGAAGCACATGGGGCACGGTTCCGTCGTGGAATAGAGGGTGCATCCCGTCAGGTCCACCGTATCGAGGCGCTGGCAGGCGGCCCGGATCGCCTCGATTTCGGCATGGGCCGTGATGTCCGTGGTTTCCCATACCCGGTTGTGGGCCGTAACCACCACACGCCCCTCTTTGACCAGGCAGACCCCAAAGGGGGATTGCCCTTTCTTGAGGCCCTCCCGGGCCTTTTCGATAGCCAGGCGCATGAACCGTTCGTCGTCCGGGGTCGGCATGGGACCTGGGAGTCGCGTCCCGCGGCTATACAAAAAAACCGTCTATCCTTTGAGCCGGAAATTGACGGGAATAGAGATCCAGACCCCCACTGCCCTGTCTCTCTGTTTCGCGGGATGGAAGCGCGTCTTTCGGATCGCCTCAATGGCCGCCTCATCGAGTCCCGTATTGGGTATCCCCTTCAACACCAGGGTGTCGGTCACCCTGCCGTTCTTGTTCACGAAAGCCTGGATCACCACCGTCCCTTCGATGCCGGCTTCCTGGGCAATTTCCGGATAGACGATATTCCTCTGGATGGCGCCGTACCCTCCGATGGGTTTAGGGGGTTCATCGTAGGGAATGAATTTCACCCGGGGACCTTCGGAAGGCGGTGGAGGAGGTGCCTCCCACTCCACAAAATCCTCCAGGCCCGTTTCTTCGATGGTCACGTCATCGGCAATATCCTCATCCTCCGATTCCACGGGGATAGCGGGCCGGGCAGGGGGCGGGGGAAGCTCAAACTGCTGGGTCTGGGGAATATCGAATTGTTCAATCTCCACATGCAGCTCTTTCTCAACAAACCGTTTGGCCTGGAACTTGGGGAAGGCCACGTTGAGGGCCACAATGATCAGGATGCTCAACAGAACGGAAACCCGCACCGTTATGGGGTATCGGAGTTTCAGGGAAACGCTGGGGTCTTTCCGAATAATCATGCGTTATAACGGCACCGGTTTCGAAGAATAGTTGACCTTCAGGGCGTCGGCCTCCCGGAGTTCGTTGTGGATTTCGCTGATCAGTTTCATCTGGGCGTTCCGGTCCGCCTTCAGGGAGACGGTCAGCTGAGGATCACCCACCCGCTTTTCATACATGACGTGCCTGACGTTGTCAATAGGAATGATCTTGTCATCAATGGAGACAAGGCCGTCCTTGGAAACGAACACGTAGGCTACGTGCCGCTTCGTTTCAAGCCGTTCGATCTTCCTGGCCTGAGGGAGAAAAACGTTGAGACCTTCATATGTCCGAAGCACCGTACTCACCATGAAAAAGATGAGCAGCATGAAAATAATGTCCGGCAGGGACGCCGTGGGAATGGCACCGGTGGCCTTCGTTTTCGCCTCAAACTTCATCAACCCAGTGCTCTGTCAACCATATTTTGATGTATCACCCCCACCCTGGCCCTCCCCCGTCAAGGGGGAGGGAAACGATGAGCGTTCCGGATCTTTTCTCTCCCAGGGGGCAGCTGAATCCTCTTATGCCTTCCCCCTCGATGGGGGAAGGTAAGGATGG
>JBHIEY010000243.1:0-2288 GCA_046861835.1 Fidelibacterota bacterium | reverse complement strand
GGAGGCATGGTTTTCATCTGTGGCCACTACAAGGGGATTGACGAACGTGTGTGCGAATCTGTGGTCACCGACGAAATATCGATCGGGGATTACGTTCTCACCGGGGGGGAGCTTCCCGCCATGGTTATCCTCGATTCCGTTGTCCGTTTGATTCCCGGTGTCCTGAGCGATGAGGAATCGGCGGCCACCGATTCCTTCAGCCACGAACTTCTTGACCATCCCCATTATACCCGTCCCGTGGAGGTAAGGGGAATGAAGGTCCCGGAGGTTCTCCTGAGCGGCCACCACGCCAGGATTGAGGCCTGGAGAAAGGCTCAACGGGAAAGTCGAACCCGGAAGAGGCGACCGGACCTGTGGAGGCGATACGTAGAACATGGGAGCGAACAAGGAACTGGCGATGGGTGAAGCCCACGAACTGTCGAAAGACCAGCTGAGGGATGACATTCCCGATTTTCAACCGGGGGATACGGTGGCGGTGAATCTCAAAGTGGTGGAAGGAGGCAGGGAGCGGATCCAGAAGTTTGAGGGGGTGGTACTGTCCAGGCGTGGAACGGGTACGCAGGCCACCTTTACCGTACGGAAGGTGACCTCAGGCATCGGGGTGGAAAGAATCTTTTGTCCCCACTCCCCCACGATCGAAAGTATCCAGATTATCCGGCGCGGAAAAGTTCGCCGGGCCAAGCTGTACTATCTGAGGAAACTGAAGGGCAAGGCGGCCCGGATCCGGGAGCGCCGGTAAGCCCCTTCGGGTACCGTCACGGTTTCTGACTTTTCCCATCTTCCCCACCTTTTCCGGCCGGCGATGCGATAGGGAACACGCCGGGGCCGCTTTCCATGTTCTCCAGAGAATCGAAAATCCTCCTGACCGTTACGGGGCTGACCCATTTTACCGTTCACGCCGTGATGGTCATGTATCCGGCCATTATCATCCTTCTGGCCAGGGAGTTCGACGTTGATCTGGCGACCCTGGGGTGGATCTACGGCCTCTCTGGATTCATGTTCGGGCTGGGAGCCATACCGGCGGGGTGGCTGGAGAGCCGGGTGGGAGGCCGGCGTCTTCTTCTGGGGTGCCAGATAGGGATGGTCCTTTCATGTCTGGCCCTCTATTTCTCCCGGAGTCTGGGCCAGCTGACGGCGGCCCTGTTTTTCCTGGGCCTTTCCGCTTCCATCTACCATCCGGCGGGCCTGACCCTTATCTCCCGGTCCACCCGCCAGATCAGCAGAGCCATGGGGTATCACGGTGTGGCAGGGAATCTGGGTCTGGCCCTCGGTCCGTTTCTGGCTTCCCTGTTTGCCGTTGGGATCTCCTGGAGAACAGGGTACGGCCTGGTGGCCCTCTTTTCCCTTGCTCTGGTGGGGGCCACCGCGGCTTTCCTTCCGTCATCGCCGTCGCCCCGGAAAGAGAGTTCTTCCGGGTCCGGGGAGGTTACCCGCGTCCGCCCTCTGGCCGTCTACTACAGCATCGTGGTGCTGGTGGGGCTCACCTTCTATGGATTCGCCACATTCATGCCGGCTCACTTCACCGAAAACCTTGGCGGTCCGTTCCAGGATGTTGACAGGATTATCAGGGGGGGACTGTTTTCCACCCTGGTTCTCCTGTCCGGAATCGGGGGTCAACTTGCGGGAGGGAAGCTGGGTGACTCCTTTCGAAGAACCCTTCTCCTGCCCCTTATCACCCTGGCCCATATTCCCCTGCTGGTGTTCTTTGGCGTGGAAAGGGGGGCCTTCTTAGTGTTGTCCGGTGTTTTACTCGGGATAGTCCATTTTTCGTTCCAGCCCGTGGGGAATTCCCTGGTGGCCGAGTTTACCGCCCCTGCCTCCAGAGGCATGGGATACGGTGTCTCTTTTTTCTTGAGTTTCGGTATCGGAGCCGTGGGGTCGGGGGTGGGGGGCAACCTGGCGACCTCTTACGGGGTGGGTATGGTGTTTCCCTTTGTGGCCGGATGGATGGCCCTGGCGTTTATCCTCTCTCTCTTTTTGAAGCGGCTGGCCTGAGGGGAGAGCGCTTCTCCTTGCATTTCAAGGATTTGCCGTCTATCTTTTTTCGTTTCAACTGATCGCATGAAACTCCGAGATATCCCATCGGTCAACGTTCTCCTGGAAACCCTTCCATGGGAACAGATTTCGCTGCCCCGGCAGGCTGCGGCAGATATTGTCCGCCTGGAACTGGACCGGTTGAGAAAGGGGGCCAGGAACGGACAGGTATCGGCAACACGGCAGGAGATTATTGACACCGTCAGGGAGGCGGTCCTCAGAGCCAGCGGTCCCTCTTTGAGAAAGATCAGCAA
>JBHIEY010000242.1:0-2293 GCA_046861835.1 Fidelibacterota bacterium | reverse complement strand
TGATTTCTGACGAGAAAAATAAGTCTTGCGGGAACGCGTGAGAATCGAACTCACCTCCCGGCTCGACACCGGGACAACGGTTTTGAAGACCGCGGCGGGCACCAGCCTCGCAATCATTCCCATGGTTACTCTTCCGGTCTCTCCAGGACCAGAAAGCCGAACCCTAAAGACGCCTTCACCTCTTCCCCTACCCTTTGAGCCTCTCCGCGGCTCGAATACCGGACAATCTGAACCGCGTGGAGCTTGCGCCCCCGGACGGTGATGGGCCACAGTTCCACCGCGTATCCTTTCTGCTCCAGAACCATTTTCTGCCGCAGGGCGTTCTCGATGGATCCATAGGCCCCCACCTGAACCACCCACGGCATGGGCACCGGGGGCGGGGCCTCGGCTTCTTTGACCGTTTCTTCCACGGGTTCGGGCTTCACACGGGGCGGACCGGGGACGGATGCCACATCGGGCTGGCGCATCCCTTCGGATAGAGACGCCACCGAGGCCTCCTCGAGGGGACGGTTCACCACCGGGGCGTCAGGCTCGAAAGTGTAGTCAAGATCGAGGGAAGGAAACCGGCTGCTGTAAAGGGAAATATAGTGATCGATACTGTCCCGCTCCCCGATGGCCAGAAGAGAATTCACCTGAAGATCCACCGCCCTCTGAAGGTGTTCTGAGCGGGGATATAACATGACAAGCTTGGCCAGTTCGCGGCTGGCCTGGGTGTACAACCCCCGGGCATACAAATACTCGCCGATCTTCATGGCCGCGTCGTCAGCATAGGGACTGTCCGGATGGTACTGAACCACTTTCCGGTAGGCCAGAACGGCTTCCTCGGCCCTTTCGGTGGCAACGGCGTCCAAGAACATGACACCTGCGTTGTCGGGATACTTCTCCAGAAGTTTCGGTATCTCTTGTCTTACCTCATCCATGCGCCCTTGTTCCACAAGACGAAAATAGGGAGCGAGGTCCTGGCCGTCTAATACGTTCAGTGCCACGACGACCAGAGTCCAGACGCTTCTGTAGATCCGTTTCATAATGCACAAGCAGGGGCGGTGCGGTGTCTCAAAGGAAACCTCCCGCGAACGGTGTCACTACGTGGTGATCCCGGTTGTAGATTCGAAAACGTGTGAGATTGCCGCAGTCGTCCCGACGGGTGTCGGGGCTCCTTCGCAATGACATGCAAAGAGGCCGTCATCCCGGGCGAAGCAGGGTGACCTCGTCAATCAGGCTGAACATTACCCCGGACGAACGGTGGCGTCGCTACCCGTATGCATCAGTTTCAAGATCTCGTCCACTTCCTTTGACAGGCGGTCCTGGTTGATTTTGTGAAGAAATACCTTCAGACGAACCAGCCGGGCGGGAATGGATGTGTCGTTCTTCCCCACGATTTCATCCAGCAGGTTGGAGGCCTGGTCCAGCTCCCCCTTTGCGGCCAGAACGTTGATCAGCCCAGTCACGGCTTCCATGTTGCCCGTATCGCGGCTGATCAGCTTCCGGTAAAACCCTTCCATCTCTCCGAACCGGCCCAGGTCGTAGAGGGCCTTCTCAAGTCTGCCAAACACCTGTTTTCCCGACCCGGGTGACAGCTCGGCAAAGGTCATCCAGTTTTTCACCGCTTTCTCAGGGTCGTTCTGCCGCTGATACAGGTTCCCTAAGTAGAGGTAGGGATCGGCAAAGGTTTTGTCCAGCCTTGTGGCTCTCACGTATTCTTCCCGCGCTTCATCCAGGCGGCCCTGGTCCTCCTTCCGCTTCCCTTCCATCATCCGGCACCGGGCATGACGGCGGGAGAGGTCCTCCCCTGTGATCTTCTCCAGCTTCCCGAGATACAGGCTCGCCTGAGACCACCGGTTCTGCCGTTCGCAGATCTTGACCAGAAATTCCGCCGCCCACCGGTTCTTCCTGTCCAGCTTCAACACCTCCCGCCCGTTCTCCTCGGCCCGGGGATACCGTCCGAGGGCGAAGTAGTCCTTCGCCAGACTGGAGTGAATCTCCACCTTCTGGGCTGTCGACAGATTCCGCCGGAATTTCAGGCTCTGATGAATCTTAACCGCCTGGTCCGCCTTTCCGTTCTGCCTCAGGATGTCCCCCATCTTCACGTAGGCCCGGATGTGGCTGGTGTCCGTTTCCACCAGCTTTCTCAATTTCACGAAGGCACCGTCTGTATCCCCCCGGAGAAGACATTCCAGAGCGTCTGTGTAAAGGCCCGTTCCTTCGTGTTTCGGAGGAAAGAGCCGCCTCAGCCAGTCCAATTATTCTTCTCCGTCTGAGATCTCGGACAGGCCCTCGTCGATGGCGATGTTTC
>JBHIEY010000073.1:0-8464 GCA_046861835.1 Fidelibacterota bacterium | reverse complement strand
TGCCGTCAAGGTTCATCATGGTAGGGGCCATCACGGGTCTGGTTATTGGAGTCACTCTTTCCCCGGGCTTCATGTGGGTTATCCGGGCGGTGCTGGACTCGATGGACCGGTACGACAACGAAACCTACGCAAAAGAGCGACGAGGGCCCTCAGGGTGAAACGCCAACTGACCACCCTTTTTCTAGCCGTGTGCACGCTGGCCGCGCAGGAAAACAAACTCTTCTGGGACGGTCGGGACTGGCTGCGCCTGGAAAGGCGAAGCGAAGGGGATGCCCGTTCGATCCAGCTGTCGAAGGCGGCCTACCTCAACGGTCTCCTGGATGGGAGGCTTTACGACTATCTTCGGACCTGGCCCGCCGATTCCACGCTGGCCGACTCCCTTTTCAGAAGGGAGGTTACAGACTATCTGACGACGTCCGAACTGGTGCGCAGCCTGGACAATTTCTACGGCGACCCCCTGAACCACTACATACCGATCGCGTCAGCCGTGATCATCGTCAATATGAGGGCCCAGGGACAGTCGACAGAGATGATTGACGCCTATACGCAAAAAAGCAAGGCGTGGATCAACCGCCTTACCGTGGAAATGCAGAAGGAGGATCTCACCCGTCTGATGACGGGAAAGCGGAAAAAACAGCGTTCCGGAAACGGGGAAGAATAGGGAGAAGAGAGGTCTACTCAATCCGGATCAGCCCGGCGTCCGGGTGATAGACGAAAATTCGAGGATCGTTTCTGAACTTGATATGACTGAAATGGTATCGATACCGGCGGGATTGGGATGGATTGAAGGGGTAGGTCACACCACGAACCACAGTGAAACCGTCCCGGAGGGGAGCATCATACTTGTGAATATGAACCATCTTTTTCTCTGAGACGGTCTCCGAGCGGGAATCCGATTCGGTGAGAAATCCCTCCAGTTCGGTTACCGTCCTTCCGGAAACATTATCGATCTGGACCACCACGTACACAAGCGTATCGTTCACGACCCGGACGCGAACATCGGTTTCGAATAGAGGGCGGCTCTGGGCCGCCACCTGAGAGGCGATCACCAGCAGTGACAGATAACCTATCCGTTTCACCGTGCCAATTTATCCCATGGACTTCTGCAAATCAAGCCTGCCTCGTTGTTGCTGGAGGGCATGCCTGGAGAGGGTCATGCTTCGTCAAGCTCAGCATGACGGGGAGGGGCAGGAGGTGACAACTGGGAACCATGACTGAGGCCGAATTCAGGGAAATCCTGCGCCGGGTGGACGACCTGTTCACTGTTGCCCGGATGGCGTCCACGGGCCAGGCATGGGTAGCCGAAGGTGAACTGACTGCCGGGCACACCCTGGAAGATCTGGAAAAGAGTCTGGACGAACTTCCCGTGAACGTCGAGATAACCCCCGTCGATGACTCTATCTGGTTGAAGGTTACCAGGCGATCCGATTCATCGGCCCCTCTTGTTATTCCCACCATCAACCTTGTCCTGTTCGCTCTTACGTTGATCACCACCGTCCTTGCCGGCTCCTTCCTTCAGGGCGGAAGACCATTTGTCCACGCAGGGGATATTGTCATGGGGATACCGTATTCCCTGGCCCTTCTTTCGATCCTCGGTACCCACGAATTTGGCCACTACTTCTACGCCCGGCGCCACCGCGTGGATACGACGCTTCCGTATTTCCTGCCGGCTCCCCCGCTAATTCTCCTTATCGGCACCTTCGGCGCGTTCATCCGGATCCGCAGCCGCATTCGCTATCGAAAGGCTCTCCTGGAGATCGGCGCCGCCGGCCCCATCGCCGGTTTCGTCGTGAGCGTTGCGGTCATTCTCCTGGGATTTGCCCTCATCCCCAACCAGCAGGCCGTCTTTGATCACATCGAGCGGGTTCACCGTCTCATGGGGCTGACCAACCCATCGGACGAAGGGCTCCAGCTCGTCATGGGAACCTCCCTTCTTTTCTCGTTTCTCTCTTCCCTGTACAACGTGTCCATCCCCATGGACGAGATCTATCATTTCCCCTTGATCTTCGCAGGGTGGATCGGTTTTCTTGTCACCATGTTAAACCTTCTTCCCATCGGACAGCTCGACGGAGGACATATTGCGTATGCCCTCCTGGGGGAAAAGCATAACAAGATGGCCAAATGGGTGTTTCTCATGCTCGTCCCTCTGGGATTCATATCCTCTCACTGGTGGGTTTGGGCCGTACTCATTTTTCTTCTCATGGGAAGCTGGAAGCACCCCCCCATCACAGACCTCGGTTCCCCTATCACCGACCGGGAAAAACGGATAGGACTGGTGTGTCTGGGAATCCTGGTCACCTCTTTCATCCCCATTCCAATCCAGGTCCTTTGAGGGTGGCGATCCGGTTCCCTTTTCCGATCTGGATCGTTCCCCTGATTCCCCTGATAGTGCCGGGTCAGAGCCGGGTGGGAGACTGGCAGTCATTCACGTCGGTTGTACGGGTACGGGAGGCTGTGGAATCGGAGGGTAAGATCGTCTGCAGCACCTCCGGCGGACTCCTCATTCTCGACCCGGAAAGGGGCCGGTACGAAACGCTTACCAATACGGACGGATTGGCGGAAACGGACCTGAGCGCCCTGGCCCTTGACCGGAACGGCCACCTGTGGACGGGGAGTTCCGCCCCCATTGGAATCGTTCAACTCTATGATCTGGAGGCGAGAGAAGCCGTCAAGACGTTCGACTTCGATCTGTCGGAAATCTCCGACATTGCCGTTTCCGATTCGGCGGTATTTGTGAGCTTTTCCCAGAGTCTCAGCTGGGGAATACTCGAATTCATCTGGGAAGACGGCCGGTTCCACTACCGGCAGGTATACCGCCCGTCGGAAGAGAATCTTGACGCCATTTACGATGTGGAGATCCGGGGAGATTCGCTTATTGCGGGAACAGCCTCCGGGTTACGGGTGTGCGATTACCGGGACTACATTTGCAACTATCCCCAGAACTGGGAGTCGTTTCCCGGGCTGGAGGATCGGGCGGTGACACGGTTGGTGAAAACCGGTGGCGAACTTCTCATCGTGTCCCAAGGAGAAGTGTGGTCTTTTGACGGCACACTCCGGAGATTGACCCGGGGCTTTTCGGATTTGAGCGATGCCCTTCGCGATTCGGCCGGAACCCTTTTCGGGATCCGGAAGGGCAAGAAAAGGTTGGTGCGGTTCACCGCATCGGGTTCCGTGGATGGGTCGTGGGCCACCCGGGCGGTTCCGACAGATATCGCCCTTCTGGCTGGGGAGAAGATCGTCGTGGGGAGCGAACTGGGAATCGGGATATGGGACCCGGATAGGGAGGCCTTCGACTGGTTCGTGCCCAATTCCCCTGTCAGTAATGTCTACACCGCTTTGACGGTGCTGGAGGACGGCCGTCTCGTGGCGGCAGGCAGAGATGGTGTATCCATCCTGTCGGAATACGGCTGGTACAATCTTGTGCCGTCACTGTCCCATTCTGCGTTCTACCCATACGAACCTGACGACTATTCCTCCTTTCTGGCAGACACGGCCCAATACCGGACCGGCCGGGTGTGGTCCGTGGTGCGGCGGGCGAATCGCGTTTTCTTCTCCATTCAGGGAGTCCTGCCCGATACCACCCGGTACGGCGATCCCATCGGCGGAGGAATCGTCAGTTTTGACCTGGACAAGCCGTGGGATTATGACGTCTATGACACGACCGGCAACAGGATTAGCGCCTGGGATGAGAAAGGGTACATGAATGTCAGGGGACTGACCGTCGATGGGGAGGACAACCTGTGGATTTCGAATTTCGCCGCCCGGGACCTGGATAAGAAAATCGATGTTTTCACCGCCGGCGGGAGGTGGCTTCACCTCCCCCAGCAGGATGTGCCGGCGTCCCTCAAACTCTATAATCCCACCGATCTCGTCGTCCTGAACGACGGCCGTGTGGTGATAGGAGGTAACCAGGATCATGTACACACGGGAGGATTGTTTGTGGCCGCGGTGGATCTGAAAAGCGAACCCGTGTCGGTTCAGTGGAACGCCTTCCTGAAGGACGACGGCCTGGCCTCCTCAACGGTCTGGTCAGTGGACAGCCAGGAACCCGGGACGGCATGGGTTCTCACATCGGCGGGGCTGCAGAGAATCACGTTCAATTCCGACTACACCAGGATAACTCCCTACTTTTTCACCTATTTCGCCGGCGTTCCTCTTCCGGAGGGCTCGAAGGTCAAGATGGACTCGAGGGGGAATATCTGGGTCGCATCCGTCGTGGCGGGAGTGTATGTTCTTCTGGCCAACTCAACGCCCTGGCCGGACTGGAACGGATTCCGTCATGCCACGAGTCCCCTTCTTTCCGATGAGGTCTCGGCTGTCGCCTTCGACAACGACAGGGGCATCGCCTACATCGCCACATCCAAAGGGATCAGCAGCCTGCGCATTCCCTTCGCCCAACGGCGGAAAACGTTCGCATCGGTCACCGCCTTCCCCAGCCCGTTCCGGATCCCCGGGGACGTTCCGATGGTCATTGACGGCCTGATGGACAATTCGTCCATCCGGATCATGACCCTTACGGGGAGGGTTCTCAGGGATATCCGATCCACCACGCCCTCGGTGAAGGGGTATCAGGCGTTCTGGGACGGCCGGACCAATGAGGGGGATTACGTGGGGACCGGCGTGTACCTGGTGGCCATCTACTCCGAATCGGGCGAAACCCATCTCACCAAGGTCGCCGTCATCCGCCACTAAAGACCTTTTTATTTGGATCCCTTCCTCAGGGACCCTGACAACGTGATCGCCGTCAAGGAGGAGATCCCCTCACCTTGATCCTCTCCCCAGGGGGAGGAGATCACGGGAAAACGCCTCCGCGTGAACCCCCGGCCTGAGCTCGGGCTGAAGGGGCAGCCTAACGGCCAGGATGCGGGAATGAAGACTTCAAGAATAGATTCGTGTTACCGTGCGCTAACTTTTTGTGGTGAGGTGCCGGGGAAAATACTCCGGTATCAGTCCAAACTCCCCCTCGAGTTCATCGGCTATCCTCCGGATAAACGTGGTCCGTTCTTCGTGGTGGAGGAACGCGCTCTTCATGGCCACGATGGTTACCTCCCGGAAATCGTAGAGGTTAAATCCGAAGAGCCGGTGGGCCAGAAGGAATTCGTCCGTGAGAGTGGTGCCTGAGATGAGGCGGTTGTCCGTATTGAGGGTCACTCTCAGTCCGTGGTTATAGTAGTATCTTGCGGGATGGTAGGTGAGGCTGCGAACGCTCCGGGTGTGGTAGTTGCTGGTCAGGCAAGATTCCAGGGTGATCCTGTGATCGTTCACATACTGCATCAGGTCGGGATCCTCTTTCAGTCGCGTACCGTGACCGATGCGATGGGCTCCGCAGTAATGGATAGCCTGGTGGATCGATTCGGGTCCGAAGGCCTCCCCCGCATGGATGGTGGCGTTGACATTGTTATTGAGAATCATATAGAAGGCTTCCCTATGGTGTTTGGCGGGAAAGTTCTCTTCAATCCCCGCCAGGTCGAATCCCACCACGCCGTTGTTCTTGAATTGAACGGCAATGTCGGCGAGCCTGAGGGAGGTTTCCGGATTGATATTGCGGATGCCGCAGATAATAATGCCGCAGCGAACGCGACATTCCTTTTCCGCCCGGCGAAGGCCTTCTCTCACCGCCTTAACCGTGTCCTGAGGGGTCATTCTCCTGTCGGTGTGCAGGGTGGGGGAGTACCTGACCTCCAGGTAGCGGACGTTCTCTTTCGCCGCATCTTCGGCCAGTTCGAAGGCGGCCCGTCTCAGGCTTCCCGGAGTCTGCAGAACAGAGAGGGTAATCCGGAATCGCTCCAGGTAGTCCTCGAGGGACCCCCGGGTCTTGCCCACGGTGAGAATCGATCGCAGTTTATCGGGGTCCATTGACGGCAGCGGGACACGGTCTTTCCGCGCCAGATCAATAATGGTGGGAATGCGCAGGGACCCATCCAGGTGGCAGTGAAGTTCCACCTTAGGGAGGCGATGCAACACTTCCCGGGTTATGTCAGGGGGTTTTCGCATTCTTGCCTGCCACACGATACAGGAGGGTCACGACCGCCAGCAGCAGGACGATTCCGGGGAGGGTCCCCAGAGGTTCGGCCACAACGGCCAGGACGTCGCGGTCCCCCGACACCACGATGGGAATGGCCATCAGGATACCGACAATGGCTTCTCCCGTTATGAGCCCTGAGGCGAAGAGGAGGCCCCGGTTTCCGGAAATCTCCCCTTCGTTCGTTTCCCGGCGTCCTTTCCGGCGTTTCACCAGCCAGTGGACCCCTCCGCCCACGAAGATCGGGACAGACAGTTCAAAGGGGAGATAGACCCCCACGGCCACGGCCAGAACGGGGAGCCGGAAAGCGGCCCCTTTTTTGTGCTGCACGGTGTCCAAATAGATGACGACGACGGCCAGAATCATGCCGGTAACAATCATCCCCCACGGCAGATCCCGGGAGAATACCCCCTCCGCCACCGAAGCCATCAGGGTAGCCTGGGGAGCGGCCAGGGGGTTGGGATGTTCCGGCGTGGGAACACCGATTCCGTAGGCTTTTTCGATGAGGACCAGCACGGGTGCCAGCACCACCGCCGCCGACAGCACCCCCACGATCTGCATCACCTGCTGTTTCCATGGGGTGGCTCCCACCAGGTAGCCCGCTTTGAGGTCCTGAAGATTGTCACCTCCGATGGCCGCCGCGCACGCCACCACGGCTCCCACGAAGATAGCGGCCGCCGGTCCCACCACGCTGCCCGTTCCCACCAGAGCTGCCAGAAGGAGGGATGAAAAGAGGATGGTGGCGATGGTGACCCCGGAGATAGGGTTGTTGGAACTGCCCACCAGACCGGCCATATAGGCCGCCACTGAGGCGAAAAGGAATCCCGCTATGAGCATGATAACGGCCATCACGAGCGACGGAGCCGGGTCCTTGATGACGTACACATAGACGGCAAAAATGGGGATCAGGGAAACGAGGAGGGCCGTACCCACCCATTTCACCGGCGTGTCCCGCTCCGTCCTGGGGATATCCGTGAATGCGCCCCCTGTCCCCTTTCTGTAGGTCTCCAGGCTGGACCGGATTCCCGTTACGATAGACTTTCGAAGACTCAGGAGGGCCCACAATCCCCCGACAACCATGGCGCCCACCCCGATAAAACGGGTCCGTGTGGACCAGATCTGGGAGGCCCAGTCCACGGCGGACAGAGGAGACCCCTCCGCCGTTGGCCATCCGTGAGTGGCGGCGTAGATGGGAATGGCCACCAGCCAGTTAATGGCACCGCCCAGAAACACCAAAACGGCAATATTTAACCCCACGATGTATCCTACCGACACGAGGGCGGGGGAGAGATTGGAACCAAAGTACGCGATGGAGGAACCCACTTTTCCCGCCGTCTCAAAGACCCCGTCCCATAGCCTCAACCCCGTTTCCCCGAACTTGAACAGGGCACCCAGAAGACCCGCCTGGGCTATGTCCTTTACTCCTGCACCCCCCTTTTCGCCCGTTCTCAACACTTCGGCGGTGGCCACCCCCTCGGGAAATTTGAGTTTTTCTTCCACGATCAACGCCCGCCGGATGGGAATGGTAAACAGGACCCCGATGACGCCCCCGAGCCCGGCTACTATGGTGGTCTCCCAGTACTCAAATCCCGCCCAGTAGTGCATGACGATGAGAGCGGGAAAGGTGAATATGACCCCCGCGGCGAGAGATTCTCCGGCGGACGCCGCCGTTTGAACAATATTGTTTTCCAGTATGTTCGACCTCTGGAACAGCCTCAAGACCCCCATGGAGATAACGGCGGCGGGAATGGACGCCGACACGGTCATTCCGGCGAAAAGACCGAGGTAGGCGTTGGCCCCGGCCAGAATAACGGAAAGAAGAATTCCCAAAATCAGGGCCTTCAGGGTAATCTCCGGCAGGGAGGAATTCTCTTTCACCATGGATAACGGAGGGGAAATATCGGACCGAAAATAGATTGCCACTGCCTGGGAAGCAAGGAGATTCCCCCGCGGGGTCATTGCAAATCGCAAAATGCAGATTTGAAATTTTCATTTTTCGATCTTATATTAGGGGACCAAGGGGTGCTGTCCCGGACCAGATGGGACGGCTGAGAGCAAACCCTTCGAACCTGATCTGGGTAATGCCAGCGTAGGGAGGTAACCCATGTTGAGTACCAGATATTTCCTCTTCGCCACGAAGGGGATTTTCATTTTTCTCCTGCCCGTGACCCTCCTCACAGGACAACCGTATCTCCTTGTGGGGACGGTTAAGTCGGAGACGACCCGGTCTCCGGTCCCCTATGCAAATATTGCCGTGGAAGGGACAGAAATCGGGGCGGCCACATCCCCGGGGGGAGGATTCGAGCTGAAGGTCCCCCGGTTGCCCGTCACGTTGAAAATCTCCCATATCGGCTATGCCTCCCGTCTCGTCGAGGCCTCGTCTACCGATGTGGGAACCGTTTTCCTGAAGCCCACCGTCCTCACCGGGGAAGAGGTGTGGGT
>JBHIEY010000241.1:0-2338 GCA_046861835.1 Fidelibacterota bacterium | reverse complement strand
GTCGGTGGTGTACCATATGTCGAGAGGATCGATTCCGGAATAGAGAAAGTAGTGACCCAGGGAGAGCTGGCACATGACGGGAACCCGGTCAGGTGGCTTGAGCTTCATGGCCAGTTCCAGCCGTTTTCTCGACGTCATGGATATGAGCGGCCGGACGTTTTTCCTGCGGGTTTCAAAATGCGCGGACAAGAGCCGCGTTGAATATAGGTTCAATCCTCCGCCGGCACAAGCCGTTTCACCCAACGGAGGCCGGCGGTTCGGGGCGTTCCCTATCCCAGTCACACAGCTCGAATATGTCCTGTATCGATTCCCTCCGTCGAACGACGGTGGCTCTGTCCCCTTCCAGAAGAACTTCCGCGGGCCTGGGACGGGTATTGTACTGGGTTGCCATGGAATACCCGTACGCACCCGAATCCATAATGGCCACCAGATCTCCCTCCTCCACTTCCGGAAAGGGCCGGTCTTCCGCCAGCCTGTCGGTGTTTTCGCATATTCCTCCCGTGAAATCCACCGTTCGCACCGGGGGTGCCTCAGTGTCTCCCACCTTTAGAATCCGGTGGTATGTCCCGTACAGTGCGGGGCGAAGAAGGGTGTTCATTCCCGCGTCCAGCCCCACAAAGTTTTTGTAACTCTCCTTTTTTCCCGTAACCCTGGCAAGCACAAAGCCGGCATCTCCGATGAGAAACCTTCCCGGCTCCACGACAAACATGGGAATATCCCCGTCATCGCCGTCGTAGAAACTGTGGTAAACGGTGGACAGGAGGGGAAACAGCTCGCCGGGTTTCAGCGGTCTGTCGTCTTCCCCGTAGGGGATGCCGAAGCCTCCCCCCATGCTCACAAAGGAAAAGGAGGTGGAAAGGGTGGATTCCAGCGATTTCACCACCTCCAGGATGGACGTCAACAGGTGAACAAAATAGTCCGGTTCAAGATTTCCCGATCCTGTCATACATTCGAGTCCAAACCGCCGGATGCCGTCATTCGCCGCCCGTCTGTAGACGGCGTCGATTCTTTCCACGGGGATGCCGAACTTCGCCTCTCTGCCGGCGGTTATGATGCCGGGAAACGTCCCCCGGCCGAAACCGGGATTCAGACGAAATGAGATTTCCTCCGGAAGACCGATCCGCCTCAGGCGGTCGTAAGAACTTGCGTCATCAAGATTCAGATGTACACCCGAATCGAGAGCGAGTCTTAGCTCCTGTTCGCTTTCATAATTCCCCGTGTACAGACAGAGATCCGGGGGGATACCGAGTTTTTGAGCCACGAACAGCTCCCCGGGCGAAGAACAATCCGCCCCCAGGGAAGGGAGGGCCGATCTCATTTCGGAGATCAGACGGGGATTTGTGTTGGCTTTCAGGGCATAGCAAATGGCATACTTCTGAAAGGAGGCCGACAGGGCCCTGTCGAGCCGGATAACGTTTTCCCTCAAACGGTTGCCGTCGTAGACGTAAAGGGGCGTTGAATAGGTGCCGGCCAGGGTTTCCAGCAGATCCCTGTTCTCAATAGTTGAAGCCAGGGGATGCCGCGTGCTCTGGGTCATGGTTGCCTCAATCTGTTACATGGGCGTCCTGTCGCTCCCGGGCCGTCAAATTGAAGACGGTTTGGAAAAGGTTCTTGTCGGCATCGGTGAATTGAACATCCCTCCTGGCCATCACTTTTTCCGCCACTTCCACCGCCTTGTCTATCCTGTAGGTCACAAATTTCCCATCCCCGGAACCCCAGGAAAACGAGGGGACAAACTTTGGGGGCTGTCCCGGACCGAATACGTTGCAGCAAACCCCCACCACCGTTCCCGTGTTGAACATCTGGTTGATTCCGCTCTTGGAATGGTCGCCCATGAACAGGCCCACGAACATTGATCCCGTATCGGTCAGTTGTCCACGAACGTAGACCTTCACCGGACCGTAGTTATTTTTCAAGTCGCTGTTGTTTGTCCCCGCCCCGATATTCACCCAGCTTCCCAGGTATGCGTGTCCGATAAAGCCGTCGTGCTGTTTGTTGGAGTAGGAATCGATGATGGTTTCTTCCACCTCTCCTCCCACCTTGCACACCCTGCCCACGGAGGTATTCTCATATATTTTAGCGCCCACCTTTATCAGGGTGTTTTCCCCGATGAAGACGGGTCCTTCGATGACGGCGTTGGGAAGAACTTTCGAGTTCCTGCCGATGTAGATTGGACCGTTTTGAGCGTCCAGAACGGCACCCGGGAGTATCGCAGCCCCCTCAGATATGTGGATCCGTGCCGGGTTAAGAAGGTGGACACCTTCGGAAACATTCCCTTCCACCTGTGGACTCCCGTGCGTGACAAGCGCGAAATCGACAGCGATCTGTTCACCATTGT
>JBHIEY010000240.1:0-2375 GCA_046861835.1 Fidelibacterota bacterium | reverse complement strand
GAGATTCCGTCTGGACCCCCGTCTACAGAAAAGAGGGGATCGAGGGGGAAGGGGTGACACGGGTGGTCACCCGGGAAAATGCGGCGGGCCTGGTTCTGGCGGGAGGAAGTGCAGGGGTCACGGGAATCCTTCTGGTCAAGTCTCTTGATTTCGGGGACACCTGGGTCCCTTTAGACCCGCCGGGACCTGCCCTTGCCTTTGATTTTGACGTCAACGCGTCCTCTTCCGATCTTCAAACGGTTTTTGTCAGTCACGGGTCCGAGATCAGCCGTTCCCTTAACGGGGGTGAATCGTGGGAGGTGGTCTTTGAAGGGAGCTACATGATTTATGATGTTCTCTACGAACCGTTGACCGGCATGGTGGTTGCCGGAGGCATCATGGTCCCCCAGATTGAACCCGAGGCCGTTCTCCTGTCCAGTACCGACCTGGGAGAAACGTGGTCCTTCGTTATCTTGCAGGGCCTTGAAAGGATCATCAGCGTCGGCCTTCCTCTGGACGGTTACGTCTACTTTGCCAGTCCTTTCTCCGGTGTCTACCGGTTTCCCGTAGAGGACCTTTCCGTTTCCGGCGGTTTTCTCCCGTCGACGTTCACCCTCCGTGATCCCTTTCCCAACCCTTTCAACCCCGGGGCCACCATTGAGTTTTCCCTGCCGGCCGCCGCCGACGTCCGGTTGACGGTCACCGATCTGCTGGGGAGGGAGGTGGAAATCCTCTTCCAGGGACCGGCCGGCGCCGGAACTCATACGGTTCGGTGGGTTCCCCACGGCATTCCCTCGGGGATTTACCTGGTGACCTTGACACTGGACGATTCCGGGGTGAATCCCGGAAAGCCCCTGACCCAGGTGAGAAAAATTACCATCATGAAATGAGGGCATTCCTGTTTCCACCCGTGGCCCACCTGGCGGCGCTTGTCTGGGTCCTTTTCGGGTTTCAGGCCTGTCTACCAGGAGGATTCCACGGGGGCGGTGACTCTGTGTCGGCGGAAGTCTGTCCCAGTTTCGTCCAGGTCCCCGGAGAGGCGGGGCGTGCTGGTGAGGATCCGAGCCGGTGCATCCGCCTCCAGAGGGAAAGGAACCGGTACGGCAGGGAAGCCTATCGCTTCTATATTCCCGTCCCCCGGTGGGGAGAAAAAGCGGAAACCACCCCTATTCTTCCGGTCCTTGACCGCCTTCAGGTGGTGTTCCGGGGAGGCTCCTCGGGGTGGTCGAAGAGCTATATGAAGAATTATCTCCCTTCTTCGGAATTCGCCGATACCTGGATTATCGCACTTGAAGTCTCCCGGGAGGATCTGGTGAGGATACTGTCCCAGGATCCTCTGGACGTGGAGGTGTACGCGGGCAGGGACTGGATACGGTATTCCTTTTCCGCAAAATCCCTGCAGAACTGGAGGAACCTGGTACCGATGAAAAGGCCCGGGAGACCCTCCATTACGGTCTGATCTCAATGACTCTATCGAAGATCTCCGGGGGAACCATTGCGCCGCGGATAAAGGGATACATGTTGTAAGTCAGTTCCGTCCACAGTTCTGTTTCGTCCGGACGGAGATCGTGAACTTTCAGACCGTGATCTTTCATGACCTCCACCGCCCTTTGTGCTTCCGCAACGAGCTCATCCGTCCTCGCTTCCACATCCCGTACACCGCGCAGTATCACCTGCTGTTTTTCCCCGGAAAGGGCGTTCCATACGTCGCGGTTTATCACCAGGGAAACGGTCACCGGTATCCACTTCAGGTTCAGCATATGGGGAGCCGGGCGGAACCACTGGTAGGCAAGGACAACCGAAGGGAGACCTGAGACGGCATCTATCATACCCGTTTCCAGGGCGGGCAGCACGTCGGTAAAGGCGAGGGGAACCGGGTGAAACCCGGCCCGGTCCCACAGTTCCTCCATGGCATAGTTCCCGGCCCAGGAAAAGACTTTCATTTTTCTCAGATCGTCCGGGGTGGTGACCCGCTCCCGTGAGAAAAGGTAAACCCACCCCACATTCAACCATCCGAGAAGCTCGATCCCCTGGTCCCTGAGATCGTCCGCAACAACGGGAACCAGCTCACCCTGAATTGCTTCCAGTTGATCGAAGGATTTCACCAGCAGGGGTATATAGAAAACGTTTATGGAGGGAGAGATTCCCGTCAGGCCTTCGACGGAAACCACGGCGGCGTGGATTTGGCCGATATTCATCTTGCGGATCATGTCGCTCTCGTCACCGGCCACGCCTCCGGCGTAAATACGAAGCGTCAATTCCCCCTTTGTCTCGCGCTCCCACTGCTGGCCCATTTCCATGAGAAGCTGGTGCCATGATGACCCCCGGGGGGCCAGGGTGGCCAACTTGATCACCTGGGCCCGGAGTCCGGTTGACAGGGTCGCTGCCAGGCACGC
>JBHIEY010000239.1:0-2383 GCA_046861835.1 Fidelibacterota bacterium | reverse complement strand
AAAGTTGCCGTCTTCCGTGCCGTACCTGACACACTGGGTATGGATGTTCTCCATGATGCCCCGGAGTTTCCGGTCCACCTCTTCCCTGGACCACTGCATGTGCATGGCATTCTGAGTCATTTCCAGGCCTGAGACAGCCACGCCGCCGGCGTTGGCGGCCTTGCCCGCACCGAAAAGGATCTTCCGATCGTGGAAGATGTCAATGGCCTCCGGTTCCGACGGCATGTTGGCACCCTCGCTGACGCAGAAGCACCCGTTTTCCACCAGCGTTTTCGCGTCTTTACCGCTGATCTCGTTTTCCGTGGCGCACGGGAACGCGAGATCACATTCCGCCCTCCAGGGCCGCTCGTTTTCCCAGTATTCGCATCCGTATTTCTCCGCGTATTCCCGGATCCGGCCCCGTTTCACGTTCTTGAGCTCGAACACGTAGTCGAGCTTCTCCTCGTCGATTCCGTCCGGATCGTAAACGGAGCCGTTGGAATCCGAAAGGGTCACCGGTTTGCCGCCCATCTCAATGATCTTCTGAGCCGCATGCTGGGCCACGTTCCCCGAGCCGGAAATGGCGGCTTTCTTTCCCTCCACCGACTCATCCCGGGTTTTCAGCATCTCCTGGGCAAAATAGACGACACCGTACCCGGTGGCTTCGGGACGGATGAGGCTACCTCCCCAGTTGAGCCCCTTGCCCGTGAGAACACCGGTGAACTCGTTGCGGAGTTTCTTATACTGGCCGAACAGGTAGCCGATCTCCCTTGCGCCCACGCCGATGTCCCCCGCCGGGACATCCGTATGGGGGCCGATGTGCCTTTGAAGCTCCGTCATGAAAGCCTGACAGAACGTCATCACCTCGTTTTCCGATTTTCCTTTCGGATCGAAATCGGACCCCCCTTTGCCTCCCCCCATGGGAAGCGTGGTGAGACTGTTCTTGAATACCTGCTCGAATCCCAGGAACTTCAGAATGGAGAGGTTGACCGTAGGGTGAAACCGCAGTCCCCCTTTGTACGGTCCGATGGCCGAATTGAATTCCACGCGAAAGCCCCGGTTGACTTCGATGTCTCCCCTGTCGTTGCGCCAGGGAACGCGGAACATGATCACCCTCTCCGGCTCCACCAGACGCTCGAGGATCCGGGCATTCATGTAGTGGGGGTTTTCCTGGAGAAAACCCCACAGCGATTCCACCACCTCGTGAACCGCTTGATGAAATTCCTTCTCACCGGGATTCCTTGTCACCACGCGGTCCATGAAATCATCTACAGACGAATACATGGTGTGTTTCCTCCTACCTTAGGGCTTGAAACCGTGTGTGTAGTGTGGCAAAATATGGTTAAACTACCTGTGGCCTAAATTACGATCCCTGAACAATTGGCGTGTCGATTTTTTCATCCTGATGTCTCCATTTCAGTCCGGTTCGAGCCTGTGAGAAGAAGTGCCGGTGAACTTCTCGGGGGATTGGTGGACCTTCTCTACCCTCCTCTGTGTCCGTCCTGCGGTGTCCGGCTTGGCCGGGAGGAGAAAGTCCTGTGCAGGCCCTGCTGGGGCCGCCTCATGTCGGCGTATCCGGGAGACTGGAAGCACCTCTTGCCCCACAACCGGGGGCTCGATTGCGTGCTGACGGGGTGGTTTTTTGAGGATGTCCTTCAACGGGTGATTCACGACCTGAAGTACCGGGAGAGGCGGAGCGCCGCGGAGGAACTTGCCCGGAGGCTCTCCGTCATGTTCGGCGATGTTGTCCGGAACCTCGATGTCGATGTAGTCGTTCCCGTCCCTCTCCATCCGGTGAGGCTCAGGGAGAGGGGCTACAATCAAAGCGATCTCTTGGGGCGACCGCTGGCGGCCTCCCTGGGGCTCCCCTGGGCTCCCCGCATGCTGAAGCGCCGCCGGAACACCCCTTCCCAGACCGCCCTCACCGTGGAAGAGCGCCTGGAAAACGTTCACGGCGCCTTCACGGTCCACAATCCGGGGGATATGAAGCGTGTGCTCCTGGTGGATGACGTGGTCACCACGGGGGCCACTCTGTCGGCCTGCGCCGCGGCCATCCGGGCGACAGGGGGGAAGTACGTGGCGGCCCTTACCGCGGGAACCCCTTTCCTCGATTCCCACGGTCGTGCCGGAAAGGCCGGCGGCGTCAAATGATCTCCAGGGTGGCCCTTGTGCCGGCTTTGGCCGCTTTCACCCTGATCAGTGTGCGCATGGCTTCGGCGATGCGTCCCTGCTTACCAATCACCCTTCCCTTGTCGTCATCCGCAACCTGAAGCTTGAGTATTATGCCTTGCTCGTCCTCTTCCTCGGTAACCTGAACGTCATCGGGAGCGTTCACAATTGACTTGGCGATGTACTCCACTAGTTCTCTCATGTTTTCTCCTCGGCTGGCTTGAACTCGCCCATG
>JBHIEY010000072.1:0-8749 GCA_046861835.1 Fidelibacterota bacterium | reverse complement strand
AATCCCCCGTATGAACACCCATGGGATCGAGATTCTCAATGGAGCAGACCACGATGACATTGTCGGCCGTGTCGCGGATAACCTCGAGCTCGAATTCTTTCCAGCCCGCCAGCGATTCCTCAACAAGCACCTCGGAAACGGGACTTTCCTTCAGACCCTGATCCACAAGATCAAGAAACTCCTCCTGATTGAAGGCGGTGCTCCCCCCGGTGCCTCCCAGAGTGAAGGAAGGACGGATGATTACGGGAAAGTCGAGCCCGGAAGTCATGATTTCTGCCTCTGCCGCTGAATGAACGAATCCCCCGCCGGGCACGTCAATCCCCGCTTCCCTCATGGCGGTTTTGAACTCTTTTCTGTTTTCCGCCTTCCGGATGGCGGACGTCCCCGCACCAATCAGTTCCACTCCCCATTTTTTGAGAACACCCCGGCCCTCAAGATCCATCGCCAGATTGAGGGCCACCTGCCCCCCCACGGTGGGCATGATAACGTCAGGGCGCTCCTTTTCAATGATGGCCGTTACCGTATCCGGCGTCAGGGGTTCAATATAGGTGGCATCCGCCATCCCGGGATCCGTCATGATGGTGGCGGGATTGGAATTGACCAGAATGATCCTGTACCCTTCCTCCTTCAGGGCTTTACAGGCCTGGGTGCCGGAATAGTCAAACTCACACGCCTGGCCAATCACAATAGGGCCGGCGCCGATAATCAGAATGGAGTCGATATCATTCCGCCGGGGCACGGATCACAATGAACCACAGAGACCACAGAGGGTATGCATAGGATACGCATCACGTGTGGGCCCCCTGGTGCGGATTGGTATGTCCTTGTTATTGTTTAGGGTTGTCTTTGACATTTTCTATCTACTTTTTTCCTCTGTCCTCTGTGGTCAGTGATCTTGCCCGATCAGAAATCGCTCTCCCGAAAGATGCGATCGTCAAGACCGATGTTGATTCGGTAGCCGGAATATTTCAGCCTCACCCGCCCCTCAAAATCCTCGAGCCCCGGCTCCCCGTGAGTCTCCCCCAAAGGTCCCCCCATGGGCTCCCGGTCCCCCATTTTTTCCAGGGTTCTGGCCGAGATGAAGAACGCGAGTTCCGTCTGCTCCGGCAACCAGATGCGCTTCTCGTACTCCCGAAAGGTCGATTCCACCACCATGACCGCCACCGTATCAAGGAGGGTTTCCACCCGGGAAATGAACCACCCCTGTCCATCAATCCAGAGTCTCATTTTCAGTTTCCCGCCTTCCACGATATCGCGATCAAATAGGCCGAACCGGGCCGAATCGGGGTGGATCTGTCCTTCCAGTATCCAGGTGGTCCTGTCCCCGTTTTTCATCGTGCCCGCCACACGGAGTCTGAAGAGATCTCCGATGATTTCCACAGGGGAGGGGGCGAGACCGGTGCGGGGAACCACGGCGAACCCCTCCGCTTCTATTTTCACCCTGCCGGGCCGTTTATAATAGAGCCTCAGCTGTTTCTCGGGAATGCGGAAGCGGGGCATGGATACCGATATCGTCACCAGCGCTGTATAATCGTCAATGGCGCTGAACCGCTGGAGCAGACTGTCCTGGATGGCTGCCGCAGTGAGACCCTGGGACGGGGGTTTCTGGAGCTTTTTGGAAAGAGGGGGCGTCTCGAGGAGCAAGAGGGCGACGAGGTATGGCCATGGTCCGCTTATGGATCGATAGAGCACGGGGTCAGGTGAGAATATCTTTTCGCATGAACACACCGAAGCTGACGCCGACAAAGAAGAGAGCATACAGACCCAGAACGGCACCATCCCGGCCGATGCTCTGCCAGGGAATGGGGTCATGAAAGGCCTTTTTCCAGATGTCCAGGTACGACGTAAACAGATAGGGCCGGATCGTTTCAAACAGTTCCAGGGGGATGTTGGCGATGGCCAGGCCGATGATCAGGATGGCGAAGGCACCAATGACGGGACCGATGCCGTTGTTCACCATGGTGGAGAACATGAAGCACAGCGTGGCCACCACCCACATGGTACCCGTGGCCAGGAAAAACGACACGGCGAACCGTCCCCATGCCGTGCCCGGTGGAAGAATGAGAATTCCTTTATGAACCACCATCAAATCGCCCGTTCCCAGCCACAGGGTACCAAGCCCCAGGCTCATGAGAACAAAGAACCCAATAAGAAGGGCCGTATAGACATAGGTAGCCAGAAGCTTGGCCAGAATAATCTTCCACCGGGGTACCGGACGGGTAAGGTAGATTCTAAACGTTCCCGCCGCTCCTTCCCCGGCCACCACTTCTCCGGACACCAGCATAACAAGCAGGGGAATGTGAACCCAGAGAAAATTCATGACGATGTAGGTTGCCAGGAAGCCGTTAAAGACTGAACCCACGATGATGAACGTGTCACTGAGTTGCTCGGTCATTTCCCTTTCGATATGGCCACCTCCCACGGAGAATCCCCACAGAATGAGGGGCATGAATATGGCGATAACGGCGAATCCGATATAGGACCGCCACTTGCTGGAGATTTTTATGAGTTCGTTCTGGATGAGTGGAATCATTCGTGGTCTGTTATCACGGTTTCACCCGGATGAATCCGGGTGATGGTCGTTTGTCAGCGGCCAGGGAGAACCAACAAGCACCCGACTTCAGTCGGGTGGCACACGGAGATGAAAAAGAGGAATCCACGGAACCTCTTCAGAGGTTTCCCTCCCCTTCCTCCGTGATGGAAAGAAAATAATCCTCCAGAGACGTCCGGGGGATGACGGCCAGAACTTCCACTCCTTCCTCCACCAGTTTCCGGGTTATCATGGCAAGCTGGTCTTCCGTGGCGGCCACCCTCACGGAATCCTCCAGGCTCTCCACACGCTTCACAAAATCGAGTTGAGAAATCACGGCCACGGCCTTCTCCAGCGGCCGGACCCGGATCTCCGAGGCAAACAGGTGCGTCTCCACCAAGAGCTCCTGGACTCTCCCCGCGATAATGAGTTTTCCCCTGTTGATGATGGCCATGGAGGTGCACACCTTCTCCACCTCATCCAGGAGGTGGGACGAGAGAAAGATGGTCATCCCTTCCCGGGCCAGCCGCCGGATGAGTTCCCTCACGTCTTTCATTCCCCGGGGGTCCAGTCCCGATGTCGGTTCATCCAGAATAAGAAGTTTCGGATGATTCAAGAGGGCCTGGGCCAGGCCCAACCGCTGCTTCATACCGTGGGAATAGGTTTTCACTTTGTCTTTCCGCCGGTCGTACAGTCCCACGGTTTTTAACACCTCCCCCACCCGTGAGCCGGAAAGCCCGTCCATGCGGGCCAGAAGCTGAAGATTGTGTTCAGCCGAGAGGTTCCGGTAGAAATCGGCCTCCTCGATAAGAGCACCGACATTCCTCAACGCACGGTTACCGTGCCGGCGGATGGAGTCGCCGAAGATTTCCACATCCCCGGCATCGGGTTTGATGAGAGCAAGCATGAGCCGGATGGTGGTCGATTTCCCGGCACCGTTGGGACCGAGAAAACCAAACACATCCCCTTCCTCAACCTCAAGAGTCAGATCGTCCACGGCCATGTTCCCCTTGAAGGATTTGGTCAGGCCAACGGTTTTCAGGACCTTCTCAGGCACGGGAAACTTCCTTTCCCTTTCTCATCAGGCCGATGAATTCATCGAAGAGATACCGGGAATCGTGGGGACCCGGGGCCGCCTCGGGGTGGTACTGGACGGAAAACGCGGGCACATCCCGGCATCGGAAGCCCTCAACGGTACCGTCATTCAGGTTCAGGTGAGTGATGTCAACCCCCGATGGCAGGGAACCGGGATCCACGGCAAACCCGTGGTTCTGACTGGTGATCTCTACCCGGCCCGAACGAACGTTCTTCACCGGATGGTTGACGCCGTGGTGTCCGAACTTGAGCTTGAACGTCTTCCCCCCCAGAGCCAGAGCCAGGAGTTGATGCCCCAGACAGATGCCGAAAAGGGGCGTTTCCCCCAACAGTGCTTTCACCGTCTCCACCCCCCGGGTAACGGCGGCGGGATCTCCTGGCCCATTGGAAAGGAACACGCCGTGAGGGTTTGTATCAAGAATGTCCCGGAAGGAAGCCGTGGCGGGGAAAACGCGCACGCGGCAGCTGTGGTCTGCGAGCAACCGGAGGATATTCCATTTCACGCCGAAATCGATGCAGGAAACCCGGAAGAGGCCGTTATCCGCCGGGTGTGGCGGATGGCGTTCTTTGCCGGGGATCCACTCATAGTCCTTCCGGCACGTCACCTCTGACACAAGATCCCTGCCGGCCATGGAGGGATGGGAGTTCACCTTGGTCAAAAGGGAAGTCCGTTCGAAGTCGACCGTGCTGATAATGCCGTTCATGGCTCCGTGTGACCGGATGTGCCGGGTGAGGGCCCGGGTGTCAATGTGTTGAATGTCCACGATACCTTCCGCCCGGAGATAGTTCCCCACCGACTTTTCGGACCGGTGATTGGAGGGAATAACCGTCTCCTGCCTGACCACAAATCCCGACACTTGAATCCGCCTCGATTCCCCGTCCTGTGAATTTACGCCGTAATTGCCCACGTGGGGGTAGGTCATCACGACGATCTGACCGCAGTAGGAGGGATCGGTGAGAATTTCCTGGTAACCTGTCATGCCCGTGTTGAAGCACACTTCTCCCACCGTTTCTCCGGGAGCACCGAAGCTCTTACCCCGGAACAGTCGTCCGTCCGCGAGCATGAGCACTGCCGGCGCAGGGGTCATAGTGCTTCCATAAAAAAAGAGCCCCGACAACGGGGCTCTCTTAATTTGAGCACAGCCAATTTCCCGATAAAGAGTATCGGGATTTTCACCAGGATCTCATCCCATCCAGACGCCCAGACACAAGAGAAGTCCCGTGATGAGATGGAGGTTGATAGTGCCGGCATTGGCGGGCTTGAGAAGTCTGTCATGGGTGTGGGCAAACATAGTTTTGATGGCCTTCACCGCCAGGTAAACCCCCGGCAGTGCGATGAGAGAGAGAAGGGGAAGCACGCCCAGAATCGCCATGGCTACAATGAGGGTGAAGGCACCGCCCACGAGAAGAACGTACCCGTATCTTGCCCGCGCTTTCCCCATGACCACCACAAGATTGTCCTTGCCCGTGGCCTTGTCCCCTTCCACGTCGGGGAATTCGTTGATCCACAAAATGGCGGCTGTCAACAGGCCTACCGGGACTCCTACCAGGAGGGCCAGGGGCTGAAGGGTTCCCGTCTGGACCAGGGCACTCCCGGCCACCATGAGCGGACCGAAATTCAAGGCCACCAACAGTTCGCCCAGCCCTTTCCGGGCACAGAACCGCAGCGGAGGCGCCGTATAGAAGAAGCCCGACAACGCTCCCGCCGTTCCCAGAAGAAGGACGGGCCATCCGGCCCGGAGTATCAGGGGTATGGCAGACACTCCCGCCAGGGCAAACGCCACCAGGGAAACCGTCAACATCCCCCCTGGGGAAATCAGTCCCATTTGAATGCTCCGGCTACCCCCGGTAAAGGGGACGATGTAGTCGTACGTGGCGTCATCGGTGCCGCTCTTGTAGTCGAAATAGTCGTTGGCGGTATTGGTCCCCACGTGAAGAAGGCTGGCAGCCAGAAGGGTCAGGCCCAGAAGCCCCGGGTCCACCGCATACCCCAGAAGTGATGTCACCGCCCCTCCGAGGAGAACGGGAACCACGGTAGCCGTCAGGAAGGGTGCCCGGGTGATGACGAACCAACGGAAAACCCGGGTCAAGAAGCTGATCCTGGGCGTCACGCTTTCCACATCCGCCCCCTCCAGACGGGTGGTCACCCCGCAGTATCCAATATGTTTCTCTTTCTTGAAGGTAGGGGTAATCCGGATATGGCAGGGAATCTTATTACCGTTCTTATCCAGGAAAACGGTGTCCCCTTCCCATGCCCCTTCCTCCCGGGCCGTTTTGAGCCACTTGGTCAGCGGACCCAGCACCACCAGCCCCGGTGAAAAAATGCTGACCCGCTGTTTACCGATCACCTCATCGGGTGTATACCCGAACAGAGCCTGCGATCCCTCGCCGAAGGTTTCTATCTTTCCATCCAGATCGCAAGTGATGACACTCTTAGTCTCTTTAGCCATGGTTTCTTCCCCCGGTGCTATTGTTCAGCGGCATGCCTGGCGACGAATTTAACCACGGTGAAATAGCCCGGCAAGGACAAAGGGGTCCACCAGGACGGGACATGCGTTACGGGTGACGCGTTTGGGACCACACAGAGGGAGTTCCTTATCCAATCCGGTCATTGCGAGGGAGTCCTGAGCTTGTCGAAGGGCGACCGTGGCAATCTCACACACTTTTGGCCGAACAATGGGATTGCCACACCCCGCCACAGCGGGGCTCGCAATGACAAGGAATCGCTGCACGTTTCAACCATCCATCACCTTTTCTCTGTGTCCTCAGTGGTTCCTTTAATAACCCCGGAGATCACACCTCACGCATTACGCATCACGCACGGGGAAAGTCATAGGCATAAGTTGAAAAACTTCATTAAACTTACTTCCCATGAATCTTCTGGTTCTCCACGGCCCGAACATGAATCTTATGGGTCTTCGTTCAAGCCGCGTGGGCGATACGATTACGCTCGACAAGATCGACCGGGCTCTGCGACGGAAAGCCCACGAACTGGGGATCACCCTCAAGACCCTCCAAACTCACGATTCCGGTAAGGCCATCACCTTTCTTCAGCGCAACAGGAACTGGGCCCAGGGCCTTCTCATTTCACCGGGTCCATGGGCCAGATTCCAGCACGATCTCCTGGATACCCTCAGGCTTGTGGGAATCCCTTTTGCCGAGATATTTTTCGATTCCGATTATGATCCAGGCCGGTATTCCCGCGATTCCCTTCTCACGAAGCTGGCGATCCTGACCGTGACGGACCGTCCCGTGGAAGCCTATCTTTCCGCCCTCACAGAGCTTCACGCCCACCTGACGGCTGAGAGGTAAAGACCCCCTCTCTTTCCTCTCCGAAATCCATAGCCCCTCCCCGTCATTGCGAGTCCCGGGGTTTTCCCGGGGCGTGGCAATCTCCCTGTCAGGGGAATGCAAAATGATGAGAGGGACTCAGTCTCCCGTCCGGGCGGTATCCTTCGCGATGACAATCACAGCGACGTGAGTTCCTTACGGAAAAGGCGAAGGGTGACACCCATCAAATCGACGATTCGCCGGTACGGTATGTGGAAACGAACTCATCGTTGATGCGTACCCGGTGGCGCTCCACCAGTTCCCGGATCAGTTCGTCCTTGGGGGTATCAGGCCGTGTGCGCGAAAGTTCATCTGCGAGAACTTTCCGGAGGATCCTGGGGCGGCCTCTTTCCATCTTTTGGTCAATGTCCTCAAACCAGGTGGAGTCCCGTGTTTCTGTGGCGAACTGCTGGGTGAGATGGCGGTAGAGAACATGTTCCAGGGTGGTAACCAGTGTCCGTTCGGAAATGATGAGGGAATTGGAAAGGGGTGGTCCCAGAAGGTCAATATTCTCCCGGAACCAGGGAAGTTCAATGGGTACCGATCCTGCCACACAGATAATACCCGGAAGATCGATTTCATTGATGAGTTTTGCGGTGGGATACCCTTCCCTGTCGCCGTGGACTTCCGCGACAGCCTTCAACAGCCGGGAAATCATGTCGGGGTTGAATTTCACCGCGTAGCGGCGTTCCAACCTCTTTTCAAAATCTTTCAGGGCCAGATCGAATTCGTGTCCCTTGTTCGTCCGTATGAACCGTTTGAGCTCCGGGATCATCTCCTCGTAGGGAGAGAGGGGTATTTTTTCAACCCCCGTTACTCTCACGATGTGATACCCCACGTCTGACCGGACCGGTTCGGATATTTCTCCTGCCTTCATGGAAAAGGCCACGCTCTGGACGGGCTCAAAGAGTTCTCCCCATCTGAACCTCCCCAGAACGCCGTCGTCATAGCGGGACGGATCTTCCGAATACCGCCGGGCGGCCTCGAAGAATTTCATTTCCCCGTTCACGACCTTCTTCCGGATTTCCCGGATAACTTCGAGGGCTTCCCATTCGCTCCTGTCAGACCGGGAATGGCGGGAACCCTCAAACGTCACCACGATGTGATGAACGTTTATCCTGCGCCCCATCCGGTCATACAGAAGTTTTAGAGAAGAATCTGAAAGCAACCGGGCCCACACCTCTTCTTCCAAGAGCTTATCGACAACCAGGTTACCCCGCGTACGGGCCTCGAGTTTTTGCGTGGCAACATCGTCCACGAGACCCCTCCGCTCCGCCTCGATAGTGAAGATCTGGCGTTTCGCAAAGGCGTCCACCACTTTCTGTCTCTCCTCCAAGGGGAGTTTTACGAACCGGGATTCCAGCACATCGGAAAAAAACTCGTCCCGGTCGAACACCCGGTTGTCGATGGACACCACGTCGTTTTCGTCCATCCTCGGCGTACACGCGACGGCCATGAGAAGGAGGATGAAAGCTGTCAGTCGGGTTATGGGGATGATCATTTCGTTTCTCCCGAGAAAATTCCCCCAAAGTTAAGGCCAAACATCCCCGTATCTCAACAAGGAATCCCACACCTCCGGTGGTCAGTCGAGAGCCACATCCTTAAAAAACGTGGCCAAATCGCCTATGGCCGGTTCTTAAAGAATGTCGCCTCTTGCAACAGCGACGATTTTCTTGGTCCTTCTTTTTTAAAAAGAAGGACGGAAGAAAAGGGTCCCCGTGACGGACCAATGGGGGCGACGGTTTCTTGAAAAAGAGATAGAAAAAGGGCCGCTTAAGCGGCCCTTTTCCCCAT
>JBHIEY010000071.1:0-8772 GCA_046861835.1 Fidelibacterota bacterium | reverse complement strand
ACGAATAGGCTAACCGGTCCCCCCCCGCCTTGCTGGCCGAGTAGGGACTGCTGGGCATCAGCGGATCCGTTTCCCGGAACCTCCCATCCTGAATGCTGCCGTATACCTCGTCCGTACTGACCTGAATGAAACGGCGCACCCCGTGCCGTTTGGATGCTTCAAGCAGGACGAATACCCCAAACACATCGGTGCGGATAAAGCTGTCGGGATTGCCGATAGAGCGATCTACGTGACTTTCAGCGGCAAAATTCACCACGATCTCCGGACGGGTATCGATAAAGATTCTTTCCACCGTTTCCCGGTCACAGATGTCCCCCCGGACAAAAAGGTACCCCGGATGGTCTTCAATGTCCGTCAAGTTGTCACGGTTTCCGGCATAGGTGAGCTTATCCAGATTGATAACCCGGACCCGGTCATTCCCGTCCAGCAGATACCGGACAAAATTGCTCCCAATGAAGCCGCACCCTCCCGTGATGAGATACGTGGTCATTCCAGCCCTTCCCAGTCGAAATTGATGGTGGAATCATTCCACGGAATGCGTTCTTCGTCGGGATTGTCCCGGTTGTAGCTGCGGGTGCTATGGTAGAAGAGCAATACGGGCTCCTTGCTGAGCACCTTGTAACCGTGAGCCACTCCCGACGGAATAAGGATAACTTTGTAGTCGTCCTTCCCCGCCGTGATCGTTTGCGTGGACCCGAATGTGGGGGAGTCCTTCCTCAAATCGTATAACACCACCACCGCTTTTCCCGTGGCCACAAACCACAGGTCGTCCTGCTTTCTGTGCCAGTGAAAACCCTTAATGGTTCCCTCGTAGGCCACCGTAAAGGTGGTTTGACCAAAACGGGCAAGAAGGCCGTCATCATCCCGGACGACCTCCATGAGAAACCCTGGACTCGCCGGCGATTTGTCCACATCGGGAACGTCCGAATGAACGGTGAGCCCTTTGATGATAACGCCCTCAATGGCGCTCATCCGCTGTTCCCCCTTCCCATGCTTTCAAACCTGAAATTCAGCCGTTTCAACTCCGACGGATTCAATATGTTTCGGGCGTCCACCACGACCCTTTGTTTGACCAGCCGGGCCACGGCCTCCAGATCGACGCCGCGGAACTCATGCCACTCCGTCATCATCACAACGGCGTCGGCACCGGTCACCGCCTCGTCCAGGCTGCTGCAGTACTCGACCTGAGGAAACAGACGCGCCATGTTCTTCATCGCCGCGGGATCGAACGCCTTCACCGTTGCCCCCGCCTTCAACACGTGTTCGATCACGGAAATGGCAGGCGAATGCCGAACATCATCCGTATTTGACTTGAACGCCAGGCCCAGAACGGCGATGGTCTTCCCTTTCAGATCGTTTTCGAGGAGCCGGTCCAACTTCTCGATGACACGCCTCCGTTGACGCTCATTGGCCCGGATGGCCGCCTTGATGACGCCCAGTTCTATCCCCCGGACTTCCCCCTGATGCACGAAGGCCCGTGTATCCTTCGGAAAACAGGACCCGCCGAATCCCGGTCCCGGATGCAAAAACTTGGGACCGATACGACCGTCCAGACCCATACCCCGCGCCACCACATGAACATCGGCCCCCGTTTCATCACACAGGTTGGCAATTTCGTTAATGTAAGAAATCTTCGTCGCCAGAAAAGCATTGGAGGCATACTTGATGGTCTCGGCAGTGACAATGTCGGTCATCACCATGGGCGTCTCATTGATGAAAAGGGGCCGGTATACCTCCTTCATGATCTCCAGAGCCCGGGGCGAATCGCTTCCAATGACCACCCGGTTGGGAATCAAGAAATCCTTCACCGCGGCCCCCTCCCGGAGGAATTCGGGATTGGAAACAATATCAAACTCCCCGTCTCCACTCGCCTCTTCCTGAACGATGTTTCGAACCAGCTCACCCGTGCCGATGGGTACCGTACTCTTCGTACAGATAACCTTGTAACCATTCAGGTTCCTTCCAACCGTTCTGGCAACCTCCTTTACCGCCGAAAGATCGGCTTGCCCATCCTTTCCTTCCGGAGTCCACACCGCAATAAAGACCACTTCCGCACCTTTCACCGCCCGGCTGACATCTGTGGTAAATGACAGCCTTGCCGCCGCCACATTCCTGGAAACCAGCTCCGCCAGCCCGGGCTCAAAAAAGGGAATTTTGCCTTTCTGGAGCTGGCCGATTCTATCGCCGTCCACGTCGGAACAAACGACTTCGTTACCAAAATCAGAGAGACCTGCTCCACTGACAAGGCCCACGTAGCCCGTGCCGATAATTGCGATCTTTTTCATGCCTCAGCTCTTGCGATCGGGCTGAAAGCTACCACCCGGTAACGGCAATGTCAAACACTTAACGGCGGCTACTGGAGACCGAGAAGCCTGCGCACCACCCATTCACCCGTAAACAACACCACCAGGACGATTCCCAGCGGTATCCAGTGACTGACATGAAAGGTGCGGGCGGTCTTGGTCACCCGTGAAGGAAAGGCAACATGGGTGCCAATTTCCCCCCGCCGGGACCACGGAAGATAGACGCCACCTGTGGTTTCAGACAGATCTCTCAAGAGCTTCTCGTTGAGGAAAACACGGTTCAGTTCTATCTGACTTTCCTCCACTCTGAATGTTCCGGTGCGGCGTCCCAGAACAACCCCGTGAGCCTGGGCTTCTATGGTGTAGTTGTACATCCCCGGTTTGCCGGCAAACAGGGTGGTTTCCCACCCGGCGCCGGGAGAGTACGTCAGGGGGTAGGACCGGATGTCTCCCGTTTCCCGTTCTTCCAGGAACAGGGTGACGTCCACCGCTTCCGAAGGGAATTGCCCCAGGTCCAGTACGGTACCGGAAACATAGACGGTTTCCCCCTGCTGGTATGCCGACTTGTTCAGCCGGATGTAGACGCCATTTTCCCCTCCCGCTTTTACCAGCCAGCTCAGGGTCCGTTCCCACCACCGGTGGGTGAAATCGGAAATGTCCGTCATTAAGGTTTTGAAGTGAAGTTGCCACAGATCGGACGAGGTAAAGGTGGCCACCCGGATAACCGTCCCCGGCGCTTCAGGGAGGGCCACCGTTCCCGCCGTAAAAAGAGGTACCGTGCCGGTCCCCTCCAGTTGGGCCAGAACCGATACCTCCCCGGAAGCCGGTCCTGCCAGAAGGGACGGTCGCAAAGGGGGAAGGGAGCCCGGAGGAGGAACGGACCGGAACAGATCCCCGGCACCGGAAAAAATCGGGTGCTCAAACCGCCTCTCTGACAGGGTCACAGGATACGGTTGATCCCTGTCAATCTCAAGAGCCACCGGTTCAAGCCCCAGGAGCGGGTAGAGCATCTCAACGTCACCCGTGACATTGGGTCCCGCCACGAAGGCGAGACCGGAGGGGAAACGGGACAGTTTCCGGCCCAGATCATCGATCCACCGCCCCGGCAGGGAGTTTTTCCCAATATTGTCCAGGAGAATCAGATCGTAGTTCCTCCCCCAGAAGGAGGCCAGATGGGGCGACCACCGGTTTGCCAGCCTGACAAAGTGATCGGTCTCAAATCGGTTCGACCCACGAAGCACCCTCTTCAAGAAAGCGGTATTGGGCGAGGGTGTCCCGGTCAACAGGGCAACACGGAATCGGTCCTTCAGTGTGGTGACCGTGAACGAAGCCCGGTTGTTTTGAATATTGATTTCGTCCTGAAGGGTGGATACCTGAACCGTGTATTCCCCTGTTCCCGGATCATCCAGGCGAAACTGGAATTTCACCTTCCGGACCGATCCCTGTCCCTCCAACATGACCACCTTTGAACCGAGCAGCTTATCGCCCCGGGACAGGGTGACGTGAACCCTCTGTCTGAACTGTCCCATGGAAGAAATATCCACGGTGGCCGTGGGGGTGTCGCCCCGGATCCCCACCGGCGGCACGTCCACTTTTTGCACATGAATATCCACCATGGGGGTCAGCTCACCGATCCCGATGGTGTGAATGGGGATTCCCAGGTCCGTGACCATCTCCCTCGGATCGTCGCCCATGGTGATCTGACCGTCCGTTACCATCACGACTCCCGCCACGTATTCCTGCCCGGGAACCTTTTCAAGACCTTTGATGACCCGGGACAAATGGGTCGTGGGTTCAGAAAAGTCCAGCTGAAAATCCTCTCCGGGAATCGTTCTGACTTCCGAACCAAAGGAATAAAGATCCACCCGGGCATCCGTTGGATGATTTCTGGCCGCTTTCTGGAGAAGGGTGGCAATTTCCCGGTACCCGTTCAAGAGTGAACTGCTCGAAACAGTCTGGTGATAGGCGGCGCTGACCGAATTATCGAAAAACACCTTCACGACCGGCGTCCTCAACCGGACGGAAGTCCACGATATGACGAGATCAGAAAGAAGAACAACCACAATGAGAAAGGTCCCCGCTCTCAAGAGGGCGGGGACAAGATAGCGCCGGCGGTCACGGCCTCTGTGAATACCGTAGCTCCATCCCGCCAGAAGGAGTCCCAGAACGAAAACTGGCGGGAGGATCCAGAGAGGAATCCCGTCGCCGACGGAAAAGAGAGGAGACATGGACTAACCGGGAAGGCGCAGATTGGGCACAACGGTCAGGTCAACCGGTCTCTTCCCGGGGGATTTCTCCAGATACTTCTCTCCAAGAAAGGCCACCATGGCACCGTTGTCCGTACAGAGCGACTGCTCCGGGTAGAGGACGGTGGAATCGGGCAACAGCTCCCGGGCCAGGAACCGGAGCCGGCCGTTGGCGGCCACACCTCCGGCAATCACCGCCGTCCCGATTCCCGTCCGGTCCACCGCCTGTTTCAATTTTGACAGCAGAACGGAGACGATGGCCTTCTGATAGCTGGCGGCCACGTCGGAGAGCCGCTGTCCCAGGGGGGGTGCGCCAAGTCTCCGGACATGATCCAACAGAGCGGTCTTCAGGCCGCTGAAACTGAATTCAATGGCAGGGGATTTCAGGAAGGCCTGAGGAAAAACCACCGCATCTTCGTTCCCTCCCCGGGCAGCTTTCTCAATGGCTGGACCTCCGGGAAAGCCCAGACCCAGGATGCGGGCCCCCTTGTCAAAAGCCTCACCGGCTGCATCGTCCCGCGTTTCTCCCAGGAGTTGATACCGTCCCAGGCCATCCACCTTCCAGATCTGAGTGTGACCCCCCGAAACCAGAAGACAGAGAAACGGGTAGCCGAGCCGGGGCCAGGCAATGAAATTGGCGAAAATGTGGGCCTCTATGTGGTTGATACCCAGGCAGGGGATATCCATCCCTTTTGCCAGTCCCTGGGCGAAGGATACTCCCGTGAGGAGGGGACCCATCAACCCCGGACCCCGCGTAACCGCTACCCCATCGAGATCCGTCAATGCAATGTCCGCATCGGAAAGAGCGGCCTCCACAACCGGGGCAAGTAACTTCTCATGCTCCCTGGATGCCACTTCCGGAACCACACCGCCATACCGGGAATGAATAGTCTGAGAAGAGACTATCGATGCAAGAATATCCCCTCCCCTTGAGACGGCTGCCGCCGTTTCGTCGCAGGAGGTTTCGATGCCGAGAACCGTCATTCCGTAATTCTGGCCACGACGAGTTCGATGGTGTTGGGGGAAAGATCCCGCCATTTCATGACGTCCGGAGGGACTCGCACGGTGGGTGTGTAGTAAAGCTGCTCCTTTTCCCATTGAGCCCTGAAATCGAGGAACACCTCCACATCCGACGACTGCAACCCGGCAATATAATCGACTCCCCCCGTCACCGCCAGCGATACCGTGCTGGGGTTGGCAAAGACCCGGATTCCTTCCGGTTTGTTTCGAATGATTACGGGCACCCCGCTGATAATTCTTTCGCCGATTTCCTGAATATTCACCTGCACCCGGATCGAGGGGGGAGAGGCTTCCACCACCCGGGGGAAATCGAGATTCACGGGGAGCGTGATGTCCACGGGACCCTCCAGGCTGGGAAACTCGGCGAACTCCGTCTGAACCGTATCCACCTGACGAATGATTTCCTTCGGACCCTTGAGTTCGATGGTCTCCGGGTCGATGGAAATCGATCCTACCTGAACGAAACCGGGCGCCGGATTCGCCACAATATTGGGAAGCACCCGGACCGGCTTGATCATGTAGTCAGTCAGGTCAATATGGACGGTCAGGGGCTCCACGACATCTATGAACTCCAGCTCGAACCCCTTGGGAATAATCACGTTTTGACTGTACCGCTCGTAGTAGTCGTTCAGGTGGAAATCGTATTGTGTACTGATGCGTTCCAGATCGAGCACCAGTTTGAAATCGGATATGGACTTCAAGAGCAACGCCTTCAGGAGGGCCCGGCCGGTGCCCCGGAATCTGACCTGAGCCGTGAGAGGAGTTTCCCCCCGGAGCGTTTTCCCCTCTTTGATATTGCGAATCTGAATGGGAATCTCAATGACGTAGGTATACTGGTGCTCCGAAATAACGAATAACCAGAGAATGGCGGCAAAGAAGGTGGCTCCTACCCAGATGCGAAGGTTTCCCACCTCCACGACGTTTCTGAGTGAAGCCAGCCTGGCCATCTATGAGGAGGGATCCGCTTCGTCCTGATTTCCCGGCTCTGCCGATTCGTCACGGGAGTCGCCGGCAATGTCTACCAACTTCATTACCACCTTCTTTTCCTCCGGCTCCACCCGGACAACCTCAGCCGTCACCGGGACACCCGGCTGGAATTGCTCCAGGATTTCGTGCCTGTTCTTCCTGGGAAGGGAACGGGAGGGAACGATTCCCTCCACATCCATCTCTAACTGAACAATAATGCCCTTGTCAAGAGTGCGGATAACCTTTCCCGTAAAGGTTTTCCCCGCCTCGAAATGCTCGGTGATGGCGGGCCAGGGATCCTCCATAGCCTGCTTCAGACCCAGGGCTATCCGGCGGCTGGAGTGAGAAACATCCAGTACCCGCACCTCCACCTCCTCCCCTTTCTGTACCACTTCCTTGGGATGGCGGATAACCTTGGTCCATGACATGTCCGAAATATGAACCAGACCGTCAATGCCTTCCTCCAATTCCACAAAGGCGCCGAACTGAGTCAGGTTTCTTACCGTTCCCCTGTGGAGGGAACCCACCGGATAGCGCGTTTCCACCCCGTCCCAGGGATCCGGCTGTAGCTGTTTGAAGCCGAGGGCAATCTTTCTTTCTTCTTCATCCACACTCAGAACCTCCGCCTCCACCGTGTCCCCTAACTGGACGATTTCCGACGGATGACGAATGTTGCGGGTCCACGACATCTCCGACACGTGAACCAGCCCTTCCACCCCCTTCTCGATCTCCACGAAAGCACCGTAGTTCGTCAGGCTGACCACCTTTCCCGTTACCTTTGTCCCCACGGGATACTTCTGGGAAATATTCTCCCAGGGGTGAGGGGTGAGTTGCTTGAGGCCCAGGGAAATCCGCTGCCTTTCCCTGTCCACATCGATGATCTTTACGTTGAGCTTGTCCCCGAGTTCCACCATGTCGGAAGGGTGGTTGACCCTCCCCCAGGAAAGATCGGTGATGTGCAGCAGGCCGTCCACCCCACCTAAATCCACAAAAACCCCGAAGTCCGTGATATTCTTCACCCGGCCCTCAACGATCTGGCCCACTTCAATCTCCTTGAAAAGGGCCTCCCTCTGCTCCCGGAGGGTGTCTTCAAGAAGAGCCTTCCTCGACAGCACAATGTTCTTTCGAACACGGTTCAACTTCACGATCCGAAATTCCATCTCCTGGCCAAGATACTGATCGAAGTCCTGGACGCGGCGAACATCAATCTGGGAACCCGGCAGGAAGGCCTGGATGCCGTCAAGATCCACCACCATCCCCCCCTTGATGCGTCGGACAATCTTCCCCTTCAACGTCTCCTTGTTTCCGAAAACTTCCACTATCTTGTTCCACCGCTTCATCCAGTCGGCTTTTTCCTTGGAAAGGATGGTTTGTCCGCTGGAATCTTCCATCCTCTCGAGATAGACATCCAGAACGTCACCGATGGAAGGGGTCTCCTCATCCACGAAGTCCGAACGGGGAATGATTCCCTCCGACTTGAACCCGATGTCCATGATGATTTCTTTTTCGTTCTGCCCGATCACCCGGCCCGTGACAATCTGATGCTGCCCGATGTCGGAAATGGTCTCCATGTACCGGGAAAGGAGATCGGGATCCACCTTATCATCCGGATCTCCGGTTTCCTCCAGGTCTTCGTATGTGACCCGCTTAACCTGTTCAAACAGTCCCGGATCGAGGTAGTCCCCGGTCTCGGTGACGGCCGGACCCCCTTCCCCCTCTGCCTGTTCAGGGGACCCCTGGCCTTCGGCGCCAAGATTATCCGTGCCTGCCTTCTCTTCCTGTTCCATTTATGTTTTTTCTCCTTCCTCCCTCAACCGCTCCCTCACGCGATTGACAATGAATTCTATTTGCTCCTTGATTGTCAGGCCGGTGGTGTCCACCTCCACCGCATCCTCCGCTTTCATCAACGGGGAATGACGCCTGCCCGAATCGATCCGGTCCCTTCGTCTCAGATCGTCGATGATTTCCTCCAGGGGCTGCCGGACGCCCAGCCGTTTGAGATCCTTCTGCCGCCGTCTGGCCCGGGTGGGATAGTCCGCCACCAGGTAAAACTTCAGATCGGCGTGAGGAAACACCACGGTGCCCACATCCCGCCCCTCGACCACAGAGTCGTGTTCCCCGGCAAACTTCCGCTGAATTGCCACCAGCCTTCTCCGTACCCGCGGGAGGGCGCTGACCGTGCTGACAGGAGAGGTGACGTGGGGACCGCGGATGTCGTTGGAAACGTCCTCTTATCC
>JBHIEY010000070.1:0-8811 GCA_046861835.1 Fidelibacterota bacterium | reverse complement strand
GATTGAACATTCCGAAACAGAAGTTGCAGGCGGTCACCACGGTGTCGCAGTCCGAGTCGACGATCTGCCGGGCCCTCAACAGGTGGGTTCTCCCCACCCCCTCCTTTTTCCACCACAAACCCCCGCCCGCGCCGCCGCAAAGGGGTCGTTTACCGTGCTCGGGCAATTCGGTCAAACGGGGCACCACGTGGCCCAGAGCCCGCCGGGGTGCCTCCACCTCGTTCATCATGCGGGCGAGATTGCAGGGGTCGTGAAAGGCCGGTTTCAACCCCGTATCGGGCCTCACGGTGATGCGGCCGCTGTCCAGAAGCCCGGCAATGACACGGGTGTGATGCTCCACCCGGTACCCGACGGGACCGTACTTGGCGTATTCCCGGCCTAAATTCACCAGACAGTGGGGGCAAAGTGTAACCACTTTTTTTGCCTCCGACAGGACCTGGAGGTTGTGCTCCCTGAGTTGGTGGTAGATCGTCTTTTCCCCCAGCCGTAAGGCCGGATCCCCGGAACACCACTCCTCCTTTAGAATGCCGTAGGTCACACCGGCGGCGTCCAGGATCCGGGTGAAATTGACCACCGACCGGGAAAACTGGGGATCGAGTTCATACCGGGCAAAACAGCCGAGCCACAGGACGTATTCCTTGTCGGGCGTGTAAGGGGGAAACTTCCCGTCCAGGGGGCTCTCATGGGCCCCTTCCGTATTGCCCGCCTCTCGAAGGTTCATGAACAACTTCTGGAACTCTCCCGGGACCTGACCCTCCACCAGAACCTGGAGATTGCGGATCTCCTCCGATTTTTCCACCTGGTTCCCCACGGGACAGGCATAAGTACACGCCTGACAGGTAGTGCATTCCCACCCCGCGTCGGGATCGATTCTGTCCAGAACGGCCACATCCTTCGATTCCAGCATGGGGCCCCTCAAGTCGAGGATGAAATGGTGCTTCGGATCGAGGATTCCTCCGCCACGGTGGGCCGGACAGACCTCCGTACACCGGCCGCACTCTACACAGGAGAAGACATCGAGAGCCTGGTTCCTGGAAAGACACTTGAGATTCTCCAGGGTGGCTTCCAGTTCCTCTTCGGAGCCCTCCAGATTGACGGTCACGGGAGCGTGTTCTGGCGTTTCAAACGGCCGGAAGAAAATGTTAAACGGAGCCAGTACGAGATGGAGATGTTTGGACCGGGGGATCAGAACGAGAAACGCCAGAATGACTCCGGTATGGATCCACCAGTTAACCTTTGCCGGCAGGACGGGGGGATTCGTTTCTCCGAACAGGTACGTGATCATGAGGACAAAGATGAATAGGGCAACCAGGCCCGAAGAGGGGGAGAGTTTTCCCAGAGAGGGAGGTTTAACGACGAAACGGCGGTAGGCGAGAGCTGAGATCCCCACGATGACGAGAAGGGCAACGGGGATAACGAACAGGGAATAAAGTCGGCGTGTACCGGGCGACAGGAGGGGAAAGCCGAAACCTGCGCCAAAGTGGTCCAGGGTCACAACGGCAAAGACGACGAAACCCCAGAAAACGAGGGCATGCATGACGCCCGGTCCGTGACGTCCTGACACCACCCTCTGGTGAAAGAACACTTCTCTCACCACTCGCATCAGGCGGGAGGGAACCCGGTCCAGAGGGAATTTCCCCTGTCCCCGGTTTACGATTCGAAGGCGTCGCCAGATTTCGTAAGCAAAAAACCCGCCTGAGGCCACGATGAGGCTCACAAGGACTATGCGTTCGGGGGTGGTGAGTGTCATCGCGGGAGGGGGTCACCCTTCGTCCTTCGACAAGCTCAGGATGCTCAGGGTGACAGATAGGGGTTTCAGGGTGCGAGACAGGGATTTCAGGGTGCGAGACAGGGATTTCAGGGTGGCAGATAGGGGTTTCAGGGTGCGAGACAGGGATCTCAGGGTGACAGATAGGGGTTTCAGGATGACAGATAGGGGTTTCAGGATGACGGACAGGGGTTTCAGGGTGACACGGAGGATCCTCCAGGTGACGGCCCCGGTGTCATGCTGAGCTTGACGAAGCATGACCCTGCTTGTCCTGAGCTTGTCGAAGGGACGAAACATGAGCCCGCTGAAACATGCCCCCCCGGCGGAGAGACACATTAGCACTTAACCGCCTTACCACTCAAGCACTCTTTTCAGCTCGTATCGCCTCGGTAAGTTTGGGGACGATCTCGTGGATATCGCCGACGACACCGTAATCGGCCAGTTCAAAGAGGGGGGCGTCGGGGTCCTTGTTGATGACCACAATGTTCTGGGACCCTTTCATTCCCACGACGTGCTGGATCGCCCCCGAAATCCCCAGGGCGAGATAGAGTTTGGGATTGACCGTCTGCCCGGAGCTTCCCACCTGGTGATAGGAAGGAAGCCACCCGGCGTCCACCACGGGGCGGGATGCCGCCAATTGAGCTCCGAGAACAGTGGCCAGCTCCTTTACCGCCTCCAGGTTCTCTGCCTTTCCGAGGCCCCGTCCCACCGCCACAATCAGGTCCGCGGCGGAGAGGTCCACCTGGGCCCTGGTTTCCTGAAACGGTTCTTCAGACCGGCTCCTGATGATCGATTCCTCCAGTTCCACGGCCACTTCGCGCACCGGCGCTCCCGGTCCCTTCTCCACCGCATCTGCCTGAAAGGCCGCCGCCTGAAACGATACCAGACAGGGCCCATCACCGGAAGGGACCACATCGGCCACCAGTTTTCCCATAAACACCTGCTTGGTGAAAACCGCCCCCCCGTTTTCCACTCTGAAGGCAACGTTGTCCGCCAGAAAGGGGGCCGGAATCATGGCGCTCACCTTGGGGAGAAAATCCCTCGCCATATAAGTATGCCCCGTGATCACATACCGGGGGGATTCGCTTTCGATAATCTGTTTCAGGGCCCGGGCGTAACCGTCCGGCGAATAGGCGGAAAGGAGCGGATGATGGCAGAGAAGAACTTCATCAAGAATGGAGGAAGCCACCTCCTCTGCCAGGCCGGTCACATCGTCTCCAAGGACGAGGGCGCCGGCGGTCAGCCCCAGCGCTTTCGCCAGTGCCTGGCCCGCCGCCATCGCCTCCCAGCTCATGCGGTGAACGGCGTTTCCCCTCCGTTCAATAACGACGAGAATATCCATCAGAGCACCTTGACCTCCCGCTTGAGGATCTCCACCAGCCTCGTGACGACCTGAACCGTGTCCCCTTCGATCATTTCTGTCCGTTTGACCTTCCGGGGGAGGGAAAGCCTGACCAGGGACTGGAGCTGTCCATCCCCGGTTTCCAGCTCCCCGGCGGGGATGGATCGAATCTCCTTCTTCTTCGCCCCCATGATCCCTTTGAGAGAGGGATACCGGGGGGTGTTGATTCCCGACTGAATGGTGATGCAGGCGGGAAGTTTCAGGGACACCCATTGAAACCATCCCGCCTCCAGCTCCCGTTTCACCCGGAGCGTATCGCCCTTCATTTCTGTCGCCATGACCAGGGTTGCCGTTGACATGCCCAGAAGTTCTCCCACCATGACGCCCGTTTGACCCATGCCCAGGTCGTCCGATTGGAGGCCGCAGAGAATGAGATCCGCCTTTTCGTCCCTGAGGGCGGAGGCAAACAACCGGGCATTCCGGAAGGGGTCGGTGCTGTAAGGGAACGATTCCTGTATGTGGATGGCGCGGTCAGCCCCCTTCGAGAGAGCTTCCCGCAGGGTCCGTGCTACCCGCTCCGGTCCCAGACTGACCGCCACCACCTCGCCGTCGCCCCCCTTTTCGCGGATCTGGAGGGCTTCCTCCAGGGCGTATGCATCGCTTTCGTTGGTGGCAAATGTGACGTTCTCCTCCCGAATCCAGGTGCCGCTGTCGTTGAGCTTAACGGGCGAATCGGGACCGGGGACCTGCTTGATCAAGACGCAGATTTTCATCTGAAATTGGCCTCATAAGGAAACGGGATGAAAGGTGTGCCGGTACGCAAGATCAAGTTTAAGCCACCCCTTCAGAAAAAGCAAGGTGCGACCCTCGGGGAATGCCTTATGGCGGGAGGTGAATCAGTTCGATTCGGGCTTCGGCGGCGTGTGTTTTTATTCTTTCGTCCCGGTAGAATTCCCCGTAGTAGACTTTCCGGATGCCGGCGTTGGCGATCATCTTGAAGCAGTCGTAGCACGGGCTCGCCGTGATGTAGATTTCGCTGTCGTTAATGGTCACGCCGTTTCTGGCGGCCTGGACGATGGCGTTCGCTTCGGCGTGGATGGTCCGGACGCAGTGGTCGTTTTCCATTTCGTGTCCCACGTCATCGCAGTGGGGAAGCCCCCGGATGCTGCCGTTGTATCCGGTGGAAAGGATGGTTTTTTCGCGGACGATGACGGCGCCCACGTGCTTCCGGTCGCAGGTGGCCCGGGTGGACACCTCCCGGGCAATATTCATGAAATAGGCTTCCTGGCTCACCCGGCTTTTCAATTCGGTCACGATGGAAAGTTTACGGACAAAACCACCACAGAGGACACAGGGAAATGAAGATTCCCGCCACGCCAAGAGGGACGTTCCGGTATCCGACTTTCAACGGTTTCTCGATTCCGCATTGAAACAGGTCTGGCGATCAAGGATCGTGGGGTCTGTCGTGAAACACCCGGCTGAAGCCGGGTGCCATGCGATACGTCAATGAGTTGTCTCGGGATTAATTCTTGAGCCTGGCTGGTTTATCACGCAGGCGGTCGAAGATCCTCACCGACGTGCACGGTTCTCCGTACAGGATGCGGTCGGCATACGGCACGAGCTTTGCCGTAAGGATTAAGTAGGCCCAGGTGGGGACGGGTGCCTCTGAACATCCCTTGATGAGAACCCGTTTCTCTCTGTACCGGGACCAGTCGATCTCATCCACCGACTTCCGGAACGATTCCTCCCTCAGGATTCCGTTGTCCAGAAAGTCGTCCATATAGATCGTTTCCATATCCCCGATGATTATACGTTATGCGTTACCCCTCATGCCCCGTCTCCGGCCAGCCCGCCGACTGGCTGGTGTCCGGTCTTCCGCCGGCAGGCGGACCTTCGGCCGGTCTCCCGTCAGGGATTCCGTATCACACCGAAAACGATGTTCCGCACCCGCAGGTCCGGACGGCGTTGGGGTTGTTGAAATAGAATCCTCCGGATAACACGTCCGTGGAAAAGTCGATTTCCGTTCCTTTCAGGTAGAGAAGGGATTTCAGGTCCACGACGACCGGGATGCCGTGAGATTCGAAGACTCTGTCGAACTCCCCCACGGAGGCGTCCCAACCCAGCTGATAGTTGAGGCCGGAACACCCGCCGCCCGTTACGGCCGCCCGCAGATAGGGCCCATCGGTTTCCGACCGGATCTGCTTTAGACGCTCGGCCGCCCGTTGGGTGAGGGAGACCCCTTCGAGAACTTCCGGTGTCACATTGGTTTCGGGCATTATGGGTCCTTTCCTTTCGATTATTCCCAGCTGCCTGAGTCCTCCCGTTGAGGAGGGGACTGGGGTTCCACAAGGGAAGCGTTTCCGAATCCCAGTTTTTGTTTTGCCTCATCGCTCATCATCTCCGGCGTCCAGGCAGGCTCGAAGGTAACCTCCACCTGTGCCGCCGAAACACCGGGCAGAGACTCCACCTTTTCCTGGATGTCCCGGGCCATATAACTGCCCATCCCACAGCCCGGCGTGGTCAAAGACATGACCACCTTCACCGTGCTGTCGCCGCCGGGAGAGGCTGACTCAATGTCAATGCCGTAAATGAGGCCCAGATTCCACAGGTCGATAGGAATCTCAGGGTCGTAACACTCCTTCAAAATATCGATAACCTGTTCCTCGGTAACCGCCACGGTCCTTCTATCCCCTGGTCACATCGGAAACCGTCATTCCATCCAGCATGTTTCTCATGCTCCGGTTGATTCGCTCAATGGGGGAACGAATATTGCAGCTCCCCATGATTTCACAGTTTGCGTCAAAATAGCAGTCCATAATGCCCAGGGGTCCCTCCATGGTTTCAAAAAACTCCGTCAAGGTGATGGTATCGAGCCTTGCCTTCAGGCGGTATCCTCCCCGGGGTCCCTGCACCGGTTGAATGAAGTTCTTGCGGGCCAGCTCCTGGAGGATTTTTGCCAGGAGGGGATAGGGGATATCGTACCTTTCGGAGATTTCCCGGGTGCTGACGACGGCATCCCTGTCGACAGACTGCATGTGTCGCAGGGCGATAAGACTGTACTCGGTCTTTTTGGTCAGTTTTAACATGGCTTAACCCGACTATATTAGTCCTGTTTTAACTTAAAACGGCCGTTCCGTCTTTTGCAAGGAGTTAATACCACTTCGGGCGTCAGGCTGTCACCAGTCGGGACAGTTTCTTCACCGTGGTGACGATTTCGGTTACGGCCGTGTCAATCTCCGCCTCGGTGGTGAATCTTCCCACGGAGAGGCGCACGGCCGAGTAGGCCTCCTGTTCCGTTCTTCCCAGCGCCTGGATAACATAAGACGGCTCCAGCGTGGCGCTGGAGCAGGCCGATCCTGTGGAGCAGGCCACCTGTTTCATCCCCATAAGGAGCGATTCCCCATCCACCCCGGGAAACGAGACGTTCAAATTGTGGGGGAGTCGATGTTCCATGCTGCCGTTGACGATACTATGGGGAAGGTTCTCTTGAATCCCCGCCAGGAGCCTGTCCCTCAACGCTTTCAGCCGTTCATTCTCCTCATCCCGCTCCTTTTGAAGAATCCGGACGGCTTCGGCCATCCCCACCACCAGCGGTACCGGGAGGGTTCCGGAGCGCATCCCCCCTTCGTGTCCTCCCCCTTCCATCTGGCGTTCCAACCTGATCTTTGGCCCCCGGGACCGGACGTAGAGAAACCCGATACCTTTGGGACCGTAAATCTTGTGGCCGGAGCCGGCCAGGAGGTGGATCTTCATTCGCTTTACATCTATGGGGAGTTTGGCGAAAGATTGGGCCGCGTCGACGGCGAATATCACCCCTTTTTCTTGGCAAATCGACCCGATTTCCTCGATGGGATTCAGGACGCCGATCTCGTTGTTGGCGTGCATGACGGTCACCATCACCGTCTCTTCCCGGACGGCCGATGCCACCCGGCCGGGATCGACCCGGCCGTCGGGTTCCACCGGAAGATAGGTAACATCCCATCCCATCTCCTCGAGCCACTTGCAGGTATCGAGGACAGCCCGGTGTTCGGTAACCTGGGTTACAAGATGCCGTCCCCTGTCCCGGTTGGCCTGGGCAACACCCTTGAGGGCCAGATTCACCGATTCTGTGGCACCGCTGGTAAAAACGATCTCCCTGGGCGAAGCGTTCAATTCATTGGCCACGGTTTTTCGGGCCCCATCGACGGCTTCCTCTGCCTCCCACCCAAAGGGGTGATTCCGGCTGGCGGCGTTTCCGAACTTCTCCGTGAAATAGGGAAGCATGGCCCCCATGACCCGGGGGTCAACGGGGGTGGTGGCATTGTAGTCCAGATAGACCGTCATCCTGTCTCCTGATTACCTCAGAAAAGCAAGGGCCTTTTCGATTCCCCCGGCCAGAAGATCGATCTCCTCCGGGGTGTTGTAGATGTAAAAACTGGCCCGGACGGTGGCGGGGACCCCGAGCCTGTCCATAACAGGCTGAGCGCAGTGGTGACCGGCCCTCACGTCAATCCCCTGGTGATCAAGAAACTGGGCCAGATCATGAGGGTGAATTCCCCGGACATTGAAACTCAAAATGGCACCCCGAACGGGGGCATCCCCGTAAATGGTGACCTCCCGGATGGACCCGATTACCTCCAGGGCATACCGGATGAGCTCCTGCTCATAGGTGTGAATATTCTCAATTCCCAATCGTTCAATATACTCCACGGCCGCCCCCAGACCGATGGCCTGGGCAATATTGGGCGTTCCCGCCTCAAACTTTCGGGGAAGATCGTTCCAGGTGGCGTTCTCCATGGTGACGGTCCGGATCATTTCCCCTCCCCCCAGGAACGGTTCCATCTCTTCAAGGAGCGTTACCTTTCCGAAAAGGACTCCAACTCCGGTAGGCCCCAGCATTTTGTGGCCGGAAAAGGCCAGAAAATCACACCCCAATTTCCCGACATTCACAGGGGCGTGGGGAACGCTCTGGGCACCGTCCACCAGGACCAGGGCCCCCACGTCCCGGGCATAGTCCACGATCTTCTCCACGGGATTCACCGTTCCAAAGACATTGGACTGATGGATGATGCCCACCAGCCGGGTCCGGGAAGTGAAGTATTCCCCCGGATCTTCCGGAAGGTCGAGGGTACCCGTTTCGTGTATGGGGATATGGCGCAGAGTGGCTCCCGTATCCCTGGCCACCAGCTGCCACGGAACAATGTTGCTGTGATGTTCCATCCCGCTTATAAGGATCTCGTCGCCGGGCGACAGGTGGTGACGGCCCCAGGCATAGGCCACCAGGTTGATGGCTTCCGTGGTTCCCCGGGTGAAGATGACGGACCTGGGGTCGTGGGCGCCGATGAACCGGGCCAGTTTCGCCCGGGCCCGTTCGTACTCCTCGGTCGCTTTTTCTCCAATCTCATAGATGGTCCGGTGAACATTGGCGCTGTAAGCGCGGTAGTACTCGTTGACCTTATCGAGAACCGCCCCCGGTTTCTGGGTCGTGGCGGCGTTGTCCAGATACGCCAGCGGATGACCGTGTACCTGCAGGGTCAAGATGGGGAAGTCTGCCCGGATATTCTGCACATCCAGGGAAGCCGCTCCCGGGGAGAGGCCCGCAACATCCGGACGGGACGTTTCCACCCCGGTGTTCACAGCAGTCCCAGCTGCAGTCTCGCCGCCTCGGAAATCATGCTCTGGTTCCAGGGGGGATCCCAGACCAGCTCCACATCCACTTCCC
>JBHIEY010000069.1:0-8840 GCA_046861835.1 Fidelibacterota bacterium | reverse complement strand
ACAGCTAACCGTGGATACCTCTCGTTACGGGGCTCCCCTCCGGGATTCCCAGTTCACACTGGGGTACATGGTCCTCGATTCCAACTATTCCGAAACGGGGACCAATCATATGAACGTGGAGTGGCTTCCCGAGGATTTTCCCGTCTTGACGTCTGTTCTCAAGGTGGATACCGCTTCCGGACTGCCGGCAGTCCGGTTCCCTGTGGATACGTCGTGGATATATGCCTGGAAGGACACGTCGATTCTGTTCGTCCTGGAAAGGGTCCCGCCGGAGGAATCGTTTGTGACGGCGTTTTTTTCCACGGAGGCCCAGTCCCACGGCCCTTTCCTGAAGGTGTTCAGCCACGACACTTCCGGGTCCGCCGACACCACCATCGCCTTTGCCTCCGACGTTTCCCTTATCGTCCCCCCGCCGTTGGAATCGAGTTCTTTTGACTCCCTGAAGATATACGCAGGGGACGGAGCGGGCTTGCGTTCGCTGATCCTTCCCGAGATTGAAGCCATGGCCATACCGGCGGAAGCGGTGGTGGTCCGTGCCAGCCTGATCCTGAACATCGATACGGTCGCCACCGTTCTGAGCCCCAACAGCGGCTATGAACTTCAGATTTCGCTTCTCACCGATTCCGTGGCGTCCTGGCAGTGGGGAGAGGTTCATGAGAGCGATCCCTATCCGGATATCTTCATCACGCGGGCATCGGTGGCCGGGGGCAAAGTGACTTTCGACATGAGGGCACCCCTTCAATCCATCGTGAGTGGCCTCCGCGGTAATTTTGGATTCAAGGTCACCGCGTCCAGCTCGAGTTTTGTTTTCGATTACGCCGCGTTTCACGCGGTTCCCGGCGATTCCGCTTCTCCCGTCCTGGAGGTCCTGTATGAAGCCCCTTAGGCTTATTGTGGCCGGCGTGGTGGCGATCTCTCTTGTGTGGGGTCAGACACCGTATAATGCCTTCCAGTACGGAATTGTCATGGATCAACTGGACGGTGCCACGGTTTCTCACGGGCAGGGGGGCCTCACCCCTTCCCACCGTCACGATTTTTCCCTTTCGAATCCCGCCACCTGGGTCCATGCCGGATTCGCTTTGTTGTCCGGTCACTACCGCGGGGGCGATGTGGCCATCCCGGGTCCGGGATTCCGTTCCTCCTACGGCCACCTGTCCTACGCCGCTTTCATACTCCCCATCAAGGGGAGGTGGGCCTTCGGCCTGGGCGTCAGGCCCTATTCACGCAAGACTTTCCTTCTGCAGGACGATGCGGTTTCCCCGGTGATCTTCTCCGGTGACACGCTTTCCTTCACCAAAACTATGGAGGGATCCGGGGGCATCAGCGTCCTGCTGGCCGGGGGCAGCTGGAAAATCAACGACCGTTTTTCCCTGGGTCTGAGGTGGGATTTTCTTACCGGTGTGTTCGATGAAGACGTCACGGGCGAACTCGCCCAGGTTTTCGCTACGTATCGCAGACACTTCCGGGTCAGGGGCACCCTGGCTTCGATATTCGTCCGGAGTCTTCTGTTCGCTGAACCGTTTCCCACCACCGGGTACGGGCTCGTCCAGTTCCCTGTGGGAAGGAGGGAGATTAAGGAGACCGACTATTTTCCTTATCTCCCCGTCACGTTTCGCAAGACCCTTTCGGGACCTGTTCACCGTCTATCCCTTCCCGTGCAACTGGCGGGGGGGGTGGCGTCGCGTGTTTCCGGTCATCTGTGGGCCAGCATGGAGATTCACACCTTCAGGATTGCTTCGGATCGGTCCGGGCAGGTGAGTTCTCTGGGAGGCCAGCCGGCGGACGGATTCCGGGTGAGTGTGGGACTGTTGAAAAATGCCGACCGGACATCTGAGAGTCTTCCTGGCCGGCTCCATTACCGCATTGGATTTTTCGAGAGAGAACATTACATTTCCCGTCGCGGTGATGCGCTTCACGAGAGAGGAGTGGGCTTCGGCATCGGTATCCCCTTTGGCCCCACTGAGAATCAGATCGATGTAGCCTTCCGGTTCTCCTCGAGGAGGGGTTTTCTTTCCGATGACAGGGAATCGCTGCGTGATATCACCGTTGGGCTGACCCTGGGAGATGTGTGGCTTGTGAAGGCGAGAAGGAGATAGCATGAGACTTCCCTTTCCGCATGGCGGATGGAAATTCGCAGGGGGTTCCGTAGCGATTCTGGGCACCGTCCTGTGGGTGGGTTGCGCCCCTCCTCCCCCCGCCGAGGTTGAGGAGCTTCCCCCTGCGGAGGAGGCGAAACCCGCCGCCAGCGAACTGCGCTGCCTCCAGCTGCTCAGTAGCGCGGCGGAGTACTACAAGAACAAGGATTGGAATTCCACGGTCCGCGTGTATAAGGACCTTGTGGACCTGGGATGCGACGAGGGGAATGAGGAAGACGTCTATCAGTACTGGTCTATCGCCTACGAATTCCTGGGCCGTTTCGATAGTGCCGAATATGTGTTGCTGCAGGGCCTGAAGCGGCTTCCCGACAATCTCAGTCTTCACAATCGCCTGGCCTACGCGTACAGGCGCCTGGGAAATATGCAGAAAGAGATCTACGAATACGAAAGGATTGTCGATTTGACCCCCGAGGATCCCGAACCCATGAAGCGTCTGAGCGAGCTCTATGGGGAGGTGGGGCGGTACGAGGACCAGATATACATCCTGCGAAAGGTACTCACCCTCGAACCGGACAACAAAGACGCCCAGGGCGACCTGATCCGGGTCTACAAAATGGTGGGAAAGGATCCGCTCGATATTTTCAGGCAGCGATTTGCCGATAATCCCAACAACGTGTCATTTGGGCTCGATTTGGCCGACCAGCTCATGGCGGCGGGAGAGCACAGGGAGGCCGTCAAGGTTCTGAACAGGCTGAAGGAAAGCGGTGCGGGGAACGGGTCCGTCTCCATCAAACTTATTCTCAAGAAACTTGCCCAGGCCTATTACAAAATCGATGAACTGGAGAACGCCTCGCTGACATATGAGGAACTTTTCGATTTGGATCCGCGGGATTTTCGGACGGCTCTCGACATAGTGGACGTCAACCTCGACCTCCTGAAATTTGACAGAGCCCTTACGTGGGCGGAGAAGGCCATTACCATCGCTCCCGGACATGGTGAACCTCTGGCCTATAAGGGGATGGTCTACTACCGGGCCTTTCAGGAGTGCCGGGGAGACTACCCCTCCTCCGATGACAAAGTGGTGGCGAGCCTTGCCTACAAATACTTTATGATGGCCGAAGATCAAGATTTCCTGCGCTTCAAACGGGATCGCCTCTATCTGGAAAACAACCGTGATGACTTGATGTTCGGAATTTCTGACTGGTTTCTGCTGGACGAGGACCAGAAGAAAAAGGGGTATGTATCCGCCTCCGCGGAATGTTACCGCTGGGTACGCGAGACCCTTCCCAAGGAACCCGGCTGGAAATAGCCCGCATCTGACACCTTCTTTATGTCGTTATCCGACACCTACTTCGGATACCTCAAGAAAAGCGATCCCGAGGTGTACGGGGCAATCGAAGGGGAGGTCCGCCGTGAACACGATACCCTGGAGTTGATCGCGTCAGAGAACTTTACCAGCTATGCCGTGCTGGAAGCGGCCGGCGGCGTCATGACCAACAAGTATGCCGAAGGGTATCCCGGGAGGCGCTACTACGGGGGGTGCCACTGGGTGGACGTAGCCGAGGAGCTGGCCCGGGAGAGGGCAAAGGCGCTGTTCAACGCGGCCTATACCAATGTTCAACCTCACTCCGGTTCCCAGGCCAATATGGCGGTCTATTTTACCTTCCTTGAACCGGGAGATACCATCATGGGTCTTGATCTCGCCCACGGAGGTCATCTCACTCACGGGAGTCCCGTAAACTTTTCGGGTAAGCTGTACAACGTCGTCTCCTACCGGGTCGACAGGGACACGGGCCGGGTCGATTTTGACGCTCTTCTCGAAACGGCCCGGAAGACGAAACCCAAACTGATCGTATGCGGCGGAAGCGCATACCCCCGCTATATCGAGTTTGACCAGTTCCGGGAGGTGGCCGATGAGGTGGGGGCCACCCTTATGGCCGACATAGCCCACCCGGCCGGTCTCGTGGCCACCGGCCTCCATCCCAGTCCCTGGCCCTACTGCGACGTTGTGACATCCACCACCCACAAGACCCTCAGGGGTCCCCGGGGCGGACTGATTCTCATGGGAGAAGACAGGGAAAACCCCTGGGGGGTGGTGGCGCCCAAATCCGGCCGGACAAAAATGATCTCCGAGCTCATAGACTCCAATGTCATGCCCGGGACCCAGGGAGGGCCCCTCATGCATATCATCGCGGCGAAGGCGGTGGCCTTTGGAGAGGCTCTCAAACCCGAGTTCAAAGCCTACTGCCGTGCCGTTGTGGACAACGCCAGGGAAATGGCGTCGGCCCTCGTGGAACTTGGCTACCGCCTGGTGAGCGGAGGCACGGACACCCACGTGATCCTTATGGATCTGACGGAAACAGGCATCACGGGGAAAGTGGCGGAGAGGTCCCTGGAAAAGGCGGGAATCACGGTGAACAAGAACATGGTTCCCTTCGACAAGAAAAGTCCCCTGGTCACCAGCGGAATCCGGATCGGGACCCCCGCCGTTACGACCCGGGGCATGGGAAAGAATGAGATGCGTCAAATTGCGGACCTGATCCATCGCGTCCTCAAGAACCCTGACGATGAAAACACCCAGACCTCCGTGCGGAAGGAGGTGACGGATCTCTGTTCCCGCTTTCCCCTCTACTCCGAGCTCAGATCGTGAGAGTTCGCCAGTAGCATCTCCGCTGCCCAACGTATTGCTTATCTGTTTGGACGGCCTTAAACTCACTGCGTGGTAGCGCCTGTTTCATCCGTATGTTCGCCACCCCCTCCGTCCAGAAGAGAATCATCCCGGTGGTGCCGGAGGATCCCCGTTTTCCTCATCCTGGGGCTGCTCACATCGGGGTGTTCCGTCCGCTCCCTCGTCGTTTCCAGCCTGGCGGGATCACTCACCGGGCTGGAAGATCTCTACCGGTCTGAAAGCGACCCCGAACTGGTCCGTGAATCCCTGCCGGGCAATTTGAAATTGCTCGATCTTTTGATCCTTCAGTCGCCCCGGGATGTGGATCTTCTTCTGGCCGCCTGTCAGGCTTATACGACCTACGGATACGCCTTCGTCCTGAGGGATGCGGAAAGGGTCATGGAGAAGGACCTGACCCGGTGGAGGCGTCTTCGCCAGAGGGCCCGGAACCATTTTGAACGGGCGAAGGGGTACGCCCTCCGGGCCCTGAACGTCAGACACGAGGGCTTCAGCGACAGGTTCGCAGCGGATCCCGAAGCCGCACTCCAGGATCTGTCCAGGGAAGACGTCGTTTTCCTTTACTGGTTGGCGGCGTCGTGGGCCAATCTCATTTCCGCCTCCCGGGATGACCCGGCGGCCCTCGTTGACCTTCCCCGGATCGGCATGCTCGGGGAACGGGCCCTGGAACTCGATGAACGTTTCGAACAGGGGGCTCTTCACGAATTGATGGTGGCCTACTACGCCGGTAGACCCAACCGGACGGCCGATGATCTGGAGACGGCCCGCCACCACTTTCAGAAGGCTCTGGAGGAGTCCCGGGGACTGCGGGCCTCCCTGTTTGTGACCTATGCCGAATCGGTGTCCGTAAGAAACCAGGACAGGGAAGAGTTTCTCGATATGCTGGAGAAGTCGCTGGCGGTCGACGTGAACCGTGACCCAGGTTCCCGGCTCGCCAATCTTATTGCCCAGGAGAGGGCCAGGTGGTTGAAGGGGAGGGTGGATGACCTCTTCTACTGACCGGCCTTCCCACCCTATTCTCTTCGCCGCGGCCCTGGCGACGGTGGTGCTCCCCCTTTTCGCAGATGAGCCGGTGGTCATCAAGATGGCCACTCTGGCACCCGAGGGGTCTCCCTGGCATGAACTCCTTCTGGAGATGGCCCAGGGGTGGGAGGATTCCACCGGTGGGGATGTGGTCCTGAGGATCTATCCCGGCGGTGTGGCGGGGGATGAACGGGATGTTATCCGGAAAATCAGAATCGGTCAGCTTCAGGCGGCGGCCGTTACGGTGGAAGGGCTGGCCACCATCAGCGCAAGCATGAAGGTCTTCTTCGTTCCTCTCCTGGTGGAGTCGCTGGAAGAACTCAACTACATCCGGGTTCGCCTGAGGCCCGGGTTGAAGAAGGAACTGGAAGGGAAAGGGTTCAAACTCCTGGGCTGGGCCGACGTGGGATGGGTGTACTGGTTCACCCGGGAAGCCGTCTATACTCCGGATGATCTCCGGGCCCTTCGTCTGTTCAACTGGGCCGGAGACTACCGGTGGATAGAATTGTGGAAAAAAGGGGGGTTCCAACCCGTCCCCCTGGCCTCCATGGATGTCCTTCCCGCCCTCCAGACGGGCCTCATTGACGCCATTTCTACCACTCCCCTGGCCGCCCTGTCGTTCCAGTGGTTCGCCGTGGCACCCCATATGCTTAACCTGAAATGGGGTGTTTTGATGGGGGCCATTATCATTAGTCTGAAGGCCTGGGAATCGATTCCTCCGGTCCATCACGCCACCCTTCTTCGTGTTTCCAGAGAGGTTGAAGGAAGGGCCTGGACACTTATTCCGGAGATGGAAAGGGCCGTCCGGGTCATGGAGGAGCACGGGTTGACCGTTCATGATATCACGCCCGAGCAGAAGGGGGCCTGGATGAGCCTGACCCGGAGTTTCTATCCCCGGATCCGCGGCGATGTGGTGCCTCAGGAGGTTTTCGACCGGGCTCTCGAACTGAAGGAGGCGTACCAGAACAGGGAGTCCCGCCAACCCGTTCCTGCCGGGATGGAGGAATGAGGGATCTGTCGGGAACCGTGGGCCGGTGGGAGGATTCCCTGGCCCTGGCCGCCCTCCTGGCCATGGCCGTTCTTCCCAGCGTGGAGGCCATTACCCGGGTATTGAGGATTTCCGGTATCCCCGGCTCCTCCATCATCGTTCAGCATCTGACCTTATGGATCGGGTTTCTGGGGGCGATTCTGGCCAGCCGGCGGGACAGGCTTCTGGCCCTCACCCGTCACCCCGCCCCTCGCCCCGGTTCCGGGGCACAGGGGGAAAAGGGTCCGGCCGTCATGAAAACGTGGGTGGCCCAGACGGTGGCCATCACTGTCACCGTGATGCTCGCCTGGGCCAGTTACAAGCTCGTTCTGGCCGAAGCCCGCTACCCCAGGAATATCCTCCCGGGGGTCTCGGTGTGGGTCCTGCAACTTATCATGCCGGTGGGTTTCCTTCTCATAGCACTGGAAATGCTCAAGAGAGTGCCCCGGGAAACGGAATGGAGGGCAATGACGCTGGCGGTGGTGGTGATTGCCGGCACCATCGGTCTGGGGGGTACGCTTCGGTCTCCGCTGCTCTTCTGGTCGGGCCTCGGTGCCCTGGGCGTGGCATTGGCGTTAGGGGCCCCCATTTTCATAGGTCTCGGGGGACTCGCCGTCATGCTCTTCTGGTACCACTCCGTTCCCACCGCCGCCGTCCCGGCGGAAATGTACCGCATCGTGGTCTCCCCCATTCTTCCCACAATCCCCCTTTTCACCCTGGCCGGGGATATTCTTGCCGAGGGGGGAGCTTCCCGGAGGCTAATCCGGGTGTTCCGGCATGTCTTCGGCTGGATTCCCGGCGGTACCCCCGTGGTGGTGACATTTCTGTGCGGTTTCTTCACCGCCATGACGGGGGGATCGGGAGTGACTATCCTGGCCCTGGGGGGGCTCCTTCTCCCCATGCTTCTGTCCGAGAAATACCCTCGAAAGTTTTCCATGGGACTCATTACCTCCGCCGGTTCCCTGGGACTCCTGTTTCCCCCGAGCCTCCCCACCATTATCTACGGCGTAACGGCCGGGGTGGCCATCAACAAGATCTTTCTGGGAGGGGTCATTCCCGGCGTTCTTCTGGTGGTGCTGGTGGCCTCCCTGGGGGTTTACCAGGGGATCAAAAGCGGGGTGGGGAAAACCCGCTTTCATCCCCAAAAGGCGCTGAATGCCCTGTGGGAGGCCAAGTGGGAAGTGGTGATTCCCTTCCTGATCCTGGGAGGCATTTTCGGCGGGTTGACCACCCTCGTGGAAGTGGCCGCCCTCACCGTGGTCTATGTCCTGATCGTGGAAGCCCTCGTGTACCGGGACCTTGAGTTCGCCTCCCTTCGAAAGGTTATCGTTAACTGTGCCACCCTGGTCGGGGGGGTGCTCATCATTCTCGGGGTGGCCATGGGGCTCACCAGTTTCCTGGTGGACGCCCAGGTCCCCATGCATGCCCTTAACTGGGTCAAAGCCAACATTGAGAGCCGGTTCCTTTTCCTTCTTGCCCTTAACGTTTTCCTTCTGGTCGTCGGATGCATGATGGACATCTTTTCGGCCATCATCGTGGTGGTACCCCTCATTGCTCCCATGGGCGCCTATTTCGGTATCGATCCGGTTCACCTGGCCGTGATCTTTATCGCCAATCTTGAGCTCGGATTTCTGACGCCTCCGGTTGGGATGAATCTGTTCCTTTCCGCTTATCGATTCGACACCTCCATGCCCGAAGTCTATACGGCCACGCTCCCTTTCTTCCTCATGAGGCTTCTGGCCGTGCTGGCCATTACGTACATTCCCCCCCTCGTACTCGTCCTGGCGGGAGGATGACGGTCCAGATTCTATTCCTTGACAAATGCGTGAAGGGGGGATATATTCGCCGCGTGATGCTCCCACCCAACTCCAGGGAACAGACCCCCGGGCAAAGAGTATAATCTTGTGACTGTTTTTCCGCTGAACTCCATGAAGAAGAACTTTCTAACCGCTGCCTCAATCGTGCTCCTTTTGAGCCGGCTTCCGGCCGTCAGCGAGTCGGGAGCCAT
>JBHIEY010000238.1:0-2415 GCA_046861835.1 Fidelibacterota bacterium | reverse complement strand
AAAGCCGAAGATGGTGGATCCAAGCCCAAATTCAACTTCCTGGACATGTTCCCCTATCCGTCGTCGGAGGGACTCCATGTGGGGCACCCCCTCGGATATATCGCCACCGACATTGTGGCCCGGTACAAGAGAATGAAAGGCTTTAACGTCCTTCATCCCATGGGATGGGATGCTTTCGGGCTTCCCGCCGAACAGCACGCCCTGGAAACGGGAACCCATCCCGCCACCACCACCGCCCGGAACATCGAGAATTTCAAAAGGCAGATCAAAATGCTGGGTCTTTCCTACGACTGGGACAGGGAGATCAACACGACCGATCCGGGATACTACCGGTGGACCCAGTGGATCTTTCTCCAGCTTTTCAAGAAGGGACTGGCCTACGAAGCGGAAGTCCCGGTAAACTGGTGTCCCGATCTGGGAACCGTTCTGGCCAACGAGGAGGTGATAGACGGCAGGTCCGAACGGGGAGGTTACCCCGTTTATCGGGTCCCCATGCGTCAATGGATGCTGAAGATCACGGCGTACGCGGAAAAGCTTCTTCAAGGACTGGACGAGCTGGACTGGCCAGAAGGGGTAAAGGAACTTCAACGAAGCTGGATCGGTCGGTCGGAAGGGGCGGACGTCGATTTCTATCTGCCGTCCATTCACCGCTCCATCTCTGTCTTTACCACCCGCCCGGATACACTCTTCGGCGCCACCTATGTGGTTCTGGCTCCGGAACATCCCCTCGTGGAAGAATTGACCGTTCCGGAAAAACGGGAAGAGGTGAAAAGATATGTGGAGGCTGCGGCCAGGAAATCGGAAAGGGACCGGGTGGAGCTGACCCGGGAGAAGACCGGTGTTTTCCTGGGTACCCATGCCCTCAACCCGGTGAACGACAAGAAGATCCCTGTCTGGATTGCCGACTACGTCCTCATGACCTACGGGACGGGGGCCATTATGGCCGTGCCGGGACACGACCAGAGAGACTGGGAGTTTGCCAGGAAATTCGGCCTCCCTGTGGTGGAAGTGGTGAAAGGGGGCGACCTGTCCAGAGAAGCGTTTACGGACATGGATTCGGGCGTCTGCGTCAACTCCATCACACCCGACGGTTCATTCACCATCGATGGACTTCCCGTCCGGGAAGCCATCAAGAAGATCACCCGTTGGCTGGAAGAAACGGGGAAGGGGAAGGCGGCCGTTCACTACAAGCTGAGGGATTGGCTCTTTTCCCGGCAACGATACTGGGGGGAACCCTTTCCCGTCATCCACGTGGACGACGGTGTTGTCCCCGTCCCGGAAAATGAACTTCCCGTAAAACTTCCCGACGTAAAGCGTTACGAACCACCGGGAACGGGAGAATCCCCCCTGGCCGGTGAAAAAGAGTGGGTGGAAGTGACGGTGGACGGAAAAAAGGGGAGAAGAGAAACCAACACCATGCCTCAATGGGCCGGTTCATGCTGGTACTACCTGAGATTCCTCGATCCCCATAACCACGAGAAACCGTGGGATCCTGAGAAGGAAAAGTACTGGATGCCCGTTGACCTGTACGTGGGGGGCCAGGAGCATGCCGTCTTGCATCTGCTGTATGCCCGGTTCTGGCACCGCGTTCTTTACGATCTGGGTCGCGTTTCCACGAGGGAACCTTTCAAGAAGCTCTTTAACCAGGGGATGATTCTGGGAGAAGATGGTTCAAAAATGAGCAAATCCCGGGGGAACGTGATCAATCCCGATGACATTGTCCGGCACTACGGCGCCGATTCCATGCGTCTGTTTGAAATGTTCATGGGACCCCTGGAAAAATCGAAACCGTGGAGCACGTCGGGTCTGCAGGGCGCCTACCGGTTCCTGAACCGCATATGGACTCTCCTGGTGGACAAGGACGGATCGATGTCACAGAAAATCAAAGAGATAGACCCTCCCGAAGAACTCAACCGCCTCATGCACAGGACCATCAAGAAGGTCACTCATGACATTGAAAACCTCCGTTTCAACACGGCAATCTCCCAGATGATGATCCTGGTGAACGGGCTTAAGACGGAAGCAAACCTCCCGAGAAGCGTGGTGGAAACCCTGGTGATATTATTGAGCCCGTTTACCCCCCACATCTGTGAAGAATTGTGGGAGCGGCTGGGGCACCGGGATCAATCCCTGGTTTATCACCCCTGGCCTGAATTTGATGAGGAGTTGGCCAGGGAGGAAATCGTCACCATAGCGGTCCAGGTCAACGGAAGACGGAGGGCGGAATTTGAAATCGAACGGGATTCGGAAGACGATAAAGTGATTGATGCCGCTTTAGAACTGCCTCAGGTGAGAAAGCACGTAGACGGGAGGGAGGTGAAGAAGACTATAATCGTAAAGAACCGCCTCATTAACATCGTAGTGTGAAGAGAAAAGTTCGCGAGTAGACATAATATATCTTATGCGCAATAGTCA
>JBHIEY010000068.1:0-8874 GCA_046861835.1 Fidelibacterota bacterium | reverse complement strand
TTGAGGAGGTCAAAAGCCGGATGGAAAGGGTTCGAAAGACCGTGACGCGTAACCAGTGACGCGTGACAAGAGAACGGCCGAAGGTCCGCATTTCTCCCATATTCCTTCCCGTTTATCAAGTTCCTCAGTTTCCCAACTCTCCAGGCCTCAGGCTGACCGCTGACGGCTGATCGCTGATGGCTGAGAGCCGAATGTGGAACGTCTAACGTCCAACGTCTAACGTCTAACGGTTGATGGCAGAATGAAAGTGCATACCTTGGAAGAAGGGTTAGGCACTGTCGATCAGACAGTCCCTTCTCCCCGGGGAGAAGGCTTCGTCGTGAGCTCAGCCGAACGGTCAGGATGAGGGGAAAGGAAGATAGGTTATCGTCGACAAAGCTCCCCTCACCCTATCCCTCTCCCACAGGGAGAGGAGACGAATGGTTAACGGCAAATGCCGACAAAACTAGGCTGTAGGAGGTGTGCATTTTCATTATGCCAATAGCCTCTAACGTTTAACCGGGAAGGCAAATAGCTTGAATCCCCTTAAGTGTGTTCCTAAATTGAAATGTTGCCATCCACCCATCATTTCCAGGGAGGTTTTGTGATGATCCACCGAAACGCTATCATTGCCTGGGCCATTCTTGTGACGGGTGTGATCTTCTGGGGCTGTGCGAGCGAGCAGTTGACGTCCGCCCGTCTTTACATCCGTGAGGAAAACTGGGAGAAGGCGGAGGAGATGCTCCTGGAGGCTCTGGAGGTGGAGCCCGATAACCCGGAAATCTATTTTCATCTGGGAAAGGAGATTTACGGCAGGCGGGGAGAGTGGGACAAGATGAACGAGATGTTCGACAAGGCCATGTCGCTGGATCCCAACAAGAAACTGCCCACGGGGGTGGCCGTCAGGGATGCCGTCAACGGGACCCGCACCCAGTTCTGGGGCGATCACTACAATAAGGGAGCCGGGTTGTACAACCGGGCCATTCAGTCCTCCGGGGAGGAGAGGGTTGACCTGCTCTCCCGTGCCACGAGTGAGTTCGAAATCGCCAAGACGATCATGCCGGAGGAGGCCAGGACATATAAGAACCTGGTGTTCTGCTACCTGTACACCGATCAACCGGAGCGGCTGACGACGACCCTCGATGAAGCCTTAGAGAGGAATCCGGAAGACACGGAACTGCTTCTGACGGCGGCGAAGGTGTTCAAGGATCAGGGAAACGTCGATAGGGCCGTTGAACTGACGGAGAAAGCGCTTCAAATAAGGCCGTCCAACGTGGACGCCGCCCGGTTTCTGGCAGAGATCTACTATGATCAGGGAGACAGGGAAGGGGCTATTTTTGCCTACCAGAAGGCCATTCGTGAGGATCCCGAGAATGCCGATCTTCACTTCAATCTGGGGGTGCTCTACCTTCAGATCAGGGACTACGATTTTGCCGAAGAGCAGTTTCAGGCGGTTCTCAAATTCAACCCGGACGACTGGGAGGCGGCCATGGGAATCGGCGAGGCGTACGAACGGATGGAGGAATGGGAGGATGCCGAGTATTACTACCGGAAGGCCCTCAGAATCCACCCCGATGATCCTGTCCTTCTGCGGGGCATGGCCAGGGTGATTTACCGGCAGGGAAGAATTGATGAAGCGGAGAGTCTTTTGAACGAGGCGAAGGCTCTGGAAGAGGGCCCGTAGGTCATCCCACGACCTTTCGTTTCATGAGGTACCGCGTCAGGGCCAGATCGAGATTCTGGTCCGTCACGAGCGGCACATAGTCGATATTTCGCTTCCGGCACCGCTTCTTGAAGGTCTGCCGGAACTCCTCCACCAATTTCGTGTATTGACCCTGAATCTGCCACGGTTCGGTGGTGATTTCCTCATCGGTTTCCAGATCTTTAAACCGTGAACGGAGGGGAAAATTGAAGTCCAGCTCCCGGCGGTCCATCACGTGAAAGACGATGACCTCGTGTTTCTTGTGGCGGAAGTGTTTCAGTCCCGCCAGCACCTCTTCCGGATCGTCCAATAGATCGGAGATCAGGACGATGAGTCCCCGCTTTCGTATTTTCTCCGCCAGGTGGTGCAGGGTACGGGCAATGCGGGTGTCTTTTCCGGGGGAAACGTGTTCCAGCTGGGCCAGGATGGTGTTGAGGTGTCCCGGTGTGGAGCGGGGGGGGACGTAGGTCTTGATACCGTCGTCAAACAGGGTGACGGAGACACCGTCCTGTTGTTTCAGCATAAGGTAGGTGAGGGCGGCTGTGAGGTAGCTGCCGTAGTCCAGTTTGGACACCTTGCGGCTGGCATAAGTCATGGAGCGGCTGGTGTCGAGAAGGAGATACGATCTCAGGTTGGTTTCTTCTTCAAACTGTTTCACATAGAACCGGTCCGTTTTGCCGTACAATTTCCAGTCAATATGGCGGATTTCGTCTTCGGGACCGTAGGCCCGGTGTTCAGCGAATTCCACGCTGAATCCGTGGTAGGGACTTTTGTGCATGCCGATGATATATCCTTCCACCACCAGGCGGGCTCTCAGGGACATGTTGTTGAGTTTGGCCACCACTTCGGGCTGGAGGTATTTTCTTTTGTCGACGATGGCCATCGTCACGGTTAGACGTTAGAACGTTGGAGGTTAGACGCCGGTGGTCTTGATCTGATTGACTTGTGACATGCGAACAGTTTTGATTTCAATTTCTCGATGAACTCTTGCGAGTCGGCAAGTTTCTCTTCGGTCAAATATCCCAGCTCCACTGCCTGAATCCGTTGGGCGTGGGATTCGTTCGAGGGAAACGATGAGCGTTCCGGATCTTTTCTCTCCCAGGGGGCAGCTGAATCCTCTTATGCCTTCCCCCTCGATGGGGGAAGGTAAGGATGGGGGTGAGAGGCACCCATCAAATCTTTGTTGACACGGCACGAGAAGGGATAGCTATGGCATCCCTTCTCATCTGGTTCGTCAGACAGATTTAGCATACTGCAAGGCCAGCTGAAACACTTCCAGATCTTTGAATGAAGCCATCACATAGATTGCCAGGTCCAGATGTGTGATTCGTAGGGCATTCGTTGTTCACCGTCTAACGTCTAACTTCGAACGTCTTACCCCCTTGGTGACCCCTAACCGGCTTCTTCAACGAGTTTATCCAGCACGGTGTCGGTGGTGACGCCGTCGGCTTCGGCGTTGAAGTTGGTGATCACCCGGTGGCGCATGACCGGTTTGACCATGGTGAGGACGTCGGAAATGTCGGGGGTGGGCCGGCCTTCCAGAACGGCTCTGGCCTTGGCGCCCAGGATGAGATACTGGGAAGCCCGGGGTCCGGCTCCCCAGTCCACCCAGTCGTTGATAAAGGGGTAGGTGTCATTACCGGGACGGGTCCGGGACGTCAGTTCCACGGCGAATTCCACCACGTTATCGGCCACAGGAACCCGCCGGATCAGAGCCTGATAATCCATGATTTTCTCCCGGGAAAGGACGATACCCAACTCCTCCTCCAGGGCACTCGTGGTTGACTTGACGATCTCCACCTCTTCTTCCCGGGTGGGATAGGTGATGTTGACGCTGAACATGAACCGGTCGAGCTGGGCCTCGGGGAGGGGATAGGTGCCCTCCTGCTCGATGGGGTTCTGTGTGGCGAGAACGAGGAACGGTTCGTCCAGGGTGTAGGAGACGCCGGCGGCCGTGACTTTGTACTCCTGCATCGCCTCCAGAAGGGCCGCCTGGGTCTTGGGAGGGGTCCGGTTGATTTCATCGGCCAGAATGATGTTCCCGAAAATGGGACCTTTGAAAAACCGGAATTGCCGTTTTCCGGTGGCGTGGTCCTCTTCAATGATCTCCGTCCCTGTGATATCGCTGGGCATGAGATCGGGGGTAAACTGGATCCTGCTGAACTTGAGATCGAGGATCTGGGAAATGGACTTAATCAGAAGGGTCTTGGCCAGCCCGGGGACACCGATGATGAGGGCATGACCCCGGCACAGGAGGGTAATCAGGATATGTTCAATGATGTGCTTCTGGCCCACGATGACCTTTCCCAGTTCCTGGAAGATCCGGTCCCGGGAGGCGTGAAGGTCCTGGACCAGTTCGATGTCGCTGACAGGGGCCTGTGTCAATGGTGTCTTTCCTGCGCCGGGTCCGCCAGTTGGCAGAGACGCGCCTCACTCAACTCGCGGGGGAGAACTTACGCACCTGTCCGAGGGGAATCAATGGAATTGTCTTGAATTCGCCTCGACAGGAGGGTAACTTGAAAATTGGCTGACTCACCGGTCATGATTTCCCCGAAAGTCCATCCCGGCTCCCTCCCTTCTGATCTGGAGGGCTACGTCCGCGAAAGGGTAGCGCTGACCCCACGGACGGCCGTCATCTTAGGGTCAGGTCTGGGTCCCTTCTCAGGGCGGGTGAAAAAGGAATCCGTTATTCCCTATGAGGATATTCCCCACTATCCCACGTCCGGTGTGGAAGGGCATCCGGGAGAGCTGGTGGCGGGATGGATGGGTCAGGAGCCCGTGGTGGTGGCCAGTGGACGGTTTCACTGGTATGAAGGGTACGACATGGACGCCATCACGCTCCCTGTCCGGCTGTTTCACGCCCTGGGCGTCACGAATCTCATCATCACGAATGCTGCGGGATCGGTTTGCCTGGAGTTTCCCCCGGGAACCCTTATGGCCCTTTCAGGGCATATCGATTTCACCTTCCGGGAGAGTGCCGACCTGCCGGGGATTGCCCGGGACGACCGGTACCACTCGAGGGCATTACTGGCCGCGGCGAAAAGAGTGGCCCGGAGGGAGGGTATCGATCTGAAGACGGGGGTGTACGCCTGGACCCTGGGACCGTCTTTTGAAACGCCTGCGGAAATCGAGACCATTCGTGAGTTAGGCGGTGATGCCGTGGGGATGTCCACAGTGCCCGAAATCCGGGCGGCGGGGGATCTGGGACTTCGGGTGTTGGGCATTTCGTGTCTCACCAACTACGGCGCGGGAATCTCGGACCGGCCCCTGACCCACGAGGAGGTCATGGAGAGCACCGGGAAGGCTTCGGGGGCGTTTTCCCGGCTTCTGGAAGGGATCATTGGAGAGATCGGGAAATGATGAGCCTTTCCAGGGAGGAGGAGTCCGCGCCGGTCGATGAGAGCGCAAGGCGGGCCACTCTGAGCTTTCTTCTTGCCGCCGCCAGTCACGACCTTTTCCCCGGCAGAACCCTCTTTATCGAACATTCCCTTGCCGATGGATACTACTGTCACTTCGGAAAAGGGGACAGGGCGACCCCGGAAGACGCGGATCGATTGTCGAGGAAGATGATCGACTATCTCGAAAGCGATGTCCCCATCATCCTGGATGACGTTCCCGGAAAGAGGTTGATGGAGAAATTCTCCCGGGAAGACCGGGAGGACAAACTGGCCATCCTGGAAAGGTGGCAGGTGGATCCCGTCCCTGCCTGCCGGTTTGGAGATTTCCTGGACTACCGGTTTGAGCCCATGACGGACGATAAAGGGGGACTGGGGCCGTTTGAACTCCGGCCTTATGACGCCGGTTTTGTACTGCGTTTTCCGGTTTCCGGCCCCTCTGGAAAGCCGGCACCGTTTGTGGATGCTCCCAGGCTTTACGGAATCATCCAGGAGAACGAGCGGTGGGGAAGGATTCTGGGGGTTTCGACCATCGGCGACCTGAACCGGTTGTGTGCCACGGGGGAAATCCGGGAGATGATCTGGGTGGCGGAAGGGTTGCATGAAAAGAAGATCGCCCGGATCGCGGACCGTCTATGCGAGGGATTTCCGGAGAAAAGGGTGGTGTTCGTCGCGGGACCTTCCGCATCGGGAAAGACGACCTTTGCCCGCCGCCTGGGGATTCAGTTGAAGGTAAACGGGTTTTCCACCCGTCCCGTTTCCATGGATGACTACTTTCTCGACCGGGAGAAGATTCCGGTGGATGAACGGGGAGTCAAGGAGCTGGAAACGATCCGGGCCCTGGATGTGGATCTTCTGTCCGATCATGTGCGGCGCCTTCTCAAGGGGAAGGCGATCCCGGATAGAAGGTTTGATTTTGCCTCGGGACGGGCGTACGAAACGGGGCAGTCCATCCGGCTGCCCGGTGATACGTTCATCATCTTGGAGGGAATTCACGGCCTGAATCCCCTCTTTGCGGAGAGGATAGGAAAGGGAAGGGTGCAGCGAATCTATGTCAGTGCCATCACCCAGTTAAACGTGGACAGGGAGCACCGGGTATCGACGTCCGACAACCGGCTGCTCAGGAGGGTGGTGAGGGACCGGAAATTCCGGGGGTATTCGGCGGCAGAGACCCTGTCACAGTGGCCGGCAGTGAGAAAGGGGGAAGACGGGAACATTTTTCCCTTTCAGGAGGATGCCGATTTCATGTTTAACTCCAGTCTCGTGTATGAGATTCCCGTTCTGGCCGCCGACGCTTCGGCTCTTCTTCGGGAGATTGGAAAGGATCACGAGACCTATGAGAAGGCCCGGCAGTTGTTGCTTTTTCTGTCGTTTTTTGTGGAAATTCCCGTGCAGCCCGTGCCGGAGACGTCCATCTTGAGGGAGTTTGTTGGCGACAGTGCGTTCGTGGAAAGACCGTGACGCGTGACAGCACCCGGAGACGGGAGAACGGAGACCGGAGACTGGAAAGACCGTGACGGAAAAGGGGTGACTGGAAGGTCGTGATGCGGAATGCGTAACCCAAACGTCGAGTGTCTCACATTGAACGTCTAACATCCAACACGAAACGCCATGATGATTGAAGTTGAGCACCTGACCAAAGAGTTCAAGCTCACGCGGCGCGTCCGGCGGGAAATGGGGGAATCCTTCAAGGACGCGGCCACCATTTCGGCGGTGGACGATGTCAGTTTCCAGTGTACCCCGGGGAGAGTTTTCGGTCTTATCGGACCCAACGGAGCGGGGAAAACCACCGCCCTTCGGATGATTGCCACCATGCTTAAGCCGACCTCCGGGAAGATCAAAGTGGCGGGATTTGACACCCAGACCGAGCCGGAGAAAGTGAGGGAGCACATCGGTTTCATGACGGGCCAGACTGCCCTGTACGACCGCCTGACACCGGCAGAGATGGTTCGCTATATGGCGAATCTGCACGGGATGAGCGGGAACGATTTCAGGCGGCGTAAGGAGGAACTTTTCACCGTTCTCGAGATGCACGAATTCGCCGACAGGCGCATCGCCCGCCTCAGCTCGGGAATGAAACAGAAGGTCTCCATCGCCCGCACCATCATCCACGATCCCGATGTCGTGGTGTTCGATGAACCGACATCGGGTCTGGACGTCATGACCTCCCGGGCCATCATGGATTTGATCCGGAAGTGCCGGACGGACGGGAAAACGGTGATTTTTTCCACTCACCGGATGGGAGAAGTCAAGCTGATCTGTGACGATGTGGCGATCATCCACCGGGGCAAGCTCTACTTCTGCGGGACGTTCCAGGAATTTGAATCGAGCATGACCCACGATACGTTCGAGGATGAGTTTATTCACCTGGTGGGGGAAGCGTGAACCATACCTGCCTGGATGGCGGATTATACGAAGTAGACGAAGCGCTCTTGCCAGGAACAGGGTTCTGTGAACTCTGCGGTTCATAAATTGTGACATATGGTGTTAACGTGAAGAAGACGGCGGTCATCTTCCGGAAAGAACTGAAGGATACGCTGAGGGACCGGCGTACCCTGATGATGATGGTGGTGATGCCCCTGGTGGTGATGCCGTTGCTCATTACCGTGGTGGTGAAGATCCAGCAGAGTCAGATGGAAAAAGCGGAAGCGAAGACGTTGACCATTGCCTTTGTGGGAAGAGATCACGCGCCGGCACTGTATGATCGGTTTAGCACGGACGAAAGGTTCACCGTGGTGGACGAACCGGAAGAGGACACGCTGATGGCAAGAACCCTGTCTGGCGAGCTGGACGGCGGCGTGGTTGTGTCGCCGGAGTTCCCCGAACAGGTGGCCCAAGACAGACAGGGGAGCATCAAAATTGTTTTCAAAGCATCCGATGCTTTCGGAACGACGGAAAGAAAGTTGTCGGATGTCATAGAGACCTATGACAGCACCCTGGTCGCCGCGAGGATCCAGCGGCTCAATCTCGACAGGGATCTGTTCGATGCCATCGCCATCCAAAAGGTGGATGTGGCGTCCGTGAAGGAGAAGATAGGAAAACTGGCGGGGGGCTATCTGCCGTATCTCTTTATCATCTTCGGTTTTATGGGTGCCATGTACCCGGGGATTGATTTGGGGGCAGGGGAAAAGGAACGGGGGACCTTAGAGACCCTTCTCTCTTCGCCGGCGAGCCGGCTGGAAATCGTCATGGGAAAGTTCGCGGTGGTCATGCTGGCGGCGGTCACCACCGCCCTGATCGCCATGGTGGGACTCTACGCGGCCGTGCGAAGATTTCCGGAAATACCGCCGGAGATCTTTGATGTCATCATGGAAATGCTGGGAGTGAAAATGGTGCTCATGGTGCTCACACTCCTGATTCCCATTGCCGCCTTTTTTGGTGCTCTCATATTGAGTCTCTCCATTTTTGCCCGGTCTTTCAAAGAGGCCCAGAGTATTGTCGCCCCCCTGAATATTGCCATCATCTTTCCCGCGCTCATCGGCACGCTTCCGGGTATCGAGCTCGATGCCGTGACGGCCCTTGTCCCCATCCTGAACGTCTCCCTGGCAACCAAGGATATGCTGGCGGGGACCGTCAATCCGCTTTATCTGACGGAGGTGTACCTCTCCCTGTTTGTGCTCGCGGCCCTGAGTATCTGGGGGTGTGTGAAGTGGTTCAACCGGGAGGAGACGCTCTTCCGGAGCTGAACCCTCCTGTCGCAGGGTGACAGGTAGCGCGTGATGCGTGATCTGTAAGGTACCCCCTTATGAAAAAGATGTTTCGTACCTTTCTTTAAAAGAAAGGTACCCAAAGAACCCC
>JBHIEY010000237.1:0-2430 GCA_046861835.1 Fidelibacterota bacterium | reverse complement strand
TGTGCCGAAGGCGGGACTTGAACCCGCACGGGATTTCTCCCACTACCCCCTCAAGATAGCGTGTCTACCAGTTCCACCACTTCGGCGAAGAATTGGTCGTGTTACTCCCCGGTTTCCAGGGGAACCGAAACGGGAACGGGAAGCTCGGCTCCCGGCGCAGGAACCTGTTCGGCCGCTTTCTTCCTGACGATGGACTCGCCGGTTCCCGAGGGTGCACTGATGAGACTGATCAAGAGAGCCAGGGACATGAAAGCAATGGCCAGTCCTACGGTGACCTTGCTCAGGAAGGTCCCCGCACCCCTGCCGCCAAAAACCGCCATGGATGTGGCACTCCCAAATGTGCCCGACAGGCCCCCGCCCCGGCTCGCCTGCATGAGTACGACCAGAATCAAGAGGAGGCTCACCAGGACATGAAGAAAAACCAGAAACCCGTACATGTCACCGTCCTTCTCTTACCCCTTTTCTTTCCACCGCTTTCACGATCTTCACAAAGCTCTCCACCTCCAGGCTGGCTCCCCCCACGAGAAATCCGTCCACACCCTCCGTATCAATAAGATCGCCGGCGTTTTTGCCGCTCACGCTTCCCCCATAGATGATCCTCGCCGACGCCCCCGCGGGACCAAACCTTTCCCCCAGGAAATCCCGGATTCCCCGGTGGGCCTGGGCCGCTTCTTCGGGGGTGGCATTGACTCCCGTGCCAATCGCCCACACCGGTTCGTACGCGAAGACCAGGCGATCTATCGCCTCCCGGCTCACCCCTTTCAACGCGGTCACCAGCTGGGATTTCACCGCGGCTCCGGTCTGACCCTTTTTTCGCTCAGGAAGGGTTTCCCCCACACAAACAATGGGATTCAGTCCATGGGAGAGGGCCGAGACAACTTTTCGACTGACCATCTCATCGGTTTCGCCGAAGAGGGTCCGCCGCTCCGAATGACCCAGAATGACCCATGACGCCCCGCAGGCTTTCAGCATAACGGGGGAAACTTCCCCCGTAAAGGCTCCTTCGTCCTCCCAGAACATGTTCTGGGCCCCCAGTTTGACCGGAGATCCGTCCAGAATTGACCGTATGGCAAAGAGCGAAGTGTACGAAACACATAATATAACCTCCACCCCCTCTATCTCCAAAATCCTATTCGTGAACGCATTCGCAAAACGGGACGCTTCCTCCGGGGTCTTGAACATCTTCCAGTTGGCCGCCACGATGGGAACGGTCGATCTCATACTACCTACCTGTCTTGAGAGCTTCAAAGGCGGGCAGGGATCTTCCCGCAAGAAGTTCCAGGGAGGCCCCTCCCCCGGTGGAAATGTGCGTCACCTTTTTCTCCAATCCAAGCCTTCTCACCGCAGCCGCCGTGTCCCCTCCCCCCACCACCGCCGTGCCGCCCGCCTGTGTCACGTGGGTCATCGCCACGCCCACCGCCACGGTTCCCTTGCGGAAATCGGGCATCTCAAATATCCCCATGGGACCGTTCCAGACCACGGTCTTGCTTTCCTCGATGGCGCGGCGAAACAACCGGATCGTCCGGGAACCGATGTCCACCCCCTGAAGGTTCCGGTCCATCCGGTGAACGTCCCTCTCCCCCTCCGCCCTTCCCGACGCCGGATCCCGGGTGACCACCACGTCCACCGGCAGACGGAACGGAACGTTTCGCTCCCGGGCGGTGGAGAGAATGTGCTTCGCCACCTCCAGGGAGTCATCGTCCACCAGCGATCGACCCACGTCCATACCCTGGCTCTTCAGGAAAGTAAACGCCATGCCTCCCCCTACCAGGACGGCGTCGGCCTCCCGGACAAACCGGCTCAAAAGGGCCAGTTTCGTCCCGATCTTTGCTCCCCCCAACACAAGGGTGAGAGGACGGGCGGGATCCTCCAGCGACATCCGAAGGAAATGGAGTTCTTTTTCCATCAGAAGGCCCATTCCCTTTTCCTGAAAATGGCCGGCCACGCCCACATTGGAGGCGTGGGCCCGGTGGGCCGTGCCGAACGCGTCGTTCACGTAGACCGTTCCATGGCAGGCAAGACGGGCGCTGAAGGCGGGATCGTTTGCCGTTTCCCCGTCGTGGAACCGGAGGTTTTCCAGAAGGTGGATTTCACCAGGGGAGAGTGTCTCGGAGACACCCAGGGCCTCCTCGGATATACAATTGCTGGAGAACTTTACCGGTTTTTCCAGGAGATCAGACAGGACCTCCCCAACGCCCACCAGGCTGAGATTCTTCACAGGTTTCCCGCCCGGACGGCCCAGGTGGGACATGAGTACCACCGACGCCCCCTCCTCCAGACAGGCCTGGATGGTGGGAAGAACCGACCGGATGCGAAAATCGTCCACCACCCTGCCCGATTCCATGGGAACGTTAAAGTCAACCCGCATCAGGACCTGTTGGTTCCTGAGATTGAGGGATGTGAGGGTTCGGATTCCCTTCATACGCCGCC
>JBHIEY010000236.1:0-2440 GCA_046861835.1 Fidelibacterota bacterium | reverse complement strand
CATTCACGTGGGGCTTCGTCCGCTCAAACTTTGCCTTTGCCATGACTCCCTCCTTTTACCTTGGCCTGCTTTGCTCCGTTACCGTGCAGCTTTTCCACAATCTTGTCCCCAATAACAGGGGGAACCGGTTCGTAGGAGTGAAATTCCGAACTGAAAACGGCCCTCCCCTGGGTAATGGACCTGAGGTCCGTAGCATACCCAAATAAGTCGCTCAAGGGAACGATCGCCTGGATCACCAGGGCATCTTTCCGATGGTCCGTTCCCTGAATCTCCCCTCGCCGGGTGTTCAGATCGCTCATAACGTCCCCCAAATACTGCTCCGGCAACACCACCTCCACCTTCATCCTGGGCTCGAGAATCACCGGATGGGCCCGGCTGCATGCCTCTTCAACGGCTATGGAGCCCGCAATCTTGAAGGCCATCTCCGACGAATCAACGGGATGATAGGATCCATCGATGAGCTCCACCCTCACGTCTTCCAGGGGATATCCTGCGAGAACACCGTTTTTCAGTTTCTCCTGAATTCCCTGATCCACGGCGGGAATGTATTCCTTCGGAATGGTCCCCCCCACAATCTTGCTTTCAAAATGGTACCCTTTCCCCGGCTCGTTCGGCTCCACACGGATCTTCACGTGACCGTATTGACCCCGTCCCCCCGACTGGCGGATGAATTTCCGCCGTGGCCTCCTTCGTGATGGTCTCCTTGTAGGCCACCTGAGGCTTGCCCACGTGGGCATTCACCCGGAATTCCCGCCGGAGCCTTTCCACCAGAATCTCCAGATGAAGTTCTCCCATCCCGGAGATAACGGTCTGTCCCGTTTCCTGGTCGGTGGATACGCCGAAGGTGGGATCCTCATCGGAGAGTTTGGCCAGGGCCCCCGTGAGAGCCTCCTGTTCCGCCCTGGTGGCCGCTTCGATGGCCACAGACATGACGGGCGTCTGAAAATCCATCGCCTCCAAGATGATGGGGGCAGACGGGTCGCAGAGGGTATGGCCGGTCTTTACCTGCTTCAATCCCACCGCCGCGGCGATTTCACCGGCCCCCACCCCCTTCCGGTCCTCCCGCTTGTTGGCATGCATCAAGAGAAGGCGGCCTATCCGCTCCTTTCTCCCGGTGGTGGCATCCAGCACCGTTTTCCCGGCACTGATGGAGCCGGAATAGACGCGGAAAAAGGTCAACCGGCCCACATACGGATCGGCGGTCACCTTGAACGCCAGAGCGCTGAAAGGCTCCGACTCCGAAGGGGCGCGGGAGAGAAGAATATCGGTATCCCCCGGGGCATGACCTACGACCTCGGGCATGTCAATAGGGGAGGGGAGGTAATCGACCACGGCGTCCAGAAGGCGCTGAACCCCCTTGTTCCGCAGGGCCGCCCCGCACAGGACGGGAACGAAGGTGTTTTCCAGGCACCCCTGCCGGATGGCTTTCTTGATTTCCTCCTCCGTCAGGTCTTCCCCGGCAAGATACTTCTCCATGAGAGCCTCGTCATAACTGGCACATTCTTCCACCAGATGGTGGCGGGCCTTTTCGGTCCTCTCTTTCATGTCATCAGGGATGTCAATGTAGTCAAAATGTACTCCCAGGGTCGATTCGTTGTAGACAATAGCCTTCATGAGAATCAGGTCCACAAGACCGGCGAAAAGATCCCCACTTCCGATGGGGAGCACCACAGGGAGGGGATTGGACTTCAGCCGCTCCTTCATCATGGCGAGAACGTTGTCAAAATCGGCCCCCATACGGTCCATCTTGTTCACGAAGGCAATCCGGGGAACATGGTACCTGTCCGACTGCCGCCAGACGGTTTCACTCTGGGGCTCCACCCCTCCGACAGCACAGAATATGACAACGGCCCCGTCCAGGACCCGGAGGGACCGTTCCACCTCGGCCGTAAAGTCGATATGACCGGGCGTGTCGATGATGTTGATCCTGTGATCATTCCAGAAGGTGGTGGTGGCGGCGGAAGTGATGGTGATGCCCCGCTCCTTCTCCTGATCCATCCAGTCCATGGTGGCGGCACCTTCGTGTACCTCCCCCATCCGGTGAACCCGGCCCGTATAGTAGAGGATTCTCTCGGTTGTCGTGGTCTTCCCGGCGTCAATGTGGGCCAGGATACCGATGTTCCTCACCCTGTCAAGAGAATACGTCTACATCGTCTGCTATCGATAATGGGCGAATGCTTTGTTCGCTTCGGCCATACGGTGAGTATCTTCCTTTTTCTTCACGGCACCGCCTTCCTTGTTGGCGGCGTCAATGATTTCTGCAGCCAGCTTCTCCTGCATGGAGCGCCCCTTCCTCCCCTTGGCATTGGAAATGATCCACCGCGTGGCGAGGACATAGCTCCGGTGCCTCGGGACTTCCACCGGAACTTGATAGGTAGCGCCTCCAATACGCCGTGACTTCACCTCCAGAACAGGACGGACGTTCTCCAGAGCCTTGTGG
>JBHIEY010000005.1:0-29588 GCA_046861835.1 Fidelibacterota bacterium | reverse complement strand
GATGGTACAGCGTAGAGAGAAACGATCAGCACCCCGATTCATCGGGGTGGCAAGGAGCATTACGATGACAAAGCATAACCGCTTCAGCGGTTTATTCGACCCCCGGATAAATCCGGGTGCTCTCTTAACCCCCCGATTCATCATCGCGGCCGCAGGATGGTACAGCGTAGAGAGAAACGATCAGCACCCCGATTCATCGGGGTGGCAAGGCGGTTTACCGCGCACCAAACAAGGAAACTCGATGAGCCATGAAACAGATCGATGACTATCGCACCATCGTCGGGGACGCAATCGTGGACCGTATCCGCTCCCTGGCGTCTGAACTGTCGGACATCACCCTGGTCCACGTGAACGCCACCGCCTTCGGAGGCGGGGTCGCGGAAATCCTGGACAACCTGGTCCTGCTCATGAACGACATCGGTGTCCGGACCGATTGGAGGGTCCTGCACGGCTCCCCCGAATTCTTCGAAGTGACCAAAAAACTCCATAACGCCCTTCAGGGTATGGACGTGTCATTTACTGAAGAAGAGATCGGGCTTTATGCGTTTATGAATCACAAGTTCAGCCGGTTTGCCGACCTTCAACACGACTGCGTCTTTATTCACGATCCTCAGCCTCTTCCACTCGCCCATTTTGTATCCCATTCGGCACCCTGGATATGGCGATGCCATATCGACATCACCCACCCCAACCCCCGGACATGGAAGGAGGTGGAACCCTACATTCTGGACTATGACACCATGGTCGTTTCCGGGGATCCCTCTCGCCGCCCGGACCTGAAGATCGACCAGCAGATCATCCACCCCTCCATTGATCCCCTATCCCCGAAGAACCGGGAACTCCCTCCGGAAACCATCGAGGGATCCTTGGCAGCGGAACAGATTCCCACCGATAAACCCCTGGTGATTCAGGTATCACGGTTTGATCCGTGGAAGGACCCCGAAGGGGTGCTGGAGATGTATCTCGAGGTCCGGAAGGAAGTGGACTGCCGGCTCATTTTCTGTTACAATCTGGCCAGTGACGACCCGGAGGGAATCCGGATTTACAACCGGATGGTGGAGACAGCAAGGCCGTACCTGGACCGGGGGGACGTTCTCTTTGTCAGGGGCGACGACCCCGTTCTCGTGAATGCCCTGCAGCGATCGGCGGCTGTTGTCGTGCAGAAATCGACCCGGGAAGGATTCGGACTCGTGGTCACGGAGGCCATGTGGAAGGGAGCCGCCGTGGTGGCTTCCCGTGTGGGAGGAATTCCCGTCCAGATTGAGGACGGAATCTCCGGATTTCTGGTGGAACCGAACGATATTGCCGCATGTGCCGAAAAGGTTGTCCGGCTGCTGCGGGACGGGGACCTGGCCCGGGAGATGGGAGCCCGCGCCCGGGAACGGGTCCGCGAGAAATTCCTTATTACCCGTCACATCATGGATCACCTCAACCTGGTCAAAAACCTTCTGAACACCCACCGTTAGGCCCCGGGCTCAGGAAGCCACTATGGGTCAAACATTTCAAGCGGGGATCGATCTGGGCGGGAGCAAGATTTACGTCCTTATCCGGTCGGATAAAGGAGAGATCGTAGCGACTTCCCGGGGACCGACGCCTCGTGGAGTCTCCTTTGAACAGATCGCCGCCGCCCTGAAACATCATCTCGACACAGCTCTCGAACGTTCCGCCTTGACGATGGCCGACATTGATGCAGTGGGCCTGGGCGTTCCGGGTCCCGTGGATGCCGGGGGAAGCGTTGCCGTTATGCCGAACCTAGATCTGAAAAATGTGCCCGTGGGTCTTACCGTCGAGAAAATTCTGGAAAAATCGGTTCACGTGGAAAATGATGTCAATCTGGCCGTTCTGGCGGAATTTCACCTGGGTGCCGGCAAAGGGGTGTCGTCTCTTTACGGAATCGTCCCCGGAACGGGAGTGGGAGGGGGGTATGTGGTCGACGGGAAAATCGTGAAGGGAAAAAACTACACGGCCGGTGAAATAGGCCACATGGTGGTAAAACTTGATGGCCCTGTGTGCGGGTGTGGACAGAGGGGATGTCTCGAAGCCCTGGTGGGGAAAGTGGCGCTGGTGAGGGAATTGCGGGCCGCCCGTGAAAGGGGGGAGGACTCGATTCTTATGGACAGTGCCGGTGATGATTTTCTTACGGTAGGGGCTGCCCGGCTGAAGGAGGGGTGGGAAAAGGGAGACCGTCTGACCCGGGCTCTTCTTACCGAGCAGGCCCGCGTTCTGGGGGTGGCCGTGGCCAATGTGGTGAATCTCACAGGTGTGGAGGGGGTGGTGATCGGAGGCCGCGTCTTTGAAGCCATGGGAGATGTGTTGTTGCCGAAAGTAAAGGAAATGGCCTCCCGGCACGCCATTGGGGGAGGAATGGAAGGGGTTCGTCTGGTGGTGTCCGCCCTGAAGGAAAAAGGGGTGGCCCTGGGGGCCACGCTGTTGGCCACGCTGTCCGCGGCGACCGAAGGACCGCCCCCGGGAGATTCCTCTTGACAATTCGCCCCTATTTTCTTCAAACTCGCCCAAAAGAGCCGCTGTGAGGGAGGAGAAACCGTTATGACAAAGGGTGCATGGTTAGTTTTTGGCCTGATGTGGCTGTTCCCGGGGGAAGTCATGCGGGGCCAGGAGGGAACCGTTTCCGGTACGGTCTCCGATGAAGCGGGCACGCCCCTGGCCGGCGCCAATGTGGTGGTCGAGGGAACAGAATTTGGGGCCTCCACAGACAGGGAGGGAACCTACTCCATTTCCGCCATTCCGGAAGGGACGTATACGGTGATGGCATCCTACATTGGGTATGAATCGTCGCGTCGGACCGTCGTGGTGGGAAGGGAACCTCAGACCGTGAACTTCACCCTGGCCCTGAGGGCCGTCACCGGCAGGGAGGTCCAGGTGATCGGTTCGCGCTTTGCCCGGACCGCCCGGGAACAGGCGGTGCCTGTGGATGTCTTTACGGCCCAGGACATTCGACGGGTGGGGTTCACTGAGACAGCGCAAATCCTTCAAGCCCTGGCGCCGTCTTTCAATATGCCGAGGACCAGCATCACCGATGGCTCCGACACGGTGCGGCCCATGACCCTCAGGGGCCTCAGCTCGGGACAGGTCCTGGTACTGATCAATGGAAAGCGAAGGCACACTACCGCTCTCGTTCATGTGAATAACAGTCCAAGCCGGGGGGATACGGGAGTGGACCTGAATGCCATTCCCGCGGCGGCCATCGAAAGGATTGAGGTGCTCCGCGATGGAGCAGCGGCCCAGTACGGATCCGATGCCATTGCCGGGGTCATCAATATCGTGCTGAAGTCGGGACGGGAGGGAGGAAACCTGAATATTCACGCGGGCCAGAACGTCCACAGGGTGGAGCCTATTCCCGAGACCTTTGACCTCTATGACTGGGCCAGCTACGGGGAGCCATTTGAATGGAATCCTACGGGAACGGTGGTGTTTAGGGGCCGGGACGCCAGTGGAAAACCCCAGGCCTTTATCGAGGGGAGCGAACCCTTCATCGTTCAGGATGGCCAGACGGTTCAGCTTCAGTTCACTCGCGGCTTCCGGCTGGGGGATGATGGGGGATTCTTGGTGGCCGGGGAGTATCGTCACCGCGGCCGGTCCAACCGGGTCGGTTTCGAAGGGGAACCCTATTACGAATATGCCTCCAATTACTGGTCCAACGATGAAGCGGAAACCCATCGTCTCGATCCCGCAAGCGACTGGTATGTGCCCCCCAGAAGAATGATCTGGGGAGATAACGAAATGGACGATTGGGGCCTGTTTTTCAATTCCCACCTGCCCCAGGGGAACCGGCGGTATTATGCGTTCGGGGGTTATACCTTCCGGCACGGGGACACCGGGTGTTTCACGCGCCAGCCCGATCAACCCAACAAGGTATGGTTGGAAGCCACCCCCACGGGGTACGTCCCCCGTATCCGGCCCGATGTGCGGGACTACTCCCTGGCCCTCGGAATGAAAGGGGTTCTGGGCCAGTGGTCGTATGACGTAAGCTCCGTCTACGGAAAAAACGACTACCATTTCAGGATGTTCAGCACCAATGCCTCTTACGGCCCCGAACCGCTGCGAACCTACGATATCGGTGGATTCTGGTTCGGGCAGTGGACTCACAATGCTGATTTCACCACCCGGATGGGGTCTGTGGATCTGGCTCTGGGGGCGGAGAGCCGCTGGGAGTCGTATCGAATTTACGCCGGGGAACAGCGGTCGTACGGCAACGGCCGGGCGGGGCTAAATACGGCGGGTTGGGATGCGGACACAACCCGGGTGAACTCTGCCACCACCGCCGCAGGAACCCAGTGTTTCAGCGGGTTTCGGCCCAGCAATGAGGCGGCCACGCGGAATGCGGACCGCTCGAGTCTTGCCGGGTATGTCGATGCCGAATACACGTTGCTGACCAATCTCCGGTTGGGGGGTGCCGTGAGATTCGAAAGCTACAGCGATTTCGGCAATACGGTGAACTTTAAGACCACCTTGAGGTATCAGCCCGGGGAAGTGGTGGTCCTCAGGGGCGCCGCCAGCACCGGATTCCGGGCACCGGCCCTGGCCCAGGCTTTCCAGTCAAAAGTGGCCACCAACTTTCTTCCCGATCCTCAGACGGGGGAAACGGTGGCCTTTGAAGTGGGAACGTTCCCGGTCAATCATCCCGTTGCCCGGGCCCTGGGAGCCCGGCCGCTGAAACCGGAGACATCCGTCAACCTGAGCGCGGGAATTTCGGTTCAGGCCATGGAAAACTTTCAGCTCTCGGCCGATCTGTACAGCATTGCCATCGATGACAGAATCGTCCTCACAGGTAACTTCCTGACCACGGGAAAGGATGATACAACGGCCCTCGGTTCCCGGGTGTACGAACTCCTTTCCCAGAATCAGGTCCCGGGTGCCGACTTCGGAGGGGGAGGCCGTTTCTTCACCAATGCGGTGAATACAAAGACTTTCGGTTTCGACATTATGGCGGCTTACGACCTGACCGTGGGGAGGATAGGAGATATTCATGTAAGTCTGGCCTACAACAACACCCGGACCCGCATCGTGGGGGACATCCGGACACCGGAAGAACTGGCCGAGTTCGGAGCGGAGCTGGTCAGCGTGGCCGAAAGACGGACCATCACGTCAGTTCAGCCTGCCGACAATCTGAACCTCTCCATTGAGTGGGCCCGGCAGCCGTTTGATGTCGTTCTTCGGATTAACCGGGTGGGGGAATATCAGAGCCGGTTTGCCGACTCTCCCTCCCAGTGGGAGGATGCGGGATATCCGGCCGGGACAGGACCTCCGTGGCAGTTTGAGGTGGATGAAGAAGGGAACTACGTCCGGGTCTTCGGGCCCAAGGTGGTGACCGATCTGGAAGTGGGATACGACCTGGGTGTGGTGTCACTGGCCGTGGGAGGGAAAAACATTTTCGACGTGATGCCCGACAAACGGGTCCTTTTCGCCCGGGTGAACGATGGCGCCTTTCCCTATCCAAACCACAACCCTTTCGGCATGAACGGCCGTTTTCTTTATATGAGAATGTCGTATACGTTTTGAGGGCCGGGGCGGAAACTCCGGCAGGCCCGATCCCCTAAGCTCGGCGCCGCCGTTTGTCAGGAATTCTCCGGATCACCTCGGAGAGAATACGGTGAGCCATCCGGGACTTCGACTCCAGAGGAAGGGTGATCCCCCTCTTGAGATCTTTAAAGAAGAGAACCCCTTCGTTGGTATCGCTGTCGAATCCGGACTCCGGCCGGTCCGCATAGTTGAGAATGACGGCATCCAGATCTTTTTCCCCGAGCTTTTTCAGCGCCTTTTCCCTCCCCTTTCCCACTTCCAGGGCAAATCCCACCACGACAGCATTCGTGAGCGGCCGGATCCCTTTCACGATGTCAGGGGTGGCACGTAATTCCAGAGGCGAGGGCTCCGGGCTTCTTGGGATCTTTGACTTTCTCGGACGGGCCGGTTTGAAATCGGCGACCGCGGCGGCCATGATGATGATATCCTGCCCGGGGCAGTGCATTCGCACCGCCTCATTCATGTCGTCAGCCGTCTCCACGTTGACGACCGTGCATCCCGTGGGTGCATCGATCCGGGTGGGCCCGGTGATGAGGGTAACCGTCGCTCCCCGGTCGATGGCCGCCTGGGCCAGGGCATACCCCATCTTTCCGCTCGATCGGTTCGACAGGAACCGGACGGCGTCGATGGGCTCGCGGGTGGGGCCCGCCGTCACCAGTACCTTTTTCCCCTTCAGGTCCTGAGTCGTCCCCAGAAGGTGCCGGAGGGCAGCCACGATATGGGACGGCTCCACCATCCGGCCCTCGCCGCGCGTCAGGTCGGCCAGGGGACCATACTCAGGCCGCAGCAGGGTGACGTCGCGATCTTCAAGGAGGCGGACGTTTGCCCGGGTGGCCGGCTTTTGCCACATCCCTTCGTTCATGGCGGGGGCCATAAGGATGGGTGCGTCTGAAGCCAGGATCACTGTGGACAACAGATCGTCGGCCACACCGAGGGCTGCCTTGGCCAGGATGTTGGCCGTGGCGGGGGCAATCACCAGGGCGTTAGCCCATGCGGCCGTGTCGATGTGAATCTCTCCCGGGGGAGGCATGCCGGGAAAAAGATCGGTGAGAACCTCGCTTCCGGTGAGGGCGGAAAATGTGGTGGGTCCCACAAAACGGGTGGCCGATTCCGTCATGATGACCCGGACCGAAGCTCCCGATTTGCGGAGAAGCCGGACCACCTCGCATGCCTTGTAAGCGGCAATGGAGCCGGTAACGCCCAGAAGAATATTCTTCCCCTTGAGTACGGACACGCTTACCTCCCGGATGAGGTGTGAACGGCGGCGTACAGGGGCTCCATGGCGGGGGACATGTCGTGAAATTCGCTCTGGCACGGAGGGCCGTCTGCGTACCAGAACCGGGGACTTTTGTCTGAACTCAAGGTTACAATGTGTGAACAGCGCGTGCCGTAGAATCTTCCGTGTCTGCAGATGTCGGGGTGCTGTGACAGGTAGGTCGTCACCTGCTGAAGCCACGCATCACGGGGTTCCGGTCCAACGCCGGTTTCGGAAGGGTAGGGAGGGAGGGCGTCGGTCCGGTCGACATGGGGGTCGTAGGGGGAGTTCAGAATGGTGGTGACGCCCGGGTGCATGGGATACCCCTTTAACGATCCCGTATACGTGAAGATTATCCCTGCGGTGGGGGAGACGACGGCGAGATTGAAGAACTGATACGTGTCGCGGCTCACCGATTCCTCTACCGTGTGGGCGGCTTCCTCTACCGTCCGGCAGGAAAGGGCGTCGAGGGTCAGGAGCCCTCTCGAGCGGCCGCCGGGGTCACCGGAGTATCTTTTTCTCCCCTGCCGGATCCAGACGTTGGTGATACTGGCAAAGATCGAATGTTCGTTGACGCCCAGCCATGTCCCTCCGGCCTCCCGGTCCCTGGGAGCGAAAACGGCAGGATTTTCCTTGATAACGGCCGGCGGACTGCTGGGACGGCGGTACAACTCGTCACGGTTGGCGGCCACGGCCACCGGCGCAGAAGCGCCCGGGTCGAAACGGATGGTCAAGGTGCACATGTGCATCAAACTTAGACCCCCGCATGGTCCCGGTCAAGGGTTGATCCCGGAAGTGTCCTCCGGGGGACAGCCGGCGATCGAGATGGTGCTTACAGTTTGTTCCCCTTAAGGGTAAATTTCGTCTTTGGCACTCTATATGGTTGACAGGGTTTCATTTCCTGCCGTCACTGAGAGGGGTGTTCTCATTCGGGGGAAGGAACAGGGCGTTGTGGGACTCGATGGTTTTCGATGAAAGGAGGCGATGGGATCGCCACGTCCCGATAGGCATCGGGACTCGCGATGACGGGTGTAGGGGGAGGTTGCGGGCCGCCGCGTCTCTTCGGGATTAGGAGGGGTGTTCTCATTCGGGGGAAGGAACAGGGCGTTGTGGGACTCGATGGTTTTCGATGAAAGGAGGCGATGGGATCGCCACGTCCCGATAGGCATCGGGACTCGCGATGACGGGTGTAGGGGGACGATGACAGACGTTGTTGGAGCCTACAGGGTATCCTCTGTTTTCGTCATTACGAAGGAGTCCCGACGAAATTCGGGGCGACTGTGGCAATCTCATCTTTTCTTAAATCGGGGACTTTTCCCATAGTGTACGTGGAGAAATAAACCTTGAGACAGGTCACATTCGGACGAACCGGACAGAAAATATCCGTCATCGGCCTTGGTTCCTGGGCCTTTGGAGGGCCGAACGTCAACGAGGGACTGTCCGTGGGGTGGTCCCCACAGAGCGATGACGATTCCAGGGAGGCTCTCGTCCGGAGCTGGGAGATGGGAATTAACCACTGGGACACGGCGGACGTGTACGGCGATGGTCGATCGGAAAAAATGATGGGCCAGGCATGGGAAACCGTACCGAGGGACAGAATCTTCCTGGCCACCAAGGTGGGGTGGGACAAGGGGGGATATGACCACTATTATCACCCCGATCTGATGCGGACAAAGCTGGAGCAGTCGTTGAAAAACCTGCGGACCGATGTTATCGACCTGTACTATTTTCACCATTGCCTTTTCGGAAAGTCGGGGGAGTTTTTTGAACCTGCCATGGAGGCCATGACCCGTTTCCGGGAGGAGGGGAAGATACGGTTCATTGGACTGTCTGACTGGGATTCCGGGAAAATTTTGGCCTATGCCGGCCGTGTCCAGCCCGATGTGGTTCAGCTTTACCGCAATGTGGCGGACGATGCGTATGAGTCGAGTGGACTAAGGGGATGGGTAGACCGCCGCGGGGCGGGTGTGGTCTTTTTCTCCCCCCTCAAGCACGGCCTGTTGACCGGGAAGTACACCGATGTGCCGCAGTTTGAGCCCGGGGATTTCCGGTCGCGCTTGAAGGAATTCCGCGATATGGCCGTCATTGAAAAAATGAAGGAGAACCGCCGGCGGCTTGAAGAACGCTTTTCGGATCATCCGGAACCTGTGTTGCATGGGCTCGTGGATACCCTCCTGGTGGACGCTCCCACCGGATCGGTTCTGGTGGGCCAGCGGAACCGGCGGCAGGCCGAATCCGCCGGTCGCCTGGGCAGACCGGTGACGGAAGAGGATGCCCGGTGGGTGAGATCCCTGTATGCCGGGTAGAACAGACCTGTTCGCTACCCCGGTTCATACGGGAGACCGGACGTCACCATCGGAAAATGGCATTCGGAACAGCACCCGGATTCATCCGGGTGGCAGCCGTGGGCAGAACAACCATGATCGGAGATAACCGCTTCAGCGGTTTACATAGACCGGCTGGTCCATGAGTTACAAATCCTGGAAAAACCTGGAGGACGTCGAGCGCTACGCCGCCCGGCGGTATGCCTCATGGGATCAGAGGTGGCTCGACCGGAGGGAACGGGCCGCGGTGAAGAGGCTCATGACCGGACACGGTCTCAGCGGTCTCATTCTGGATGTGCCCGCGGGGTACGGTCGGTTCGTTTCCGTTCTCCGCGAGGCGGGTGACGTGGTGGCCGCCGATCTGGGCTTTTTCCCCCTCGTCTATCTGAAACGGAGGGACCGGTTCGCCACGGAATGCGTCAACGCCCGGGCCGAAGGCCTGCCCCTTAAGGACAACTCGGTGGACGCGGTTTTTTGTTTTCGCCTCTTTCAACATCTGCACAACCCCGCCGACCGCCTGGCCGTTCTGCGAGAGTTCAGCCGGGTCAGCCGGAAGTGGGTTGTTCTATCCGTTTATACCTCCACCTTTGTTCACCGCCTTTTCCGGCAGTTGGTTCCCCAACCCTCCAGAATTACCATGGTAACCCAAGACCAGTTTCAGGAGGAACTCAAGGAGGCTGCCCTGACGGCGGTCGATCATATTACCGTGGTGCCTCTCCTTCACGCCCAGCGTGTCTATCTCCTTTCATCGAACCAGTTTCCGTAGTTTTTTTCCCAGGCGCCGCTGCCGGAGAAAACTCCTCCGGTAGTCCCGGTACCCGTCTAACAGGGACCGGCTCATTCCTGTCTCTTGCTGGTAGACCTGGAAGAACTGCCGTGTCAGCTGCTCTTCCAGTTCCCTGTCGCCGGCCTTGAAATTGACCTTTGCCAGATCGGTGAGTATCTGGTGGGTGGAGAGTTTCTTATACCGGCGGGCCCGGTTGAGATCCACGATAAAGGTCAGGCCCGTTTCGGCCACCAGAAAATTGCCCGCCGTCAGGTCCCGGTGGAAGATTCCACCCCTATGGATCCGGACCACGCTCTTGGCCAGATCGGTGACAGCGTTTGCCATGAATTCCTCGTGGGCACCCGACACCAGAAGGGTTCGCAGCCGCGTATGGGGGTGAACGGCCCGGGTGATGAAAAAGTTTTCGTGGATAACGCCACGCCTTCTCCGGGTGAAAACGTAAAGGGGTTCAGGCGTCCGGGCGCCCAGATCCTGGAGGGCGTGGGCCACGGCCCAGCTCATGTAAGCCCGGCTGGCAAACGTGGGGCTTAGCCCCTGGTGTATGGGATGGCGCCACCCGAACCACTTGATGACGACCGGGAAGTCGGCAGCCTGAAGGCGGGCCACCAGGTTCGGCCGCGTATCGTAGATCTCGTCCGCGCGACTGGCAAGGGTCTCTCTATCCCTGACGGCCTCATCGTCCAACCCCAAGGGAAAAATCCCTTCCTGTTGAACAGAAGATGAGAGTGTCACCACCATCCGTTTGAGTGGCCGTGTTTCATTTTCTTCTCGCCGGAGCCCTGTCCTCACCTTATGCCCCGAGCGTTCGATTTTCGTTCTCCTCTCCCATGGGGAGAGGATTAAGGTGAGGGGCTGAAACTAAACATTTGACCTTCGATGTTACGCATCACGCATTGTCGTTGAGAACTTAGAAATAGCGACTTGCCGGACAAAAGGTTAACTTTCTGCTGGTGAGGGTGTTTGTCACAGGTGCCACGGGATTTGTGGGGGGGTACGTTCTGGAGGAACTGGCCCGCCAGGGGCATGATCCGGTGGCCCTGGTTCGTCCGGGAAGCGAGGGGAAACTGCCCCGGGACTTTTCCGGGGAGACGGTGGTGGGGGACGCGTTCACCTTTGAGATGCCCCCGGGATGTGACGCGGTCATTCATCTCATCGGAATTCTCCGGGAATTCAGATGGAGGGGAATTACCTTTGAGAAACTGCAGTTTCAGGCGGCGAAAGCCGTCGCCGACCGGGCTCTCCAGGCAGGGATAAAACGGTTCATTCTCCAGAGCGCCAACGGTGCCAGACCCGATGGCACACCCTACCAGGCAACCAAATTCCTGGCCGAAGAGTACGTAAAGAGCAAGGGGTTTGAGTGGACCATCTTCCGGCCGTCCATTCTGTTCGGCGATCCCCGCCATCCCAGTGGAGACGTGGGAAAGCCGGAGTTTGCCACCATGCTGTACCGGAAAATGATTCGTTTTCCCGTTCCGGCCCCGCTGTTTCATCCCGGTCTAAATGTTCTGAAGGCGGGGAAATTCAAGCTTCAACCTATCCACGTGAGTCATCTCGCCCGGGGGATGGTGAGTGCCCTCACCCGCGAAGAGTCTGTAAACACGGTTTACCCTGTAGGGGGGCCGGAGGAATTCACCTGGAGGGAGGTGATCGGCATTGTGGCGGGGGGTGCCGGGAGAAAGAAGTGGAAGGTACCTGTACCCGGGTGGGGGGTAAAAATGGGGGCCCTTTTGCTGGACTGGATCCCGATGTTTCCCATTACCCGCCATCAGGTCGCCATGCTCATGGAGGGCAACACCTGCGACAGTACGAAATTTTTTGAGGATTTCCCCATGGAATCGGTATCTTTCAGTAGCGATAACCTGACTTATGTAAAGGGTTAAGGGGTTTCATGAGGTATGTCAAGATAACGGGGAGGGAGAAAACTATGGTTCGCGGACCTCGTCAGCGAAGTCTGTGGTGTTTGATCGGGTTCACCGTCCTGTTTTTTCAAATGGGCCCCGCCCAGGATCTTGCCCGGTTCGAGAAAAAGGTGACAGAATTTAGCCTCGATAACGGTCTGAATTTCATTGTCGTGGAGCGGCACGAAGCGCCGGTGGTTTCCTTCCTCACCTATGCCGACGTGGGATCGGTGGATGAAACCAGGGGGATAACCGGAATCGCCCACATCTTTGAGCATATGGCTTTTAAGGGAACGGACAGGATTGGTACGGAAAATTACGAGGCGGAAAAGGCTGCCATGGAGAAAATAGACCATATCTTCATGGAAATCAAGAAGGAGCGGAGGAAGGGCGACAACGCCGATGCGGGACGCCTGAAGGAGCTCGAGAGGCAGTTTGAAGAAGTCCAGGAGCAGGCCCAAAAGTATCTGGTACACGATGAATTTGAGGAGGCGATTGACCGGGCCGGGGGTGTGGGTCTGAACGCCACCACCGGGCGGGACGCCACGCGCTATTTCTACAGCCTCCCGTCCAACAAGATTGAGTTGTGGATGTCGCTGGAATCCGAACGGTTTCTCAATCCTGTCCTCCGGGAATTCTACAAGGAAAAAGACGTGGTGATGGAGGAAAGGCGTCTCAGTGAGAACAACCCCATCGGACGCCTCATTGAAGATTTTCTGGCCACCGCCTACAAAGCCCATCCTTACGGGGAACCTGTTGTCGGTCATATGTCGGACCTGGAAACGATCACGCGGGAGGAGGCCAACCTCTGGTTTTCGAAGTACTATGGAGCCAATAATCTCACGATTGCCATCGTTGGCGACGCTGAGCCCCGCAAGGTTCGCAAAATGGCTGAGACCTACTTCGGGAGGTTACCCAAGGGTGAAAAACCGGAGCCGGTGGAAACCGTCGAGCCGGAGCAGCAGGGGGAACGCCGGTGCACCATCGTGGCCCGGTCGCAGCCCCTCATCATTATGGGTTATCATCGCCCCGAAATCAATCACCCGGACAACGCCGCCTTTGAGGCCATCACCGATATCATGGGGAGAGGACGGACGTCAAGGCTCTACAAGAAAATGGTGAAGCAAGAAAAGATTGCTATCAGCGTGGGTGCTTTCTCAGGCCTCACGGGGGACAAATATCCGGGGCTATTCAATTTCTACGCCTTCCCGGCAAAAGGCCATACCAACGAAGAGAGCGAGCAGGCCATCCTCAGGGAGATCGAATTATTGAAAACGGAAGGGGTAACTCCCGAAGAGCTCGCCAAGGCCAAGACCCGGGCCCGGGCCGATCTGATTCGCCAGCTGGACTCCAATATTGGTCTCGCCTTCCAGCTCACTTTCTACGAGGTCGTCACGGGGGATTGGCGAAATCTTTTCCGACAGCTGGAGCGCATTGAAGCGGTAACCCCCGACGATATCAGACGGGTCGCCAACCGCTATTTTATAGACACGAATAAGACGGTGGGAACCCTTGAGACGGAGGAGGTGGAATCATGAAGAGAAGGAACGTTTTGGTGTCCATTCTTGCCACCGTTCTCGTTGTGTCGCTGGCCACGTCTGGACAGGCCCAAAAGCACTACAAGGAGATCACATACCCCAAACTTCACAAGCTGAAGGTCCCCGAGGTCAAACGGGTTGAACTCCCCAACGGGATCATCCTCTTCCTGGTGGAAGATCATGAGCTGCCTCTTATCAACATGTCGGCACGACTTGGGGTCGGTTCCATCTACGAGCCCCAGGATAAGATCGGGCTGGCATCCATTACGGGCCGGGTGATGCGTACTGGCGGTACCACCACCATGTCCGGTGATGAGATGGATGAGGTGCTGGAAAGCATCGCCGCCACCGTGGAGACGAGTATCGGATTGACCTCCGGATCTGCCAGGGTATCCGTCCTGAAGGAACATGTGGCCCGGGGACTTTCCATTCTGGCTGACGTCCTGATGCATCCCGCCTTTCCCCAGGAAAAGCTCGACCTGGCCAAAGTTCAGGCCCGGAGCGCCATCGCCCGGCGGAATGACGAACCCTTTGGGATCACGTACCGGGAGTTTGGCAAACTCATTTACGGTTCCGCAAGTGCCTACGCCCGGCACACGGAATATGCCACTATCGACGCCATTACCCGCGAGGATCTGGTGGCCTTCCATGAACGGTTTTTTCACCCCAACAACGTCATGATAGGAGTATGGGGCGACTTTAAGACCCGGGAAATGGTCCAGCAGATCGAGGAAGCCTTCGCGGGATGGGAGCCTGTGGAGTTCCACCGGCCTGAGGTACCGGAGGTCCGGTACGCCTTCGATTCCTCCGTCTATCTCATCCGGAAGGAAGACATCAATCAGACTCACGTGATGATGGGGCACATTGGGGGACTGCGGAGCAACCCGGACTACTTTGCTCTGGTGGTCATGAACGACATTCTGGGAGGCGGCTTTACGGGCCGTCTTTTCAAGAATGTGAGGTCCCGCATGGGTCTGGCCTACTCCGTTTTCGGTGCCTATGGTGCCAACTATGACTATCCCGGCATGTTCTATGTGGGGTGTCAGACAAAGGCCGCAACGACGGTCGAAGCCCTCGAGGCTATGAGATCCGAGGTGGAGCGGATGACCCGGGAGTTGGTCACCGATGAAGAGCTGGCCCAGGCAAAGGAGAGTTATCTCAATTCCTTCGTTTTCAACTTTGATACGATGGGTGAGATCGTGGAGCGGATCATGACGTACGAGTACTACGGATATCCCAGGGACTTTCTGGAAAAGACGAAGGAGAATATCGAAAAAGTATCCAAGGAAGATGTTCTCAGGGTTGCCCAAACGTATCTTCAGCCGGACAAGCTGAGGATCCTCGCCGTGGGCAATCCGGAGGAATTTGACCAGCCCCTCACTACTCTGGGAGAGGTGAAGGAGATTGATATCACGATCCCGGTTGTTGAGGAGCCCGTTCCCGAAGCGACGGATCAGTCCCTGGTTAAAGGGAGGGCGTTCATGGACAGAGGGATCGCGGCGTGCGGGGGTCCGGTCGCCTTCAAGGCCATCAAAACCGTTCAGTGGAGGGGGAGTGTAACGGCCGTGATGCCGCAGGGGGAAATGGCCATGGAGGTTCAAACGATCGTGGCACTGCCGGACCGCATGCGCACGGACACCACCACGCCCATGGGGGAGATGTCCCAGATCCTGAATGGGGATCAGGCGTGGATGGTATCCCCGCAGGGGACGATGCCCGTTCCGGCCCAGATGGCGGATGAGTTAACAGCGAATCTCTGGCGCAATGTGGCCTATCTGTTTGCCTATGGAGACCAGGAGGGCCTGGTCGTTCAACACCTGGGTACCGAAGATGTGGAAGGGGTGAAAACAGAAGTGCTGTTGGTCACACCGGAGGATTCCAAGAGTCTCAAACTGTATCTCGACGCCGGCACGATGGTGCCGATGAAGCTCACCTACCAGGGGATGGGTATGATGGGTCCGGCAAAGACGGAGGAGATCTTCTCAGATTTTCGCGACGTGTCGGGGGTGAGATTGCCCTTCAAGTCCGTCATCTACCAGGACGGAAAAAGGGTTCAGGAAACCCACATCTCGGAGATCTTAATCAACATTCCCGTTGACGAAAGCCGGTTCGAGGCTGAACCGTGAGCCGGACGTCCTGTTCACCTTGCCCCTGGCACAACGTTAAAAAGGATTGTATGCATTCATCCTAAGTGGCGGCGGATATGCGAGACCTGTCTCATCCGTCATTCTTGCGTTTACTCATATATCTTTGAGACCCCTCAGGAGGATGGCAAGAGAGGGGATCGGCTTGACTTCAGTTATGCCCCACATCCCTTCGTTTTTGAACCACCTCTTCCGTCAGCAAGGCGGTTGTTTAACGCCGGTGAATCCATTCCTTTCGCCGTGATTCTTATTGGTAAGGGTCTCGAATACCTGCCGTACTTTGTCTATACGTTTGAAAGGATGGGAGAAGTGGGGCTCGGTACAAAGAGGGAGAAATTTCAGCTCGAATTGATTAGCGTAGAAACCGCCACCGGTGAGAAAAAGATTTACGATGGTGCGGAAAAGCGGTTGAGTCGGGGGTTCGCAGTTCGTTCCCTTTCGGATTTTGCTCGCGATGGAGGTTCTGCCGACAGAATAACGCTCAAGTTCGTGACGCCCGTCAGGATAAAGCGAGACGGCAGGTTGACATCGTCAGAATGGTAGACCCGATGTAAAGGGGATTGAAGGGGTGTGTCCGGACGGTACAACGGGAGGGATTGGGTATTGAAACTGATCATAAAGAGATTTAACTTGTCCGGGTACAAGTAACCTGTAGGGGGACAAGTTGTATTTCGACGAGAGACCTAAATCTCTGAGGAAAGACCTCTATAATATGGAAGAAGAGCTAATGCAGCTACGCGCTGCCCTCCGCAGAGGAGATCCGCTGATAATCATATACGGCTCAAGAAGAGTTGGAAAAACTTCACTTCTTCAGACAGCGGCCCGTGGCGTTGAGCATAAAATTATCTTCGATCTACGGACGCTTGGAACCGGAGCCTACGCCACAAAAAAAGATTTGATACAGATCCTGCAGAGAAGTATCAACGATTTTCTTTCAGAGAGGAAAACGGTGAGGAGCAGGATCATTAATGCCTTGAAGCACGTTCAGGGCGTTCAAGCAGGAAAAGTGGGTGTCACCTTCGGGTGGGGCGGTAACGAATCCCTTGATATTGTGGATCTTTTCGGCAAGCTGGACCGATGGGCACTTTCTAACAAAACCAGTATAACGATTGCTTTTGATGAGGCACAGGAGCTTAGAAAGGTTGCCGGCGTGAGAATCGATAAGATTTTGGCCCATATTTATGACTATTGTAGGAATACCAGTATTGTGGTAACCGGCTCGGCGATGGGCCTTCTCCATGATTTTGTTGGCGGGGAAGACCCGGAGTCCCCACTGTACGGTAGGAGCAAGACAGAAATCAGGCTAAAGCCACTTGACCCAGAAGGAGCGGAAGACTTCTTGCTCAGAGGGTTCAAGCAAGCAAATAAGAAACCCGGGGACGATCTGATTCACCGTGCCGTAGAAAAGTTAGATGGCATAATAGGGTGGTTGACAATGTTTGGCGCTAGATGTTTGAAGAAAGGTGCATCCATAGCTTCACTTGACGAGGTGATGGAGGAGGGAAGCAAACTCGCAAGAAGTGAGTTTAGAAACTTCCTCAAAGGACGCGAGGTCGCGAGAAAGAGATACGAGGGTATCATGAACCACCTTGCAAAGAGCCCGTCAACTTGGTCAGGCATCAAGGGCTATTTGGAGGCCCGGGAGGGGAGGTCAATGAACGACCGCAAAGTAACGGAGCTTATCAGTGCGCTGGCAAGGACCGGTCTTGTGGAGCGTGTCGATGCCCGATACACCATATCAGATCCCCTGCTTGCCAACAGTTTCAAGTAACATGGAGAGGAACAAGCACCTTGTGGGGGCACAGGCATCGGCACCCACACGTGTTCTGTGAATCGCACAAAGGGTATCAGCATCATTATGCTATGTTTTCCCTGAGTCAGGGCGGTAAGGCGAAGTTAAAGTGAAGTCCAGGGGCGGGGACAGCGACTACCGACAATCGTATGCCTATATGAAACGAACTGGTTTGATCGGACTGACCGTCCTCATTGCTCTAACAACGACCATGGCCCAGGAGGATCACCGGCTGATCCGGGAGATGGAACGGAACCGGTTCTTGAAAATGGGGGACACCTTCCGCGAGAAACTCGCCGCCGCCAAGGATACGACCTTCGACGTCACCTACTATCGCATCTCCCTGTGGGTCAAGCCCTCCACAGAGGAGATCGAGGGAGCGGTTACCACCCGGGCCATCGCCTCCGTTTCAGACCTGGAAACCGTAACCCTCGATTTTTTCGATAACATGGAAATCGACTCCGTAACCTCCGGAGGGAACCGCTTGACCTTCAGCTGTTCAGACAACCGGCTGGTCATCAACCTGGCCGCCTCCTACAACCGGGGAGAGATATTCGACGTCACCGTATACTACCGGGGTCATCCCGTGGATTCCGGGGGATTTCATTCGTTTGACTTCGGCCACCACAACGGAACGCCCGTTATATCCACCTTGAGCGAACCGTTTGGCTCCCCTACCTGGTGGCCCTGCAAGGATGATCCCGCCGACAAGGCCGACTCCGTCGATATTCTTGTCAGGGTCCCCGGGTCCCTGGTGGCGGCGTCCAACGGCGTGCTGCAAGGGATCACCGACCACGGGGACGGAACGAGGACCTACATCTGGACCGAACGGTACCCCATCGCCACCTATCTGGTGTCGCTGGCAATCAGCAATTATGAACAGTTCTCCCACACCTATGTGGCCGAAACCGGTGATTCCATGGACGTGCTCTACTTCGTTTACCCGGAGCATCTGACGAACGCGAAAAAGGACTTTTCCGTCACCGTGCCCATGATTGCGTTTTATGCTTCCGTGTTCGGGGAATATCCCTTTGTGCGGGAAAAGTACGGAATGGCGGAATTCCCCTGGGGAGGCGCCATGGAGCATCAAACCTGCACCAGCTACGGGGCACCGCTGATCCGGGGGGATCACAGCTTCGACTGGGTGGTGGCTCACGAACTGGCCCACCAGTGGTTCGGGGATCTCATCACCATGCGGTGGTGGTCCCATATCTGGCTGAACGAGGGATTTGCCACCTACTCCGAAGCTCTGTGGGCGGAACATGAAGGAGGACGCGCAGCCTATCTCGATTACATGGATCTCCTCGATACGGGTCCGTTTCCCGGTTCCGTCTTCGTCTACGATTCCACGCAGATTTATGCCCTTTTCAGCCGGACCGTCTACGATAAGGGGGCCTGGGTCCTTCATATGCTCAGACGAGTAGTGGGGGATACGACCTTCTTTCAAGCCCTCAGGGATTACGCCGGCACCTACGGTTTCGGGAATGCCACCACCACCGACTTTCGACGGGTGTACGAAGGGTACTACGGCAAGCCCCTCGACTGGTTCTTTGATCAGTGGGTTTACGGTGAGTCCCGTCCCAGCTATCAGGTGGGATGGTCCAGCTCCCAGGAGGGAGATCGCCAGCGCGTCTCCGTCCAGATCCGTCAGGGGCAGTCCTCTCTGTTCAAAATGCCCCTGGATGTTCATCTGTTTGCAGCGTCCCGGGAGACCACCGTGGTGGTATGGGACAGCCTGAGAAAACAGGTCTTTGAATTCGTCATGGATGAAGAGGTCACGGGTGTTGAGATCGATCCTGACGGGTGGGTTCTGAAAGAGATCACCTCCGAGATAGGGGTGACGGCGGGGGTCGGCGTGCCCGAAACTTTCGCCCTGTTGCCCAATTATCCCAATCCTTTCAATCCCGCCACGACCATACGTTATGGACTGCCTGAGGCTTCGCAGGTTTTCCTGGTTGTTTATGACCTCAGGGGAAGGGAGGTGCGGATCCTGGTCAATGGTATTCAGGAGCGAGGCTACAATTCCGTCATCTGGGATGGGACGGATGACGCCGGAAGACCGGTGAGCACGGGAGTTTATCTATATCAGATGCGAGCGGGCGATTTCATCCGGACCCGGAAGATGGCTTTACTCAAATGAGAGAGGATGGGAAATGAGACGGCGGCCCATCTAACCCCGGCGTAACTCTGGGGCTCAGAGTACTCTCAGAGCGTTTTCGGCTGTACCACGACTGAAGGCGCGGGGCTTTGTTGAGAAGGGAGGGCCGTTATTCATAACTCTTGTCCTGATCCCTCTGTCATTCTATCTTCCATCAAGGTGCCGGGGAATAATCGTGTTGACAACATATTCAAGGGGACGACGCTTCTTGCGCTGATCGGCCTCATTTCGTCCTGCGCTCCCCCGGGAGCAAAGGTAGCGGAGAAACTGCACACGCTTTTCGATGACTACTGGCAGTGGCGCCTCGAAGAGAACCCGGAGTTTGCCACCTACCTGGGGGATGACCGGTATAACGACAGACTTTCCGACGTAAGCCTGGAAGCGTTCGACAACCGGTACAGGCAGAGGCGGGAATTCCTGGAAAGACTTGCCGGACTGGATTCGTCACGCCTATCAGAAAACGACCGCCTCAACACCCGCCTTTTTTCCCTGCTGCTGACACGCCGTGTTGAGGCCCATCAATACCGCGACTTTCTCATGCCCATCAACCAGATGGGAGGCCTCCAGATCGACCTGCCAAACTTGGTCAACGTCACCCCCTTTCGCCATTCCCGGGATTATGACGCGTACCTGGACCGCCTGAGAGCCATTCCCGGTTACGTGGATCAGACGGTGATCCTTATGAAGCAGGGGCTGGAAGAAGGGAGGGTCTATCCCGCGGTGGTGCTGGAAACGGTTCCCGATCAGATCCAGGCACAGTTTGATCTTGATCCCGAAAAGAGTCCCTTCTACGACCCGTTCACCCGGATGCCCTCGGGGATGCCCGACACCCTGCAGAAGCGGTACCGGAAGGAAGCGTTGGATGTCCTGCAATCCCGGGTGTTTCCCGCGTTCCGTAAACTGCGGGCATTTTTTGTTGAAACCTATCTTCCGGGGGCCAGAAAAGATATTGCCGTTACGAATCTTCCTGCGGGTGAGGACTACTACCGGTTCCTGGTAAAGTATCACACCACCACCGACCTGACGCCCGAACAGATTCACGCCATGGGACTGGGAGAGGTGGGAAGAATCCGGGCCGAGATGGAGGCAATCCTAAAGGAAGTGGGATTCGAAGGAAGCTTTGAGGAATTCCTGACATTTCTCCGGACCGATCCCCGGTTCTATTATACCCGGGAAGAGGATCTCCTGGACGGGTACAGAATCATCTGCAAACGGGCCGATCCGGAACTGGCAAAACTGTTTGGAACGCTTCCCCGGACACCTTACGGCGTCAAGGCCATCCCGGAATACCAGGCTCCGGCTTCTCCCACGGCTTACTATTACCCCCCATCGGCTGACGGATCGCGGCCCGGTTATTTCTGGGCGAATACGTACCGGTTGGACATGCGCCCCAAATACGAAATGGAAGCGCTGGCCCTCCATGAAGCGGTACCGGGGCACCATCTTCAGATCGCCCTCGCCATGGAACTGGAAGGGGTGCCCGAGTTCCGGAAACACACCGGTTTCACGGCATTCACGGAAGGGTGGGGACTGTATGCAGAAAGCCTGGGGGAAGAGATGGGATTTTACACCGATCCCTATTCCAGGTTCGGTCAACTGACCTATGAAATGTGGCGGGCGTGCCGTCTGGTGGTGGACACGGGGATGCACGCCCTGGGATGGTCCCGGCAAGAGGCCATTGACTTCATGAAGGAAAACACGGCCAAGACGGAGCACGATATTGCGGTAGAAATCGATCGCTATATCGCCTGGCCGGGGCAGGCTCTGGCCTACAAGATGGGGGAGCTGAAGATCAAGGAACTCCGGGCCATGGCCGGACGCAAGTTGGGCGAGAAGTTCGACATCCGGGAATTTCATGACGTTGTTCTCGGAAGCGGTTCCCTCCCGCTGACCGTTCTGGAGCAGCAGGTCCGGGCGTATGTAGCGGGGAAAGGCCAATCGTGACTGTTCCCCGGTTCATCCGGGCACTCCAGGCCCGGCTCTCGGGACCGCTGCCGGGAAGAGAGGCGCAAGAACGGATGGCGCCCGTGCCGCGGTCGTCCCTGCCGCAGCGACGCCCGGAGGAGGAGGCCGTGCCGTCTGCCGTTTTGATTCTCCTTTTTGAAAAGGATTCGGAATGGTTTTTTGTTCTCACGGAACGGACCACCCGGGTGGAGCACCACCAGGGGCAGGTCTCCCTTCCGGGAGGAGCTCAGGAGAAGGGCGAGAGCAGTGAACAAACTGCCCTCCGGGAGACGGAGGAAGAGTTGGGGATTCCCCCGGAGGGGATATCGATCATCGGGGAGCTTTCCCCCCTGTTCATTGCCGCCAGCGGTTTCCGCGTTCACCCTGTCGTGGGGTGGTCCGACGGCGAGCCGGAAATCACCCCGGATCCGGTGGAAGTGGGGTCCGTTCACTTCGCTTCCGTGGCCCAACTCATGGATAGGGCAACCATTCGCCGTGAGGTTCGACAGATCCGTGGGAAGAAGGTGGACGTCCCCTTCTTTCAGTTTGATACCGTTCAGGTATGGGGCGCCACCGCCGTCATCCTGGCAGAGTTCCGGGAAGTCTTGATGTCGAGCGAAGCGAAATCCCGGCGCTTGTTGTCGGGAAGAATGAAATGAGGAGGAGACCATCCATGAATACCGTTAGCCGTTTGGGCCTTTGTTTTGCGGTGCTGTTCGCCTGGAATCTGTCGGGCCAAGCATCGCGCACTCACCCAGCTCCCGGATTGGGGGAGTACACACGTCCCTTCTACGAGGAGGGAACCTATCTGTCCGGTGTCGCCTCGCCCGGTGACTTTCTGGGATTCGAGCTGGGATCGAGACCGGCAACCCACGAGGAGGTGTTGCGCTATTTCGACTATCTGGATGACACGTTTCCGAACGCCTCTCTCCATACCTACGGTTACACCTATGAGGGACGGCGGCTGGTCTATCTGGTCATTACGTCCGAAGAGAATTTCGCGCGATTGGAGTCCATCCGGGAAAGGATCGGGAAACTGACCGATCCCCGGACTCTCGGGGGAGAGGAAGAGATGAACCGGATTATCGGGACAACGCCGGCGGTGGCGTGGATGGCCTATGCCATTCACGGGGACGAGCTTTCCAGCACCGATGCCGCCCTTCAGCTGGCCTATCAATTGCTGGCGGGAACAGACGAGGTGGCTGAAAAGATCCGGAACAATCTGGTGGTCAGTATCGACCCCCTTCAAAACCCCGACGGTCGAACCCGGTTTCTGGGTCAGCTTACCCAGTACAACAGTATCATCCCCAGTACGGACGTCCAGAGCCTTCATCACCGGGGGGTATGGCCCTGGGGCCGCGGGAATCACTACCTTTTTGATCTTAACCGGGACTGGTTTTCCCTGGTTCATCCGGAGACCCGGGGGAAGGTGAAGGCGATCCTGGATTGGCACCCCCAGCTGGTGGTGGATAGTCACGAAATGGGCGCCTACGACACCTATCTTTTCAACCCGCCCCGGGAGCCTTACAATCCCTTTATGGCGTCGCAGATTCAAAAGTGGTGGAAAATCTTCAGTCAGGGGCAGGCGGAGGCATTTGACCGGTACGGGTGGAGCTATTATACCCGGGAATGGAACGAGGAACTCTTCCCGGGATACGGCAGCTCCTGGCCCATCTATCTGGGGGCGGTGGGAATTCTCTATGAGCAGGCCGGCGTGGATGGGTCCCAGGTGAAGCGGCCCGATGGAACCGTCATGACCTACCGGGAAGCAGTCCACCATCAGTTCGTCAGTTCCATGGCGAATCTCACCACCGCCAGCGAGAACCGTGAAGAACTGCTTCGGGACTACGCCCTGGAAAAGCACAAGGGTGTTCAGACAGGCCTCCGGGGCCGGTCCGGGGGCGGGGCGTTTGTGGTATCTGCCACGCCCAACGCCACCCGGCTGGCGGACTTTGCCGAGACGCTGCTTGCCCAGGAGATCGAGGTCAGGGAGGCCACGGAACCGTTTAGCGCCAGGGGTGTCATATCGCGGGACGGGCGGGAAGTGAGGGAAATGGCATTTGACGAGGGGACGCTCATTATTGACCTGAATCAACCCCATCGAAATCTCGTGGAAGCCATCTTGACCTTCGATATCCGGCTCCCCACGGCCTTTCTGGAAAAGGAAAGAGAGTCGCGGCTGAAGAAAGGGGAGACGAAAGTATACGATGTGACGGGATGGTCTCTCCCTTTGGCCTATGACCTCGAAGTTTACATGTCCGGATCCGCTCCCGGTGTGGAGACCCGCCCCTTTACGTCCCCCAGCCGGGAGGGAAGGGTGGTGGGGTCCACTCCCCGGGTGGGGTATCTCTTTTCGGGAGCCGATGACAGGAGTTATATGGCCGCGTTGCGGTTTCTTGAAAAGGGGGTAAACCTCTGGTGTTCAAGGTCGCCGGTCGAAGTGGAGGGGAAGGAGTACCCCCGGGGAAGCTTCTTGATTCGTCTTTCCGCCAATCCCGGTCTCGATCCTCTCCAGGTGGAAGGGGTAGCCCGGGAAGCGGGAATCACCATCTATGGGGTCGATACCGGTTTGGCCTCCTCGGGCGCCGATCTGGGAGGGAATGAATTCGTGAGGCTCATTCCCCCGAAAATTGCCCTGGTGGCAGGCTCTCCTCTGTCCACCTACAGCGTGGGAACGGTCTGGCACCTTCTGGATGAGCGGATGAACACGCGGGTTTCCCTTATCCATGCCATGGACTTAGGGTCGACGGATCTGCGGAAGTACAACGTTCTGGTATTGCCCAACGTATGGGGAGGTCCCGAGGTATACCGGCGGATTCTGGGCGACGCCGGGATCGACAGGCTCAAGGACTGGGTGAAGGACGGCGGCACCCTGGTGACGGTGGGAACGGCCACCGCATTTGTTGCCGATACCTCGGTAGCTTTCACCGATGTGAGACAGAAGCGGCAGGTGCTGAAAATCTGGCCGAGTTATGAGGCGGCCCTCCGGCTCGCCCGGGAAGCGGAGGAGCCGGTGGTGGACAGCTTAGATGTGTGGGAAGCGCAGGCGCCTGAAAAGGAGGAGGGCGAGGTCCCCTCTCCAGAACTGTCCGAAGTGAAGCTGGCGGACGAAACGGCCCGCAAGCTTTCCCCCGGCGGGACGATCATGAAGGCCACCCTCGATCCCGAGCACTGGTTGAGCTTTGGCTCCGGCACGGATGTCCCCGTGCTGGTCAATACTTCTTATGCCTATGTGGCGAAACGGGCGGAAGTGGCCGCCCGGCTGGCTCCCGCCGGGAGCCTCAGGCTTTCCGGTCTTCTGTGGCCTGAGGCCCGGGACCGTTGGGCGGAAACGGTCTATGCCGCCCGCCAGGGGGTGGGGAGAGGCCAGGTGATCCTGTTTGCCACCCAGCCCAACTTCCGGGCCTATTTCCGGGGCGGGGAAAGACTGTTGCTCAATGCCCTTGTTCTGGGGCCGGGCTTCGGAACCCAGGAGAGTGTAGAGTGGTGACGTTAGACGTTTTCGTTACGCGTCACGCATTACGAATTACCCATGACCTATCACGGGGGAAATGATGACAACCATCAATCGACGTGAGTTTCTCGGGTCCGTGATCAAACCCGCGGCGGCGGTATGGGCCGCCGCCGTCCTCACGCCGCCAGGGGTGACACGGGCACTGGGGGCCGTCAAAGGAACCCGGCGAAGGGCGAGTGATCTGGCCGGGGACGAATCCTTCTGGTTCGAGATTCAACAGGCTTACACCACGGACAGGAGTTTGATTAACCTGAACAACGGCGGTGTCAGTCCGGCACCGGCGGTCGTGCAGGAGGCCATGAAGCGGTATCTGGACTATTCCAACACGGCGCCGGCCTATTCCATGTGGCGGATTCTGGAGCCGCAGCGGGAAACGGTCCGCAGAAGGCTGGGGCGGTTCTTTGGGTGCGACCCGGAAGAGATCGCCATCACCCGGAATGCCTCCGAGGGACTGGAAATCTGCCAGCTTGGGTTTGATCTTGAACAGGGGGATGAAATCCTTACCACCAACCAGGACTATCCGCGGATGATTAACACCTTCAAACAGAGAGAATGCAGGGAAGGGATTGTTCTGAACATGTTCTCCCTTCCCGTCCCCGCCGAGGACGAGGATGAAATTGTTCAGCTGTTTGAGTCCCATATTACCTCCAGAACCAGGCTGATTCTGATGTGTCACATGATCAACATCACCGGACAAATCCTGCCGGTGAAGAAGGTGGTGCAGATGGCCAGGGAAAGGGGGATCCCGCTCATCGTGGACGGCGCCCACACCTTCGCCCATTTCTCCTTTTCCGCCGGAGATCTCGATTGTGACTACTATGCCACCAGTCTCCACAAGTGGTTGTGTGCACCCCACGGCACCGGTATGTTATACGTCCGCAAGGACAAGATCCGGGACCTGTGGCCCCTCATGGCGGCCCAGGAATGTGACACGGATGACATCCGGAAGTTTGAGGAAATCGGGACCCATCCGGCGGCCAATTTCTTAGCCATCGGCGACGCCCTCACGTTTCACCAGGGCATCGGGTCCCGGCGCAAGGAAGCCCGGTTAATATACCTCCGGGACCGGTGGGCAAAACGGCTCAAGCATTATGACCGGGTCCGTTTGCATACCAGTCTGAAACCGGGTAAGGCGTGCGGCATTGCCACCGTCCAGATAGAAGGAATCGACCCCGAAAAGATTACGCAGCACCTGTGGAAAAGCTACAGAATGCTCGTTACCACCATCAAGCATCCCGAATTTGAGGGGATACGGGTGAGCCCCCACATCTATACCACGTTGGAAGAAATTGACCGTTTTGGAGATGCCATGGAGAAGATCATTCGCAATGGAATTCCCGAATCATGATCCGGCCCCTGAGCCTGGTTACGCTGGGCATCCTCGCCGTAGCGGCCACGCAAGAGATGCCTGACCGGAAAATCATTTCCACCTCCCGGGCACCGGCGGCCATCGGACCCTATTCCCAGGCCGTCCAGGTGGGAAACACCCTCTATCTGGCGGGACAGATTGGCCTGGATCCCTCCACGGGAGAGATGGTTGAAGGGGGGATCGAAGCCGAGACCCGGCGGGTGCTGGAGAACCTGGGAGCCATCCTTGATGCGGCGGGATTCACCTTCGGGGATGTGGTTCAGGTACAGGTGTTCCTTTCGGATTTGAACGACTACGGTGCCATGAACCGGGTATACGAGAGCTACTTCGCTGCTGACCCCCCTGCCAGGGCCGTGGTGGAAGTTTCGAAAATCCCCAGAGGGGCCCGGGTGGAGATCGCCCTGATTGCCGTGTCGGAGGGGAAAGACTAGAGCGCTCCCCAAAGGATCGGCAAGAAAGGAATGGGATGGCCTATATAAAGATAGTACTCCCACAAGAGGCGACGGGGATCGTCAAGAAGGAATACGACAAGGGGATTCGCCGGGCGGGGAGAGTCTCCAATATCCTGAAGATCATGAGCCTGAGCCCCGAGGCCCTCCAGGCCTCCATGCGTTTTTACCTTACGATCATGAAGGGACCTTCACAGCTCTCCCGGGCCCGGAGGGAGATGCTGGCCACGGTGGTTTCCCACACCAATAACTGCTTCTACTGAACCGAATCCCACGGGGACGACTTCCGGGATGAAGTCAGGGATAAGCGGCTGGCCGAACATTTGAAAAGGGACTGGCGGAGTGCACCTCTTGGCGAAGCGGACAGGGTTCTGTGTAACTGGGCGGTGAAATTGACTCTAACCCCGGGGGAGATGACACCGGAAGATGTGGAGACTCTGCGGAAGTCCGGATTCTCCGATGAAGCCATCAGCGACGCCGCCCAGGTGGTGGGATATTTCAATTATATCAACCGGGTTGCCGATGGACTTGGGGTGGACCTGGAGCCGGAGATGAGAAAGAAAAAGGGCTAAATTTAGAAATTGAGCCTGCAGGCAGGGGGTCGTATATTTTTAGGATGAATTCTCAGAAACGGGTTTCCCTACTTCTCCTGATCTCTTTTGTTTTCACCGATCTTGCCCTCCCGTTCGCCGTTCAGGATGACAGGATCACCATTGCCATTGTCGATTTCCGGAATACGGGCCAGGACAGAAATCTCGACTATTTGGAGAAGACCATTCCGGAGGCCATCATTACCCGTATGGCCAGGAGCGGGCAGTTGGAGATCGTGGAACGGGCCCGGTTGCAGGATGCTCTCCAGGAGATGCAGCTGGGGATGGCGGGAGTGGTGGATGAACAGACCGCCGTGGAATTGGGCCGGGCGGTGGGAGCCAGCGCCATTCTCTTGGGCAGTTTTGTCTCCATCGGGGAAGTGATCCGCATCAATGCCCGCCTGATTGATGTCCAGACCAGCCGGATCATCAATGCCGAAAGCGTTCAGGGACAGGTGGGAGAGGAGATTTTTGACCTGATGGACCGGATGGCCGAGTCTATGGAGACCCAGCTGGTGGGGGAAACAGGCAAGACCGTTGAAGTCCAGCCCATCCCCGTCACCCGGGAAGCGAAAAAAGAGGCGCCCAAGGGGAAACCCGTTCTCACAAGGTGGTGGTTCTGGGCAGGCGTGGCCGCGGCCGGGGGGGTAGCGGCGGTTCTTCTCACGGCAAAGGAGGAAAAGAAAACGTCGACGGTCAATGTCACGGTTTCCATTACACCATGACCACTCGATGGAAACGGGCACTACGGGGGGCTCCGGTTACGGCAGCTATCGCCATCCTGTTGGTTTCGTGCTCCCCGAAGGATCCATTCTCCGGTCAGGAGGGAGGCAGTCGTGTAATCGTGGCTATGAACCTTGACCGGGAAGAGGGGGAATTCAGGGGGTCGCCCACCCTGGCGAAGAGCGTCGTTGTCGCCCGGGTGGTTCTCACTGTCTCTGCTTCGGATATGGAGACCATAGAAAAGGATCTGGCCTTGAGTTCGGACAGGAAAACGGCCAGCGGGTCCGTGGAGGTTCCCAGGGGAAAGGCCCGCAAGTTCACCGTTGAGGCCATTGACGCTAACGGAGTGACGCAGTACAGCGGGTCCACCACCCACGATATCGAAGACGATGTGGAGACGGTATCCATCACCACCGAGGGCCACTATCCCACCCCCGTCTCCTTGAGTGTGACCGGCGTGGGTCTGAATTCGGTCGAACTTGAGTGGACCCGGAACAGCGATGTCGATTTTGAGGAGTACGAGCTCTATCGAAGCACGTCGTCTACCGTGGACCTGACTTCCACCCGGGTGACCGTTATTTCCCAGCAGGCCACCACCTCCTACGTGGATGGGACGGTGGATCTGAACACCTCTTATTCCTACCGGATGATTGTGTGGGATACGGAGGGACTGGGGTTCTGGAGCTCCGTGGTGACAGCCCCGGCGGAGTGGGGCTATGACGATAATTCTTTTGAGAACGGCCTCATCGGTTCGGAACAGAACGAAGGACTTCTGGTCTGGTTCTCCCTCGATGCCTACCCGGCCCGTCTGGTGGGCATTGAGATGGTTCTGTGGGGCACCGAGAGCTTCACCATTGGAATCTGGGACTGGGAAACGGGGACCGTGCTGGCGGGTGAGGCTGCCTCCGGCACCAACGCGAGCGCCTATGAGTGGGTTCTCTACGACATGAGCGGGCTGGATCTTACGCTGGAAGGGGATTTTTTCGTAGGACTGAACTACACCGGCAGCTCTATTTATAACAGCCAGCTGGGACGGTACGAGTGGTGGCCCGCCATCGGTCTCGATCAGACCAGTTCCGCTCGACGGTCCTACGACCTCACGTCCACCTCCTTTGATCTCCTGGATGATCTGGGAATGGCCGGGAATCTGGGGATCCGCGTGATTGTGGAACAAGAAGGAGGAAGTGTGATGAGGGTGGAACCCGCCGGTCCCGCCGTTCGGGCCCTCCCTGATCGGGAACCTGTGGCTACCGGCCGGGAGACTATGAGACAGGCACAGGGAAGGAGGCCTCTTGAAGCTGTATCTCGTCCAGCACGGTGAATCACTCTCCAAAGATGTCGATCCGGAACGGGGATTGACGGACAGGGGTAAGGAAGAGGTAACCCGGGTGGCGGCCGTCCTGGTCAAGGGAAACATCCGGGTGGAGAAGATTCTTCACAGCGGAAAGAAAAGGGCCCAGGAGACCGCCCTCCTTCTCCAGGAGTGTCTCGCTGCAGGGGGGGAGTTTGGCGAGATGGAGGGACTGGCCCCCCTGGACCCGGTAAAGCCGGTGGCCGAAGAC
>JBHIEY010000235.1:0-2455 GCA_046861835.1 Fidelibacterota bacterium | reverse complement strand
CGGCCACCCTCTTTTTATCATCGAGCCCGATTAGATTTCCCGCGTGGCTCCTTCCGGTCCGTTATCTTTCACTCCGTGAACGCCTTTTGAATGCCGTGGATTTCCGGAACGTCTTATCCCGTTCTCTCTTCGCCGTACGGTCATGATCAGGAAGATTCTCATTGCAAACCGGGGTGAGATCGCCCTTCGAATTATCCGGGCCTGCCATGAACTGGGAATCTCGACTGTGGCGGTCTATTCCACAGCGGATGAACTCTCCCTTCATGTCCGTTTTGCCGACGAGGCGGTCTGCATTGGACCTCCCCCCAGTCAGGAAAGCTATCTTAACATTCCCAGAATCATCAGCGCAGCAGAAATCACGGACAGTGACGCCATCCATCCGGGGTACGGATTTCTGGCGGAAAACATGGAATTCGCCCAAATCTGTGAAGACAACGGCTTTGTGTTCATCGGTCCCTCACCGGAAACCATCGGTGCCATGGGCGATAAGGCATCGGCCAAAGAGCTCATGAAGCGGGCCGGGGTGCCCGTGATCCCGGGAAGCGAAGGGGTGGTTCACGATGCGAAGGCGGCCCGGACGGTGGCCGGGGATATCGGGTACCCTGTGATGCTCAAGGCCTCGGCGGGTGGAGGGGGGAGGGGGATGAGAATCGTCCGGAATGAAAAGGACCTGGTGAAGGCCTTTGCCACCGCCACGCAGGAGGCCTCCCGGGCGTTCTCCAACGGTGCCCGTTATGTCGAGAAGTATGTGGAAGAGCCGAGGCATGTGGAAATCCAGATTTTGGGCGACAGCCGGGGAAACGTTGTCCATCTGGGCGAGAGGGAATGCTCCATCCAGCGCCGTCACCAGAAAATGATCGAGGAATCGCCCTCACCGGTGGTGGATGATGACCTCAGGCACCGGATGGGTGAGGTGGCAGTGAAGGGGGCGAAGGAGATCGGTTATTCCGGAGTGGGGACCATTGAATTCCTCTTGAATCCCGGCACGGGAGATTTCTATTTCATGGAGATGAACACCCGTATCCAGGTGGAGCATCCCGTAACGGAGATGGTGGTGGGAAAAGACCTCATAAAACTGCAAATTCGGATGGCTCAGGGAGAGACGTTTCCGCCGTATATGAATTCCATGCGTTTACGGGGACATGCCATCGAGTGCCGGATCACAGCGGAGGATCCGGCCAACAATTTTTCCCCCTCCCCCGGCAGAATCGAAAGCTTTCACGTTCCCGGGGGAAACGGCGTCAGAGTGGATACTCACGTCTATGCGGGTTACGAAATCCCTTCCCATTACGATTCGCTCATCGCCAAACTCATCGTTCATGCCGATGACAGGGCGTCGGCAATCAACCGGATGCAGCGGGCACTGGAAGAAATCATCATTGAAGGGCCCAGAACCACCGTCCCGTTTCACCAGGCCATCATGAGGGACCGGGACTTCATAGCGGGAAACATTCACACAAACTTTTTGGAAACATTTGTCTATCCACCGGAGGAATCATCGGAATAAAGGGAATGCGACAGGAGGCGCCATGAACATTCCATCTGAGCTGTCCTATACCGAATCGCACGAATGGGTCAGGCTCTCCGGCCGGACGGCTACCGTAGGAATCACGGACTATGCCCAGGATGAACTGGGGGACATCATCTATCTAGAGTTTCCCCGGGTGGGTCAGGAACTAACTCGGGGAGAACCCTTCGGCGCCATTGAAGCCATCAAGACGGTGGCCGATCTCATTGCCCCGGTGTCGGGGAAGGTGACCGAGGTGAACGAGGGCCTCAACGACAGTCCCGAAAAGGTAAACCAGGATCCGTACGGGGAAGGGTGGATTGTGAAGATCGAACTGTCGGAGCCTGTCGCTAAGGAGAGTTTCCTTACGGCTGAAGCCTATGGCCAAATCGTCCAGTAAATCGAGCCAGTTTGTTCCCCATACCGATGAGATTGAGAGCGAAATGCTCAGGTCCATGGGTATCGGTTCCTTTGAGGCCCTCCTGGGGGCCATTCCCCGGGAACTGCGGATGAACGGGGAACTCCCTCTTCCTCCGGGCCGGTCGGAACTTGAGGTAACCCGGGAGGTTGAAAGTCTCTCCCGGCAGAATACGCCCGTACGTCGTGCCCTCTCCTTTTTGGGTGGGGGTTCATACGACCATTTTATTCCCAGTGCCGTTCCCTATCTGGCGTCCCGTTCCGAGTTTGCCACGTCGTATACCCCTTATCAGGCAGAAGTGAGTCAGGGGACGCTGCAGGCCATTTACGAATTCCAGACCATGATTGCCCAGATAACCACCATGGAAGTGGCCAACGCCTCCCTTTACGATGGCGGCTCCGCCGTGGCGGAAGCGTGTCTCCTGGCCCGGCGGGTGAACGGGCGGCCGGTGGTACTGGTATCGGAGGGGCTGTATGAGGCTTACGGCGAGGTCACGACGACATATCTCCAGAACACCCCTCTTGACATTG
>JBHIEY010000234.1:0-2466 GCA_046861835.1 Fidelibacterota bacterium | reverse complement strand
GAGTTCAGGATAGTCTCTCCGGAAGCACCGTTTTCGAGACACCGCTTAAGGGCCCGGCGTTCTCCGTTGCGGTGAACCATATCCGTTTCGGCGTGAACGTCAAAATAGGCCAGTGTCCGGGAATCTTCGAGGCCGTAGTTTTCGCTCAGTCCCCGGGCTTTTTCCCGGGAGACCTCCGGCTGTTGAGATTCATACGCATACAGGGCAGCCAGTCCCCGGGCGACCCCCCTTTCCGCCAGGTTTTCAAAGGTTGTTACCATTCTTGACGCAGCGGGGTGGGGGGAAGCTCCGGCAACCGCTTCCCGCCCGAGGCCCAGTCCTTCGGCAAAATCGAGCCATAACTCCGGATGAGGCGCGGGATTGAACCGTTCATCTTCAAGATTCTGTTCGATCTCGGCCCGGATAGTATCATCCGTGGCCTGACTGAGAATCCGTTCGAGGTATCCCGGAAAGGACGCCACATGGGGGTAATAGACCGTGGCATAGATCGCGAGTTGTTCGCGGGTCAATTCTCCGTTTTTCCAGGCCTGGTAAAAGGGGTGGCCCAGGATGGACCGGGATTCAATCAACCGGTCCAGACGTTCAAGGACATGATCTGATTTCATGGTATGGCTCTCCTTTCGTGTCGTCAACAGAAGGGTTCCCCCAGCGGAACTATCGTACGCCCCATGGGGCGTTTGCGGGGCGGACGCTACCCATTCCGGGCGAAACACGCAAGGAAAAACGGCGAATCTCTGTTTCAAATTCCTGATATAAGTTTCAGATTCTTGACGGTTCCTGCGGAGAGGCCCCCCTGCCGGGACCACGTTTTCCGACAGCCGAAGCCGTTGTGGCATACGATTTGACAATCTATTTCTGCGGAAATGTATGGTTCAACGATAAGGAGGTAATCATCATGGCCAGGAAAACGACAATCATGATCGCTACAGTCATCTTCGCTCTGTCGGGCGCTCTGGGAGATGTTCCTCCCCAGAGACTTCACAAACCCGACGTGCCGTACTTGCTTCAATCCATGGGGTTCCAGACGGTTCAAATGAGGATCTTTGATCCCCGTGTTTCCGGGATGGTCGTCGATCCCTATTCGGACCTCCAGTGGAATCCCGCATTCTCCCTGGGTGAGGGCGGGAAATCGATCTATCTGGACTTCAATCCACAGCTCAATGTTCCCGTTTTCATGATTCCCCGGTATACGATGTACAGTGACTATTACCGGTATTCAACGGCATACGAGGTCATTCCGAGGTGGTACCCCCGCACCATGGTGAACACCGTGGACACATCCCCCATTTACAACGTGGCGGCCCTGGCGGCATTCGATTCTGGAATATCCGTCGGATTCATTAACCGCTCCACATTCGATTATGGGCCCTTCCGGTCCGCCTATGGAGGGTACTCCATCCTCGATGAACGCGGGGATTTCCTGGTTGCTCCTGTAGGAGGGATTCCCTCAGGCCTGGAACCCCAGAGATTGGAGGTGGACAACAATCAGCAAACGGTCATGGGGACCCAGTCGGAGCTTTCCATCGGATACAAAGTTTCGGATATCCTTTGGCTCGGTGTTCGATTGGGGCAGTTCATTTACGACAGGGACGGAACCCTGTACGATTCAAAATGGGCCACGTATCCCCATTCATCCTTTGCCAACTTAGAAGACGAGTCGCTGAATATCGAGGGCGGTCACAAGGAGATAGGACTGGGTGTGTTGTTCCGGCCCGGCATTGGGACACGGTTAGGCTTTTACGGAGGGTATACCGGGGGTGACGGATCGGAAAAAATCGCTTCACTGGATACTTCCCACACCTGGTGGGAGAAGGATACAGACACGCGGTACTACCGCATCCGCAAGTTTTCGTTGGAAAGCCAGGAGTCTTATTCCTCCAACGGAAGGCGGCCCAGCCTCACGGTCACTCTTGAAAGAGACATTTCGCCGAAGCTCCAGTTGCGGTCGTTTCTCCGGGGTTCGCGGGAGACGGCGGACGTATCCGGGACGGTCGCATCCTCCGACACCTCTTTTGGTGATGAGACCTACGACACGTGGCGTTCCGGTGTCAAACATTTTCAGCGCCGCGAGTCGCACGGAAGCCGGGAAAGCCATCTGGACGGGTCAGGCGAAGAGAAAGAGGAAAACTGGAGATGGTTCATTTCCCTTATCTACGGCTCCGGACAGAACTGGTCGGGTTTTGCCGGTGTTCTGATAGACTACAATCTCTTCGATCAGGAATATAACGAATCGTCCGATTACCGCTCCCACCGGTGGGAATCCTACACCCTCTTCGATGAGGTGGAATACCGGAACCTCTACCTCCATGAAAAGCGTTACCTGGTCACACGGCGTCAGGAAAGGTGGGACCTTTTCCTTCCCATCGGGATCAGGGCCAACGTGGGGTCAGGCCTGTCTGTCATTCTGGGAACCGATCTTACGCTCACCCTGGTGGACGAGGAGTCCAAGGGGAGGCTCCTGTATCC
>JBHIEY010000233.1:0-2511 GCA_046861835.1 Fidelibacterota bacterium | reverse complement strand
TGTGCTCGACACATGGTTCTCGTCGGGGCTCTGGCCCTTCTCCACACTCGGCTGGCCCGATGAGACGCCGGAACTCGCGTACTTCTACCCCACGTCCGTGCTTGTCACGGGGTACGACATCATTTTCTTCTGGGTCGCCCGCATGATCATGGCGAGTCTGGAATTTGTGGGGGAGATTCCCTTCCGTAACGTATACTTCAACGGCATGGTCCGCGACATTCAGGGGAGAAAGATGAGCAAGTCGCTGGGAAATTCCCCCGATCCCATCGAACTGATGGAGACCTACGGTGCAGACGCCCTCCGGTACGGCATGGTCCTGATTGCTCCCCGGGGACAGGACATACTTTTTTCCAATGACCGGGTGGAAGTTGGCCGGAATTTCATGAACAAGCTCTGGAATGCGTCCCGTTTTCTTTTGATGGCCGGTGGAGATGCAGTCCCCAGGGCTGTGGGGGAGCTGGACCGTTCCCGGCTCGGGCTGGCAGACCGGTGGATTCTCAGCCGGTTGAGCCGGACCATTGACGACGTGAACGATGCCCTGGGGTCTTTCCGGTTTAACGATATGGCCTGGAAGCTCTACGAATTCACCTGGTCCGATTTCTGCGATTGGTATGTGGAGATCATCAAGTCGATCCTGTACGGACACGATTCCGGCCGGAAGCAAGAGGTGTTCAGCGTGGCGGTCCACGTCCTATCAGAGGTGCTAAAACTTCTCCACCCGTCCGCTCCCTTCATCACGGAGGAGATCTGGCAAAAACTCAGGTTGGCCTATCCCGTTCTCGATTCGGGGCGTGACCTGACGGTATCGGACTGGCCGGAGGCGGACCGGACGGCGGTGGAGCCGGCGGCCGAAAGGGACCTGCGGTTCGTCCAGGACGTGGTGACAGCCGTCCGGACGGTCCGGGCGGAAATGAACGTGCCTCTGACCGCCCACCCCGATCTCCTGGTCCGGGCGACGAACCGGAAGGCCGGACTGATTCTGGGAGAGGAAAAGATCATCCGGGATTTGGCCAGGGTGGATACCGTTATCGTTGATCCGGCCGTTCACAAACCGTCGAGTTCGGGTACGGCGGTGGTGAGGGGGGTTGAACTCTTCATCCCCCTGGAAGGGATCATCGATGTGGAAAAGGAAAAGGAGAGACTCCTGAACCAGATTCAGGGCCTCGATTCGAGGGTTGAGCGGGTGCGGGCGAAGCTCAGGGACCGGGAGTTTCTCAAAAAGGCCCCTTCAGAGGTGGTGAAAAGGGAAAAGAGAAAACTGGAAGATCTCTCCGACAATCTTTCCAAACTGAGAAAACACTATCAGATGCTGCTATGAAAAAAATCATCTCCGCTCTTCTCATTATCGGCTGGGCGTTTCCCCAGTCGGAACATGCCACCCTCACGCTGTACAAGGATGGGTTCGGGCTGGTCAAACAGCCCCTGACCTTTCACGTCCGGTCCGGTCGCAACATGCTGCGGTACTCGCAGCTGCCGGACAGATTGGAACCCCGGTCTCCCTTTCTTTCCCTTCAGGGGGCTGAAATCCTCTATCAGACCTACAATCTCGGTGTTTTTGACAGTTTTGAGTTTTTGAAGGCCCATCTGGGGGAAAAGGTGAAGGTCAAGCCCGTAAGAGGGCGGGCGTACAAGGGGAAGCTGCTTGACGCCGGTGGGAAATGGATCACGGTAAGCCGGTGGGGATCCGTGCGGGTGTTCAACATGGATGAGGTGGCCAACATCAAGATTCGCGGGTCGGACGCCGTTCTTTCGCCCCGGCCCGAACTCGCTTGGGAGGTGGAATCGCCCCGGAAGGGGGACATCTCAGGTGAACTGGTTTACATCGGGGGGGGATTCGACTGGGATGCCGACTACCGTCTCATTGTCTCCCCCGATGAAAAAACGGGGAGACTGGTCTCTCATGCGGTGATCAAGAATGGATCAAACCTCGATTTTTCCCTGGCCACGGTGGAGCTGGTGGAAGGGGAACTGAGGACCCTTTTTCGCCGGGGTGCTCCCCGGCCACCGGGGGTGGGAAGGGCTCCCGGCGTGGCCCAGGTTCCGGAAGAGGAGAGACTCATTTTTGAGACGGAACCGTTGGGGGATTACTATTTCTATTCCCTGAGCGGACGGCTGACGCTTCCCCGGAACCAATCCATCACGGTCCCCCTGTATTCCGAGAGAGACATCCCGTTTGAACGGCTGTATCTGTTCGAAAACCGCGAGAGGTCCATCCGGGAGGAACCTTTGATCGTTCAGGTTTCGTTTGCCAACACCGAGGAAAACGGGCTGGGCATGCCTCTGCCCGGAGGGGTCCTGCAGATTTACTATTCCACCAGCCAGGGAGCGGTGAAATTCGGGGGAGAGGATTTTCTGGAGCAGGTGGCCGTTCAGGAGAAAGCCCGGGTGCTCGCCGGACGGGCATTCGACGTCCTTGGAAAGCGTACTGTTGTGAATTATGACCGGAAGAAAAACAGCGAGGAAGCGACCATTCTGCTGGAGATAGAAAACAAGCGGGAGGATCCCGTTTCG
>JBHIEY010000067.1:0-9248 GCA_046861835.1 Fidelibacterota bacterium | reverse complement strand
AAGAAACTTCCGCGTGTTGATATTCGGGCGGTCCAGTAATTTCGACCGTTGCGCCCGTAGCTCAATTGGACAGAGCGTCTGGCTACGGACCAGAAGGTTGAGGGTTCGAGTCCTTCCGGGCGTACTGACCCGATGCCGGTGTGCTATTCCACAACCACGCTGACGATGTGATCGTCACCAGGGGCAAATCCCCTCACCTCAATCCTCTCCCCAGGGAGAGGAGACCAACAGAAACCGGCATGGCGGGGAGGTATTTCCCCCGGTTGTCGGCCATAACGGCCGCAGGGACGTTCAGTCCCTTCTTCCCGGGGAAAAAAGAGGATGAGGGGACACGGGGATAAAGGCTTCAATAAGGATTTGATGAGTGCCTCTCACCCCCATCCTTACCTTCCCCCATCGAGGGGGAAGGCATAAGAGAATTCAGCTGCCTCCTGGGAGAGAAGAGATCCGGAACGCTCATCGTTTCCCTCCCCCTTGACGGGGCAGGGCCAGGGTGGGGGTGATACATCAAAATATGGTTGACAAAGCACTAGAAGCCTCCCAGCTCTCACGGATCTTGATCGCCCAAAGGAACGAGATCACCGAGCATGTGGTGTACGATAACCTGTCACGGTCCGCCCGGGATCCCCGGAACCGGGACATTCTGAAGCAAATCTCCGCCGAAGAACTTGAGCATTACAACTTCTGGAAACAGCACACCGGCGAAGAGATAAAGCCGAGCCGGTGGATGATCTGGAAGTACACCCTTATTGCCCGTATTCTCGGTCTTACGTTCGGTATCAAGCTCATGGAAAAAGGGGAAGAGCGGGCACAGGTGACCTACGAGCACATTGCCACCTTTTTCCCGCCCGCCAGCCGGATCATGGAGGAGGAGATTGAACACGAGAGACACCTTATCGATCTCATGGATGAGGAGAAGCTGAAGTATGTGGGATCCATTGTGCTGGGGCTGAACGATGCCCTGGTTGAACTCACGGGTGCCCTGGCGGGACTGACCTTCGCCCTCCAGAATACGCGGCTGATCGCCGTTGCCGGGTTGATTACGGGGATCGCCGCCTCCCTTTCCATGGGAGCATCGGAATACCTCTCCACCCGGGCCGAGGAGACCGTTCGCACCCCCTTGAAGGCTTCCATCTATACGGGCCTGGCCTACCTGGTTACCGTACTTTTCCTCGTTTTCCCCTATTTCGTGTTTGAGCACTATTTCGTCTGCCTGGGGTTTACCCTCTTCAATGCCATCGTTGTCATCTTTGCCTTTACCTTTTACGTTTCCGTGGTCAGGGAGATTTCGTTTGTCAGGAGATTTGGTGAAATGGCAGTTATCAGTCTGGGTGTTGCCGCTTTCACGTTCGGCATCGGGTTGGTCGTGAGACGATTTCTCAACATTGATCTGTGATGCCCGCGCGATCCTGGAGAAGTAGAACCGGTGCAACGTGGGTTATGGTTTCTGGCACAGACAGGACAGGTGTAAGGAGGTAACATGGTAAAAGAGCTGGCCCCCGAAAAGCTTCGACGCGTTATTGATGCCAGGAAGCTGGGCATTAAGACGACGGAACGGGTGGAACCTTTAAAGGGGATCATCGGGCAGGACCGGGCCGTCCGGGCTCTCCGGTTCGGTCTCGATATTCAGGCCACGGGGTTCAACACCTATGTGGCCGGGCCCCCGGGAATTGGAAAGATGACGGCGGTGGAGAATTTCCTGGAGGAGCTGGCTGAGGATAAGCCCACGCCCCCGGACTGGTGTTATGTGAACAATTTTTCCGATCCCTATCTTCCCAGAATGTGCACCGTACCGGCAGGCCGCGGCCGGCAGCTCAAGAACGATGTGGACAGGTTGATTGAGCACGTTCGCCGGGAAGTGCCCAAGGTTTTTGAGAGCGGAGAATACGAGGCAAAGCGCAGTCACATCACGAAAGGTCTGGAAGATCGCCGGGAAAGGGTCCTGGAAGAGCTTAACCGGGAGGCTCTGGAAAAGGGGTTCAGCCTTCAATCGACCCCCCTGGGGCTGGCTTTCGTGGCAACGAAGGAGGGCCGGACGCTGAGCGAGCCGGAATTTGAAGCCTTGCCTGAAGAGGAAAAAGAGCAGAGGCGGCAAGCCCTTGAAGAGCTAAAGGAACGATTGAAAACGGGAATGAAGGAGATCCGGAAGACGGAAGGTGATTTTCAACAGCAGCTCCAGGATCTCGACAAGAGGGTCGTATTGTACCTTGTCGGGGGGCTCATCGAAGATCTTGCGGAGAAATATGACGACCTGCCCGAGGTGGTTGGTTTCTTCCGGGAGGTCCAGGAGGATATTGTGGACAATATCGACACGTTCAAACCTTCCCCGGCACCCGCGGCGCCGGATCAAGGGGTACCTCCAATGCCATGGATGGAAGATCTCCCCTTTCGCAAATATGAGGTCAACGTCCTTGTGGACAACAGCGATCAGAAGGGGGCTCCGGTGGTGGTGGAGCAGAATCCCAGCTACACGAATCTCTTCGGCAGGATTGAAAAGGAGGCCCAGCTTGGCGCCCTTCACACCGATTTCACCATGATAAAACCGGGGTCACTTCATAAAGCCAACGGCGGATATCTTGTTCTTCCCGCGGAGGATACGATCCGCGATTTCCTCACCTGGGATGGTTTGAAGCGGGCCCTTCGAAGCCATCAGATCCAGATTGAGGAGCCGGGGGAGCGGATGGGATTCATGGCCACGAAGTCTCTCCGGCCCCAGCCCATAGAACTGGACGTGAAAGTTATCCTGGTGGGCCGTCCCCTCCTCTATCACCTTCTCCACATATATGACGAGGATTTCCCCGAGCTCTTCAAAGTGAAGGCCGATTTCGATACGACCATGGATTTCGCTGATGAAAACGTCAAGGACTTCCTCTCCTTTCTGTGCACCATATGCGAAAAAGAGGGGCTCAAGCACGTCCAGGCCGACGGTGTGGCCAGACTGCTGGAATATGCCGCCCGGTTGGCGGAGGATCAGGAAAAGCTCTCCACCCATTTCGGAGCCCTGGCCGATCTCATCCGGGAGGCCAACTTCTGGGCCCGCCAGGACGACACTCCCCATATCGCTCATGTCCACGTCCAGCGGGCCATCGATGAAAAGGTCTACCGGTGCAACCTGATTCAGAAAAAGATTGAAGAGATGATCGACCGGGGCACCCTCCTTATCGACACGGAAGGGGAGAAAACGGGACAGGTGAACGGCCTGTCCGTGGTGAGTCTGGGGGACTACGCGTTCGGCAAGCCGAGCCGCATTACCGCCAGTGCCAGACCCGGCCGGGAGGGGATCATCGATATCGAGAGGGAAGTGGAAATGGGGGGGCCCGTCCATTCGAAAGGGGTTCTCATTCTCTCGGGCTATCTTGCCCAAAAATTCGCCCCGGACAAACCGTCCTCTCTTGCCGCCCGGCTGGTCTTTGAGCAAAGCTACGAGGGAGTGGAGGGGGACAGCGCCTCTTCCACGGAGCTTTACGCCCTCCTTTCCGCCCTGGCCGAATTGCCTGTCAGACAGGAGATTGCCGTGACGGGCTCGGTTAACCAGCAGGGTGAGGTACAGGCTATCGGAGGGGTCAACCAGAAGATTGAGGGGTTCTACGACGTCTGCAGGGTGAAAGGACTCAACGGGAATCAGGGTGTCATTATCCCGGAAAGCAACGTCAAGAACCTCATGTTAAGGGAAGATGTTGTTCAGGCGGTGAAGGACGGCAAATTTCATATCTGGCCCGTGAAAACGGTTGATGAAGGGATCGAGACTCTCACCGGTGTCGAGGCTGGCAGGCGTGACGACAATGGGGATTTTCCCGGGGGGTCGGTGAACTACCGCGTCGAAAAGCGGCTGGCGGAATTTGCCCGGACCCTCAAGGCCTACAGGGAGACCGGAGGGCCTTCTGGCTAACGGGAGCGATTGTGGGGGTGCACCCTTCGTCCTTCCACAAGCTCAGGAGGCTCAGGGTGACAGAGAGGCCCCAGGGTGGAAGGAAGAGGCTTCCTGATAACTGCCAGGCGCCGGTGGTTCGTCTATGATACATAATAAGAGTCCGCTGCTCCTCAGAGAGAAGAGAGCCCGATCGGTCATGGTTTCCCTCCCCCTTGATGGGGGAGGGCCGGGGTGGGGGTGAACATCGCCCAACAAATTCTTGTTTATCGAAGGGCTATCCCTGTTCCTGGTTTCCGGTCTCCGGCCTCCTGTCTCCCGGTTTTAAAGGGTTCCCGTGTGAATCTGTAACCGTAACCGTCACCTTCACGCCCTTTCTGACGCTTGCGGTCACCACGCAGTAGTCCTCAAAGATTTCCAGGCATCGGTTCACGCGCCGGGATCCCCCCTCCCCGAGGCGAACCTTCAACGTCACATCGAGTTGTCCCACCCTGAGCCTCTGCTTTTCGTTTCTGCGAAACGTCCCCTTCACATGGGTCTCCATATTCTCCACGTCGATCCTGGCTTTCTGAAAGCAAAAAAGGAGGCTGGCGCTCAGGCAGTGGCCGACGCTGGCGGCGAGCAGCCGGGATGCGCTGGGCCCCGCGTATCTCCCCAGGGGAGGGGGTTCATCAACGGTAATGGGCTTCACAGCGGTGTCGTCAAAGCGTGTTTCAAACTGGTAATTCTCCAGGTGTTTCAGTGTTATCGAAAACGACCGGTTTTCCTTCATACTGATCTCCTCTCTCTGGTTAGGGCCCATCTACGTTAACACGGTTGGAGGCTCGGGAACAACCCTTTTGACCCGGCGGTAGGGGGTTTGATGTAACTGGGATCACACCCTGCGAGGGGTGAATCCGTCAAATCATTGATTTCTACTGGAAGTGACGTTATATTCATAAACACCATCGTCTGTTCTTGGTGAAGAGGTAAGGAGAATATCCCTAAATATTACAAACCGTGGAGGAGAAACCGTTGATCGTCTCCCGTGGTAGTTTCCCTGGGCACGTCGTCCCGGCAGTCGCATTCGTCGCCTTCCTGGTGTTGTCGATCCCGGCCGCGGGCCTGGCCCAGGATGAGGGCATCTTCTGGGGGGAGGAAGACACCCTGTTTCAGGATGAGGAGTTCCTCGGCGAAGAAGAATTCTTTCCCGAAGGAGAAGAGGGGTTCGAGGGAGAAGAGGGGTTTTTCGACGAGGGGTTCTTCGAAGAAGATTTGGGAGGTGAAGAAGCACTCCCGGAGGAAACGGACTATTTTCTGGGTGAAGAGGCGGCTGCAGAAGAGGAACAGACCGGCGTGAGGCTGGCTGAGGAAGCGATCCGGAGGGGGTTCACCGTTCAGGTTGCCGCCGCGTCCCCGGGGTATGTGAACCATACCCTTCAGTCCTGGAACTCTTTTGTCGATTTTCGCCTTGAGGTTGACTTCCCCTTCCTGATGCAGGTGGGTCCCGTCAAGTTCCGTTTCGGTGCCGAAGTCACCACCTTTCGGTTCGAGAACTATCTTCCTATCGGGGGAGAATTTGGAGGAGTGGGATTCCTGGGGATGGTCACGTTTCCGGCGGGTCCCTCCAGTGTTCAGTTCGGCCTGGGAATGATGGGATCCTCCCCGGCGTTTGTGGCAGCTCAGAGTTTTGGTCTCTCCATAGCCAATCTCATTGATCTTCGCGTGGGTGTGCGTTCCACCACGACCTTTTCCTCGCCCAAAGAGTTAGGCGACAGGGCCGCCTGGATGGACGGGTTTGTGGCCGTGGGGTACACCCTCTGACGTTACCTCGTAACGATACCGTGAAAGACGTCCCGGCCATCATTCAACCCCTGAAGATTACCCTGTTCTTGACCCTCATTTCCTCCACGGTCTGGGGGGCCTCGGGCACGCTGCAAACCGTGAACGAGGTCAGCGGAACCGGCCATGTGAGCGGTTTCTATAACAAGGCGGACAGCGAGTTTGGCAACGGGGGGCTTCAGATTACGTTCTCGGGCCTCACGTCGAGTGCGTTCCATTCCGTCATCTTCAGCAAAGACGGAGGACCCACGACGGCCATTGCGGAGAAGTTCTACTTCGAAAGCGGTCTCGTAACGAACGGCATCATATCGACGGGTTCCGGGGAGACGACAGCAACCATTGAGATCAGACACAGCCAGCTGACGGCGGCACCCTATTCCATGAGCGACGGGAACACCATTCGAATCGGTCTTGACGACAACGGAACCAGTACGACTCCCGATTTCTGGTGCACGATTACCGGAGGGGGTAATGATCTGACCTACGACATCACGCCCCCCAGTGTTACCAGTATTTCCGACGCTTACATCCAGTCGGGTCAGACGACGACCCTTTCGGGTTCAGGTTTTACCGACAACGGCAATGCGACGGCCGTCAAAGCGGGATCCAATTCCCTCTCATTCTCGGTGGACTCGGATGCATCGATCACCATCACGGGCGGCACGGGCGACTACACCGGATCCGTCACGGTCACCGACGCCGCAGGGAACACAAGCACGGCCGGAAGCGTCACGTACACCCTGGACAACACCGCCCCGGTGGTCAGCTCCGTTGACGAGGAGGCCATCAAACAAAACGGGACCGCCGTGATCACGGGAACGGGGTTCCTGACATCCCCCGCCAGCCCCATCGCCTCTATTACGATCGGCGGAAGCACGCCCGCAGGCCTGAGCTTCAACACGGACAGCGACACCAAAATCACCATCACCGCCGGATCGGGCGAAGCCTCCTACAGCTCAATTAAAGTAAAAGATGAAGCAGACAACGAAAGTACCGCCACTACAATAAAGATAGCCATTGACAACACGGCGCCCACCATTTCGAGCGTGTCACCGCCCATTGCCAAAGATGGGACAACGGTGACCATCTCGGGGTCGGGCTTCACCAACACCGGTATCAGCACGGATCCCACGGTATCGATTGGTGGATCGGATCTCGGTTCCCTTACCGGTTACAGCATTACCAGTGTCACCAACACGGAGATTCAGTTCACCGTGGGGACCACCGAGGTGAGCAACGGAGCCGTTGTGGTTACTGACGTGGCGGGCAACGCCAGCGGCGGCGCCAGCAAACTCACGGTTGACAATACGAAGCCCACGGTAACGGCCGTCGCGACCCGGTATATCCGGAGCGGGCAGACATCGGTGGTAAGCGGGACCGGTTTTCAGGACGACGGGGGAGATGCCGCCTCGGTAAAAGTTGGGGGTTCCACGCCCGCAGGAATGAGTTTCTCCGTTGATTCGCCCACCCAGATTACCATTACCGCAGGGTCCGGTGAGGTGACGGACGGCAACGTGGTGGTGGTGGATGCTGCCGGAAACGAGAGTACCGACCTGAATAAACTCCTGACCATCGACAACACCGCCCCCACCGTCTCCAGCCTGGGTTCCTCCGACCCTGACATTATCAAGGAAGGGAGCACCATTACCGTCACGGGGACAGGATTCAATTCGGGGTCACCGATCACGGATGGGACCGGCAGCGCCAGCATCACCGTAGGGGGCAGCACGCCCACGGGTCTTTCGTGGGCGGTAAACAGCAATACCCAGATCACCATCACCGCCGGGAGTGGCGAAGCGTCCGGCAATGTTGTCGTCACGGATGCGGCGGGCAACTCCAGCATCGAAACGGGAAAGACTCTCACGATCGACAATACGGCTCCCGTCATCAATTCCATCACTCCGGAGACCAGCAGTCAGACCGTCCTGAAAAAGGGGGATACGGCCACCCTTTCCGGGTCGGGTTTTACCAACGTAGGTATAGCCGGCAGCGACGCTACCGTCAAATTGGGCGATACCGACTTTACGACCTATGGTACCGTCTCGGTAGACAATGACGGACAGATTACCCTGACCGTGGACCCCAACAGTACGGCGAATGTGCAGGGGAACCTGAAAGTCACCGACTTTGCCGGGAACGTAACCACCTTTTCATCCAACACGTTTTATATCGACAACACTGCACCGACCATTACCTCCGTAAGTCCCCCTGCGATTAAGAACGGGAGCACTTCCACCATAACGGGAACAGGGTTCAAGACGGGGACCCTGGAATCGACCCTCCTTGTGGGAGGGACAACACCCACGGGAATGACCTACACGGTGGACAGCGGGACGCAAATCACCATTACCGCCGGAACGGGGGAGACCAGTGACCAGCAAATCGTGATCACCGATCCCGCCGGGAATGCCAGCACGGATGACAAGCGACTCACCATTGACAATAGTGCGCCGTCGGTGACCACCGTGGGGACCGCCAGTATCAAAGACGGAAGTACCTCGGTCATCACGGGATCGGGCTTTTTTACAACCGTCGACGGTACCACCGATGGAACGGGTGTCACAGTTACGGTGGGAGGGAGTACACCGGCAGGCATGACCCACGTGGTGAGCAGTAATACGCAGATCACCATCACGGCGGGAAGCGGGGAAGTGACCGAAGGAAATGTTGTGGTCACCGACAGGGCGGGAAACTCCAGCACGGAAACAGGCAAACTGTTGACGATCGATAATACGGCTCCCGTCATCACCTCCGTCAGTCCGTCTGCCATCAAGAGCGGAGCCACCGCCACGGTCTCGGGCACGGGATTCAAGGTGGGCGGAATTCCCTCCAGTGTGAAAGTCGGCGGAAGTGTTCCCACGGGGATGGATACGTCCAGTATTACCAATACCTCCCTGGTCATCACCGCCGGAAGCGGGGAGGTCACGAACGGCCAGATCGTCATCACCGATGCCGCGGGAAACGCCAGCACCTCGGCCGTGTTCCTCACCATCGATAACACCCCTCCGGATGTCACCACTGTTTCCCCCTCCGTGGTGAAAAGCGGAGACGATTTCACCATCACCGGGTCGGGCTTTACTGTGGGAGGAGATGCGTCTGCCGTGGAAGTGGGAGGCGGCGTTCCCACAGGGTTGTCCTTCAGCGTCGATTCCGACACGAAGATCACGGGGACGGCAGGTTCGGGGGAGGTTACCGGCGGCAATGTGACGGTGACCGATGCTGCCGGTAACGAGAGCACGGATACGGGAAAACTCCTCACTATCGATAATACCGCCCCCACGCTCTCCTCCATTTCGGATCGGTGGATCAAGAACGGAGAATCAACGACTCTCACCGGTTCCGGGTTCGCCACCAACGGGAATGCCACCCAGGTCACGGTGGGAGGGAGCACCCCGACGGGTCTGAGCTTCGCAGTCAATTCCGACACCAAGATCACCATCACGGGCGGAACGGGAGAGGTAACCCGGGGAACGGTCGTGGTGTACGATACGGTGGGTAACCCCAGTACGGAGACCAACGTCAAACTCTCCGTCGATAATACGGCACCGGCAGCCCCCAC
>JBHIEY010000232.1:0-2518 GCA_046861835.1 Fidelibacterota bacterium | reverse complement strand
GATACGAGTTCTTTGCGGAACTGTCCAACGTCCGTTTCACCAACCGGGCCCTCTTTGAAAGAGAATCGATGGTGGACACCCAGACCTACACCCACCTCAGGTCCATCGGTCTGGCCGTTCCCGTCCCCACCCGTCGCGGGAGTCTGGTATTGGCTGCGGGATACAACCGCGTTCTCGACTTCGATGAAAACCTGATTTTTTCGGGATTTGCGCAGGAATCCAACGGGCTGGCCTTCGACATTACCGATGAGAAAGACATCACCAGAACCTACCCCTTCGACAGAGACGTTCTCCGCAGCGAGGAGGTGACCAGTGAAGGGGGCCTGGCCCAGTGGAGTGTGGGAGGCGCCATTGCACTGTCGCCCCATTTCCTGGCGGGTGCCACCGTCTCCTATGTCGTCGGAAAGGAAGATTACCACTCTCAATTCGTTCAGGATGACACCGAAAACCGGTACACCCTCTACCCCGGGGATTTCCACCGGTATGAGATAGACCGGTATCTTCAGTCAGCCCACAGGGCCCTGGCGGCAAGAATTGGAGGCCTCGTTCACTTCGACTGGGGCCTGCGAATCGGGGGCGTGGTTACCCTTCCGGTCCGATACCACGTGGAAGAAGTCCACTCCAGCGCGGATGAACTGACGTTCGATGACGGTTTCGTGGACGCGGCGGAAGACAACGGCCAGTGGGACTACACGGTTTCCACTCCCTACACGCTCGATGCCGGACTTTCCCAGAGAATGAAATTCCTCACCCTGTCGGCCTCCCTCCGCTACCGCGACTGGTCCCAGACCCGCTTCCGGGTCGGCCGCAGAGACTTGGCCGATGCCGACTACCGCCAGCTCCTGGAAGAGAATGCCACGATCCGTCGGCTCTACGGGGCGACCGTGGAATACCGCCTGGGCGGGGAAATGGCCCTGAATCCCATCGGGATAACCCTCCGGGGAGGATTTCTCCTCCTCCCCTCTCCCCTTAAAGGGGCCGGACCGGAGAGGGACCGGGAATTCATCACCGGGGGACTCCGCTACGCGCTCGACAGGGATATTCATCTGGACCTGGCATATCTGGCCGGCCGGTGGGAGCGGGAAACGCGGGACGACTTTACTCCCGCCGGCACTCTCGAGAAGATCTTCCTCGGAAAGCTCCTCGTGGGACTTTCCTACCGGTTCTAATCCCCTCCGGACCGTATTCCAGTCTTAGGCTCCCCGCACCCGGCAAAATCGTTCTGCTTGAAGGGTGGCGAGTAATCCTTAAATTTGAGCAGAATATCCCCCGGACATGAAACCACCTACCCTGACCTTCTGTCCCCTCACCGCTTCCCGGTGGTCCGATCTGGAGAAGCTGTTCGGACCGAAGGGGGCCTATGGGGGGTGCTGGTGCATGTGGTGGCGGGAAACCCGGAGGGAATTCGAACAAAAAGCGGGGGAAGGGAACCGGAAAGCGTTTCAAGATCTGGTGGCTTCCGGTGAGATACCGGGCATCCTGGGGTACCAGGGAACGGAGCCCGTGGGATGGTGTTCAGTCTGCCCCCGGGAGAGCCTCCCTTCCCTCAACCGCTCCCGGGTGCTGAAACCGCTTGACGACACCCCGGTGTGGTCCATCGTCTGCTTCTACGTCGCCAGAGGTCACCGGAACCATGGGATGATGCTGGAGCTGATCCGCGCCGCCATATCGTACGTGAAAGAGAAGGGGGGAAAAGTCGTGGAAGCCTATCCCACGGTGACGGGAGGACGGCGCCTTCCGCCTGTCTCCTCCTTCATGGGCATCCCCTCACTCTTTGAAGAGGCCGGATTCAAAGAGTGTGCCCGTCCCTCCCCCTCCAGAGTCGTCATGAGGTACACCATTCCGTGACATGGGGGATCGGAAATGGAGGTCCATCAGGTGACACTGCCGCCCTCATGGGTGAAGGGGGTGTCGTGGTCAGACCACCGGAACTACTGGACCTACGGATACCCGGCAGTTCTGATCACCGATACGTCGTTCTACCGGAACCCCCATTACCACAAGAAATCCGACACCATCCACACCCTCGATTTCAGCCAGATGGCCGAGGTGGTAAAAGGACTATACTGGACCGTCATCAACCTTTGAAGAAAGCTGACACACAATGACCAAACCAAGGAGGTGATGCCATGCGAAACCTACTCACATCCCTGATGATACTCCTCATCATGAGCGTGCTCCGCCCCCAGGGCGAGGAGATGCCCGTTCCCGAACCGGAAGGACCGGCCCCTCTTTCGGTGATCTTTGCTGTCCACCTGGAACTGGAGGAGGATGAGGAGAGCATGCTGGGGTTTCCCGTGGACATCTTTCAGCGCGTTGCGGAGGAAGCTTCGCTGACCGATTTCCACGTTCACGATGTAAAAAGGGGATACAGATCCCGGATAAGGTTTGCGTTTCCCACCATGGAGGCCTTTAACGCCTGGTACGCATCCGGGTCCACCGAGATCCTGTTACGGGCCCTCGAGGATTCAGCCACAGACATGAAGGTGAAGCTGGCGGCCTCAAGGGAAGGAATGCC
>JBHIEY010000231.1:0-2529 GCA_046861835.1 Fidelibacterota bacterium | reverse complement strand
CGTCGCCTTTATCGTCGCCCTCTTTACGTCATGACATTGGTCCGGTTTGAAAACGTGACCTGTACGCTCGTTAGTGGCGCCGTGGTGGTGGATGCAACGTTTGAGGTGGAAAAGGGGGAGTTTGTCTGCATCATTGGCCCCACGGGAGCAGGGAAGACCACTCTGCTGAAATTGGTCTACATGGATATCCTTCCGGAGAAAGGGAGGGTTGTGGTGGACGGATTCGACTCGTCCCGCGTGAAACGGCGTCATATTCCCCTCCTGCGGAGAAAGGTGGGAATGGTCTTTCAGGAATTCGAATTATTGCAGGACAGGAACGTCTTTGAGAATGTCTCCCTTCCCCTGCGCGTCCTGGGGTTGAACAAAAGGGAGATCCGGGACCGTGTGAATGGCGTGCTGGACGAGCTCGGGATTGCCGCCAGAAAGGATCATCTCCCTTCTCAGCTCTCCGGCGGGGAACAGCAAATCGTCTCCCTTGCCCGGGCCATCGTGAAGCGTCCCGTTGTCGTTCTTGCCGATGAACCGACGGGCAACCTGGACCCCGTGGCATCCCATAAGATTGTGGCGCTCCTGGAGCAAATAAACCGGGAGGGGACGGCCGTGTTGATGGCTTCCCACGACTACAACCTGATGAAGGACCGGGGCCACCGGTTTATCCGCATATCCCGGGGACGGGTGAGGGGATGATGCATACCCTGGCCTACCTCATCGGTGAAGGATTTCGAAGCCTCTGGAGGGCAAGACTGTCGGCTTTTGCCTCCATCACCGCCATTGGGGTGGCCCTCAGCTTCGTGGGATTCGGGTCCCTCGTGGGCAAGAATTTTTCCCAGGTGATTGAGCTGGCCCGGTCCCGCTACCGCCTGGAGGTGTTTTTTTCTCCTCTACTGACGGACGGTGAGGCCGCCGAAGTGACAGAGCAAATAGGGAAGATTCCCGGGGTCAAAAGCGCCACCCTCGTAACGAAGCAGGAGGCGGCAGAAATATTTGAGCGCGAGTTTGGCGAAAACATTTTCGACCTTCTCAATGAGAATCCCCTCCCTCCGAGCTCGGTCGTCCGGATTGAAGAGAAGGGGGAGCTCCCCCTCGATGTGACGGCCATCATCGATCAAATCAGGGCCCTCGACTCCGTGGAGGATATTCGCTATGAAGGAAGGCTCATATCCATCATCGAGCGGTACACCCGGGGGCTTTTTGTCCTGGTCACGGGTCTGGCGGTCCTGGTGCTTCTGGGTACGGTAATCCTTGTCTACAACACTATCCGGCTCTCCATCTATTCGAGAAAGGATCTCATTCGAATTTTTAAGCTGGTGGGAGCCACCCACCGGTTCATTCGCTTTCCCTTTATCGTGGAGGGAGTCCTGGAGGGGATTCTGGGGGCCCTGGTGGCGTCGGGCCTGGTCTACGGGTTCGTTGAGGGCTCCAATTACCTGTTGTCCCTTTTTACGCGGTACCGGCTGACGTGGGACATGCGGGTGGTGGGTCTGATGATGGCGGTGGTAGTGGTCTTTTCCGTTCTCGGCTCCACCCGGGCGGTGAGGAAGTTTCTTGCCTGAGGCGCCCTGCACTCCTAACTTGATTCTGCTCCGGTGGGAAGTTAATTTTGATAAATCCGCGTCGCCGGTATGAGCACAACGGTTACATCATCCGTCCGGCCCACGGACCGGGAACGGACCATCCTCAAGATGGTGATTGAGGACTATATTGAGACGGCCCACCCGGTGCCGTCGGCCCGTCTGAAGCAGAAGTTCCACGTGAACTGGAGTCCCGCTACCATCCGCTCAGTGCTCCATACGCTCGATGAGGCGGGACTTCTGGACCATGTCCACGTTTCTTCCGGAAAGATACCCACCGATTCGGGATACCGGTTCTACGTGGAAGAATTGATGGACAGGGTATCCGAATCCGGGAGGTTGAAGGCAACGATCGTGAATGAACTGTTGGCGGTGGCCCGGAATGTGGATAAAATCCTTGAGATCACTGCGGACACGCTGGCCAGGGTCAGCCGCCTTTTCGGGTTTGCGTTTCTCGATCTTGGGACTTCCGCTGTGCTTACCGATCTCGAACTCGTTCCCCTCAGCTCGGGTCAGCTCCTCCTCGTCCTGGGGTTTGAATCGCGCCACGTCAAGACCGTCGTTCTTACCATTTCCGCCCGGATAAGGGAATCCCAGCTTGAGACCATCACGTCGGTATTGCGGGAAAGACTTCTGGGGCTGAGTATTGGTCAGATCCAGTCTTCCATCGGGGAGCGTCTCCAGGACGACGAAGTCTTTTCCAGTGAACTTCAGGTCATCGTCAAGAATGCCAGGGCCTATTTTTCGCCGGCGGAATCGCCCCGGATACTGATTTCCCAGAAGGACTTTCTTCTCGAGAATCCTGAATTTTCCGACAAGGAGGAGGTTCAGTCCCTCGTCTCGGTGCTCGATGACTCCCGGGCCCTGTTGAAGTCCGTTTCCGGTACCTCGCCACAAAGAGAGGAGACACAACTTTCCATCGGGAAGGAAAACCGGGAGGCTGCCCTCCGGCACTGTT
>JBHIEY010000230.1:0-2538 GCA_046861835.1 Fidelibacterota bacterium | reverse complement strand
CAAATCTCCACGGGTCACTTCCAGACGGTGGAGAGCCGTCTTGCGCTGGTGTTTATACTGGTTAATGCCCGCCGCCTCCTCAAACATTCTCCGGCGATCGTCCGCATTATCGCTCAAGATATCCTCGATCATCCGCAACTCTATCACGGAATAGGCGTCGGCTCCCATTCCGGTATCGATAAAGAGATCGTGGATATCCTTGAGGCGGCAGGGGGTCCGGTTGATCATGTATTCGCTTTCCCCGTTCCTGAACGCCCGTCTCGAGATTTCCACATCCGTGTATTCCACGGGGAGCTTCCCTTCGGTGTTGTGGATTAAGAGAGATACCTGGCATACGTTCAAAGGCTTTTTCGAGTCCGAACCGTTAAAAATGATGTCATCCATCCGGGATCCCCTGAGCAGGCTGTATTTTTGTTCTCCCAGGACCCAGCGGATGGCGTCCACAATGTTGGTCTTTCCACACCCGTTGGGACCGACTACCGCCGTAATGCCCTCGTGAAACTTCAGTTTCTCCGACCTGGCAAAGGACTTGAATCCGTGGAGGGAAAGCTGGGAGATATACATGAACGTCAGGCGTTATGGGCTCATCATTTCGTATCCCCGGTCTTCCGCCAGCAGGCGGAGCTCCGGCCGGTCTCCGGTCTCCGTTCTCCCTTCTCCCGTCCTCTTCATCCGGGTGGCCATGACATCCGCCTGCCGCCCAAAAGATGGAGATGAACATGGAAGACAGCCTGGCCCGCGTCAGCGTTGCAGTTGAAAACGGTCCGGTACCCCGACCGGTCGATGCCGAGATCCGAAGCCAGCTTCCGGGCCGCCAGAATCATTTCTCCAATGAGGGCCGCATCATCTTCCGAGAGATCGTTGAGGGTGGGAATATGCTTCCTGGGTATGATAAGAAGGTGATGGGGTGCCTGGGGATGGATGTCGCGGAACGCCACCACGTTATCCGTTTGATAAACAATGTCGGAGGGAACATCGCCGGTGCTTATCCCACAGAAGAGACAATCCGTCAAGGCGACCTCCGGTTCGAAAAATAGGTGTCACAGAGGGCCACCGCCGTGATGGCGGCCGTTTCCGACCGGAGCCTTCTCGGTCCCAGGGTGACGAAGGGAATGCGGCAACGGGCAGCCAGACGTTCCTCATCTGCATGGTACCCTCCCTCAGGACCGACAGTGATCCATACGTCTGATACGCCGTTATCCACTCCGTCCAACCATTCGTGTATCGGAACGCTGCCGGGGGAATTTGACGCTATCATGGACTGCTCTGAAGGGAGATTCCGGCACCACTCCCCGTAGCTCCGGCCGCGGTTCACCTCAGGCACGCGGCCCCGGCCGCACTGCTTCGCCGCCGCCACCGCGACCCGCCGGAGTCTGTCCACATTGATGCCCCTTTTCACCCCGTATTTCATTATCAAAGGGGTCAACGACCAAAGGCCGAGTTCCGTCCCCTTTTCGGCCACGGTGTTCATGCGTGATCCCTTCAAGTTTCCTACACCCAGATGAATCCTGACCGCCGGTTCGTGGTATTCCTTCATGGTCTCGAGAACCCGCCCCGACACCCTCTCTTTCTCCATGGCGTCAATGATGCCCCGGTGGGCATTTCCCTTTCCGTCGAGAAGAATGACCTCGTCCCCGACATGGAGCCGTGCCACCCGGGAGAGGTGGTGGGCTTCCGTTCCGTTTAGACTGAACCGGTCCCCTCCCGTCACGGCCTCCGGATCGATAACGAAATAGTGGCGTTCGGCAGTCACCGCCTCCACCTCCGGCCGTACATGAACTTCAAGACGGTCCCGCTGTAGTGGGTACGGCCGTCCACCGTCCTGCCCATGGGAAGATAATCGTAGCCCAACATGACGGTCATGAAAGAGCTGGCTCCCACGGGGATCTCCACCCCCACGCCCCCGAAAGCGCCGGCGTGGATCCGGCTTTCCATGTTCCGCCACTGATCAAAAAAGTCTCCGATTTCGGCGAGATCGAGAATGAGGGTCGGACCGAGCCCGAAGGCCATAAGAGGACTGAAATTGTTGGCGATCTTTCCTTCGAAAGGGTGATAGGTGATTCCCCCGATAAGGGGCAGAAGCACAAGATTGGCACCTCCCGTTTCGAAAACCCGGCCGGTCCAGGTGTCCACCAGGGGAAGACCCTCGGCGATGTTCAGTATTTTGGCATGGACCAGGACTTTCATCATCGGTCCGACGCGTATGGAATAGAACGCCCCCAGGGCCGACCCGTGGCTTTCCGACTCTATCGAGACACCGTAGGCATGTTCGCGGAATCGCTGCCCTATGCCCAACGAATCGGGAGACGAACGAAGAAACATGGGGATGACAAGGGGCAGGAGTGCCGGGAAAATAAGCCTGTTAGTCCCGCGAGGTCTCCGCCATCTGTTCACGTCAAGGAATTTATCACAATCCCTCCCCACTGTCCAAACAATTTCCCGACGACAAACTCAGCCTGGAATTGGCGCTGTGGGTCGGGTCCGGTTATTCCTTGAGGCCGATTTCCCTGAGGCGCTCCAGAAGATAGGTCCCCGCCG
>JBHIEY010000229.1:0-2558 GCA_046861835.1 Fidelibacterota bacterium | reverse complement strand
ATAGGAAAACCTCGATTCACGTCAAGAAACCGAGATCATTGAGAGTGGGCGCTGGGGGATTCGAACCTCCGACCTCCGCCTTGTAAGGGCGGCGCTCTGAACCGGCTGAGCTAAGCGCCCGCGTCTTCAGTTGGCAGTCAGCAGCTGGCAGTAGGCAGTCGAAAAGCCGTCATACGTTATGGGTCATACGTTATATGGGGCAAGAAGATTACGTGGCCGTGAGTAACGAGTGGCGCCTGACGAGTGAGGAGAAACGGAGGACGGAAAAGATGAGATTGCTTCGCCCCGACTCCTGGGGGATCGCAATGACGGGATGATGTTGGGAGGGGTCACACTTCGTCTGGCTCAGTGTGACAGGGTCCAGTGACCGGAGCAGCAGCAGTAGCAGTTGGCAGGAACAAGCACCAAGGATCAAGGAACAAGGGATACTCAGGCTTGGGCGGCTGGGGGCTGACCGGCGGCACGCTCCTTGACCGGCACCCTCTTCTCCGCCTCCTTCTCCTCCTTCACCTTCTCCAACGGCGGAAAGGCGTACTTCACCACCTCGGAAACTTCCTTGACAAAATGGAATTTCAAGTCCTTCAGAATCTTCTTCGGAATGTCCTCCAGATCCTTCTTGTTGAAATTGGGGAGAATCACCTCCTTCAACCCGTCCCGATGAGCCGCCGTCACCTTCTCCCGGACACCCCCGATGGGAAGCACCGCACCCCGAAGGGTGATCTCCCCGGTCATGGCTACCGTGTCCTTCACGGGCCGGTCCGTAAGAAGAGACAAAATGGCGGTGAATATGGCGATGCCCGCCGAGGGACCGTCCTTCGGAATGGCACCAGCAGGAACGTGAATGTGAATATCGGTCTTGGCCGCGAAACCGGGATCCACCCCCAGTTTTCCTGCATTGGCCCTCACATACGACAGGGCCGCCCTGGCCGACTCCTTCATCACATCCCCCAGGTGACCGGTGAGCATCAACTCCCCCTTCCCCGGCATCTTCGTCGCCTCGATGAACAGAATGTCCCCGCCGGCGGAGGTCCATGCCAGACCGATGACCACCCCGGGCTTGGCCATGCGCTCGGCCATCTCTGAATAGTACCGGGGCGCCCCCAGATACTTGTGGACCATGGCCTTGGTCACCTTGGTAAATCCCTTCTTCCCTTCCGCCCGGTCCCGGGCCACCTTCCGCAGCACGTTGGCAATCTCCCTCTCCAGATTCCTGACCCCGGCCTCACGCGTGTAGGAGCGGATCAGTTCCTTGATGGCTCCCGTGTCGAGAACGCAATCGTCGGGCGTAAGTCCATTCTCTTCGAGCTGCTTGGGAATCAGGAACTGCCTGGCAATGTTGATTTTTTCATCCTCTATGTATCCGGAGAAATCAAGAATCTCCATCCGGTCCTTGAGGGCGGGGATAATGGGATCCTTCAGATTGGCCGTGGCAATGAACATCACCTTGCTCAGATCGTAGTCCACCTCAAGATAGTGATCGCTGAAAGCGTGATTCTGCTCCGGATCGAGAACCTCTAAGAGAGCGGATGACGGATCGCCCCGGAAATCGGCACCCACCTTGTCCACTTCATCCAGCATGAAAACGGGATTGTTGGTCCCCGCCTTCTTGATGCTCTGAATGATCCTGCCAGGGAGGGCACCGATGTAGGTCCGCCGATGGCCCCGGATCTCCGCCTCATCCCGGATGCCCCCCAGGGACATCCGGACGAATTCCCGTCCCATGGCCCTGGCTATGGAGCGGCCCAGCGAGGTCTTTCCCACCCCCGGGGGACCAACAAAACAGAGGATGGGACCCTTGACCTTGTCCTCATCCGTTCTCTCTTCCTTGAGCTTCCTTACCGCCAGGTACTCCAGAATCCGCTCCTTCACATCGTCCAACCCGTAGTGGTCCTCATCCAGAATTCTCTTGGCCTCCTTGATGTCCACCCTGTCATCAGAATACCGGCTCCAGGGAAGCTCGGTCAGCCAGTCGAGATATGTGCGGGAGACGGTGTATTCCGGAGACTGGGGAGGGATCTTGCTCAAGCGATCAAGTTCCTTGAGAGCCACCTTCTTCGCCTCTTCGCTCATCCCCGCCGCCTCGATCTTCTCCTCCAGCTCCCTGAGTTCCTGGGTGGCGTCGTCCTCTCCCAGCTCCTTCTTAATGGCCTTCAACTGCTCCCGGAGATAGTACTCCCTCTGGGTCTTGGAGATCTCGTCCTGAACCTCCGACTGAATCTTCTCTCCTAAACTGATGCGCTGAATCTCCCGGTTCAACAGTATGGTGGCCTTCTCGAGACGTTTCTTCACGTCAAGCTCTTCCAGGATCTCCTGTTTTTCGCTGGTGGGAATGGTCACCAGGGAAATTACCCGGTCGGCCAGCCTCGCCGGATTCTGAATGTTGCTCAAAACCCCGGAATGTTCCTCCGTCAAATAGGGGGCCACCTTGATGAGATCCTGGAAAACGTTGCGGATATTGGCCACCATGGCCTCCACCTCGATGTCTTCATACTCCTTTTCGTCCACCCGCTGAACGGCCACCTTGAAATAGGGATCGGTCTGAATAAATGACAGAACCT
>JBHIEY010000228.1:0-2559 GCA_046861835.1 Fidelibacterota bacterium | reverse complement strand
CCCCGATTCCCTCCCGCCGCCGGTCTCTTTTTCGCCCCCAAAAGCGCCCCCGATTTCCGCCCCCGACGTTCCCACATTGATATTGGCAATTCCGCAATCACTGCCAGCGTGAGAAAGGAATTTCTCCGCGTTCAAGAGATTCGTGGTAAACAACGAACTTGAGAGCCCCTGGGGCACGTCGTTCTGCTGCCGGATGGCGTCCTCGATATCGTCGTATTCAATGAGATGAAGAATGGGTGCAAACGTCTCCTCCTGGACGATGGGAAACGAGTTCCTCGACTTCACGAGAGTCGGTTCCACGAAGAATCCGGGGCCTTCCAGGACATGGCCTCCGTAGAGGATTTCCCCCCCTTCCTCCCGGATTCGATCGAGGGCCCCGGTATAGACATCGACGGCGCCCTGATCGACAAGGGGCCCCATGAGGGTATTCTCCTCAAGGGGATCCCCAATTCTAACCTGTCCGTAGGCATGGATCAACCGGTCGACAACGCCGTTGAACATTTTCTTCTGGATGAACAGCCGCCGGGTGGAGGTGCACCGCTGACCCGCCGTTCCCACCGCCCCGAACACCACGGCAGGAATGGCCAGACTCAGATCGGCAGATTCGTCCAGAATAACGGCGTTGTTGCCGCCCAGCTCCAGAATGGTCCTGCCGAGCCTTTCGCCCACGATTCCCCCGATGTGCTTCCCCATGGGCGTGGAGCCCGTAAACGAGATGAGGGGGATTCTGTTGTCCCTGACCAGCCGTTCCCCCACGGTGCTGCCCCTGCCGATGACCAGGCTGAAAACAGCCGGGTATCCCATCGATTCCACCACATCGTTGCAAATCTTCTGCACGGCAACGGCACACAGGGGCACGGAGGACGAAGGTTTCCAGATGACGGTATCTCCGCAGACGGCGGCGATGAACGCGTTCCACGACCACACGGCCACGGGAAAATTGAACGATGTGATGACGCCCACAGGGCCCAGCGGGTGCCACTGTTCATACATGCGGTGAAACGGTCGCTCCGAGTGCATGGTGAGGCCGTACAACTGCCTGGACAACCCCACGGCGAAGTCAGCAATATCAATCATTTCCTGAACTTCGCCATCGCCTTCCTGTTTGATCTTCCCCATTTCCAGGGACACGAGGCTTCCCAGCATATCCTTCTTTTCCCTCAACACCTGGGCGATTTCGCGAACCAGCTCGCCCCGTTTCGGGGCGGGCATCATTCGCCACTCATTGAAGGCGTCAATTGAACGGGTCACCACCGTTTCCGTGTCGTCCTCCGAACATTCATACACGGACGCAATAATCTTTCCCGTGGCGGGATTAACGGAATCGTTTTTCCCGGCGTCCTCCGTGGAAGACCACTGTCCCGGGCCCCAGCAGGCGCCATAGTTGACCGGCTCAATGCCCAGTTCCTTCAAGAAATCCATCGTTGTTACCTCCGAGTTCACTTGGCCCCGGCAGTTTGCCGGGTTCTCAACGCCCAAACGGCCAGAAGGATAACCATCCCGGCCAGAATCCAGTAGGTGGCGTGGTGATAGGTGGGCCGGCTGAACTGCATCAGGTGGTAGTACCTCCCTATCAGAAGGGAGATTCTCCCCATGACGGCAAAGCCGAACGACGCACCAAAGGAGACCATGAGAAAATATATCCCCACCCGGCTTATTCTCCCGAAAGCCCCCGTATGAGCCTTGGAGAAGAAGAAGTAAAACAGGCCCGTCAGTGTTCCGATGATGATAACCAGAGAGTTAAACACGGTGAAGCCGTCTCCCAGGAGCGGGAGGGCCGACCCCCTCACCTGGGCAATAATGTTGGAATTGAGATAACCGTACATTCTGAGACCGGCGGCCAAACCCACCACATAGGCCATGGCCCACCGGGCCAACCACCCCACCCCGGGAATGATCCTCATGAGCATGAAGATTCCCAGGAACAGGGGGATGATATAGATAAGATTGATTTCGTGACCTTTGGCGATTCCCCCCTCCGGAAACATGCCCGGGTGAAACAGACCCGCCACATTGTACAGCCCGTACCAGATTCTTTTGAGAAACCCCGGAGAAACACCCTCGGGAAGAGCGGGCCACAGCCGTCCGAAAAGGTTGGGTTGAATCTGCGTCCAGAAGTAGGTGGAAGCCCAGTATCCGGCGGAAACGCCCACGAATACGTGTTCGGCTATCTTGTAGAAAGGGTTGTCCTTGTAAAGGTAGCTGAAGGTGGCCAGGGTGAGAAAGACGGCGATCCAGGCGCCAACAATTTCCGGTGACATGAGATCCTCCTTACATCCCTACGGTTTCTTCCGGGCCCGCTTTCGTTCGATGTAGAACGTGATATTTCCGAAAATGATGAACAGAACGATCACCACGTGGGCAATGGACTGGGCGTCCATGCCGGCCTGGCCCATTCCCGCCTGATGGATCAGAGCCTCATACTCGGCCGCACCGGGCATGCCGGCGATGATCCCTTTCACCTGGCCGGAGTTGACATAGGGGATGACTTCGTTGACCTGGATGGAGGTGGTCCCCGTGGACATGGGGACGCCCGTGGGATCGGCACCGTACTGGACC
>JBHIEY010000227.1:0-2565 GCA_046861835.1 Fidelibacterota bacterium | reverse complement strand
CCAGATCAAACCCGGGAAAGGTCTCCCCCACCTCAATGGTCTGATCCGGGACCCCTTCCACCGATGGCGGATGGTCATAGTAGAGAATTGCATTCCATGAAAACGGGTTTTCAGGGGATCCCCATGAATTATCGGGGATAAACTGGATCGTTTCATTAACGTCGACAATGGTATCATCGGATGCAAGGTAGCTTTTGAACGCGATGGTTTCACCGATACTGTTGGAGTAGACGGTGAGAAAGTACATGGACGTATCTGAGACAAGGATGGGTGAGGCAACCCCCCGGCAGGTTTCACCCACGAACGCGCCCACAATGTTGGCTGGATCGTTGGCCAGTTCATAATCTACGTAGAGAACGCCCGTCACGGTGGCCGAAGACTCGTAATCTGTCGGTGTTACGCTCCAATCGGGACCCTGGGCGACGGAGGAGCTTGCTAAAAGGAGGGAAAAGAGCCCGAGAACCCCGGGCCGGTGTCGCGAAAGCTGGTAGGCGATGCTAATAAGAGGCAAGGAAAACTTGATGTCTCCTCAGGCTCGGCATTGGCAGGAGCGCATGGCTATCTCAAAACAACCAGTTTCCTGACCTCCACGAAGCTTCCCGCTGTCATTCTGTAGAGGTAGACACCCGAAGGCACAGGAGTTCCGTTTCCATCCCGTCCGTCCCAGTGCACAAAATGGTAGCCGGCTGTTTTTGACCCCATCACAAGTTTTCGCACCTGCCTTCCCAGGAGGTCAAACACCACAATTTGCACGTGAGCATCTTCCGGAAGCCCGTAGCCGATGGTGGTTACCGGGTTGAACGGATTCGGATAGTTCTGCCCCAAGCTGAAAACGTCGGGGACGTATCCCGGATCGCCAATGCCCAGAACACCTTTCGTCCAGACGAAAGGTTCTTGCACGGATCCGATGATTGTGTCGGGCGCAAATGCCACAGTCTCGCTGATGTCGGAAATGGTCTCTTCCCTGGCATCGAAGAGACGGAATTCGACCTTTTCATCGTCGGTTTCATTACTGTATATCATCAAGAAAACGAGATACCGGTCGAGGGCCTCCACGTAGGTGGGTTGGGCGATACCCCGGACCTCCTCCCCGACGAACGCACCCAAAACATCCGTGCTATCGACGGATTCAACCCCGTCCTTATTGATGACGCCCACCATGGTCATATTGTGCTCATAATCGGCCGGATTGACGAACCAATCGGGAGCACCTCTGGCTAATGATGCCAGTGATGGCGGAACCTCTCTGGCCAGTGCCGGGACGGCGGTTCCCGGGACAACAAATGGATAAAGCAGTTCGCCCGGGTTCAGCAGTTTGATCTGATACCCCTGTTTGGGGTTCATGAATTTCAGGCTTCCGATCCATCCCAGGTTTTCTACAAACTGGGCGAAGGCGACCTGATTCTTAATCAGATCCCCTGTCGCTGCTCCCTCCAGGGAGGCCAGGGCGTCATTTACGTTCATGCCCGTCTGTGGCAGGTACCCGATCCAGTTCCAGCCGCTCACCACGGGAATGGTGTCTTTTTCCACGTCCACCGCGTACCCGACCAGCTCCAGCGTATCCAGGTTCGAGATGCGAATCTGGTACATGGACTCGTTTCTCAGGGTATCCAGAGTGCCAACCCAGCCAAAGCTGGTCACGTACTGGTCAAAGGTTGTTTGACTCTTGAGCAGGTCGCCATCGGCCGGAGAGAGCTTGTCCAACAGTGCGTTAACAGACATGTCATTATCTTCAAGGTTAAGGGAAAACCAGGTCCAGCCCTGGGGGAACGGGATGTTCTGAATGATCTGGCTGGTTGCCGTAATCGTCACCGGGCTTGTGGGGGTCCCATGGACGGTGTTGGCCACAAACTCATAGTCTTCCTCTATTCTCCCGAGCTGGGTGCATTCGGTGGCATCCCAGACCCTCATCGAAAGTTTCTCACCGCTGGTCCGATTGCTGAAGACAGTCAGGAACACTTCATAGGGATGCGTGTTTGGCAGTTCTGCGAGTTCGGGAACGAATACCACATTGGCTACTCCGCGCAACTCATCCCCAACAAAGACTCCAACCATGTCGAAGGGATCATCCGACAGTTGGCCGCCAGTGGAGAGGGTGGCCGTAATGCTCATCGTATAGCGGTAATCCGTAGGATCCACCCACCAGTTGGGGGGATAACACAGGACGCGAATATCCACAATCATGGGCTCATCGCCCAGGGTGCCGCTGGCATATACTGTCTGGTTGTAGATGCCGACACCCAGCTGTTCACGCAGCTCAAACGTGATGGTCTCGGCAGCCCCGGCTGTCAGGATCCCCTCCCTTGGAGAAACGGTGAGCCACGGGGGAATGTTGGTAATCTGAAACGCACGATCGCTTCCGCCGCTGTTGACCAACTGACGGGTTGTAGAAAACGTCTCATCCTCAAATATGACGATATTGGAGATGTTCCCACCAGTCCATCCGATGGGATTGCGATTCACGAAAAACTCCCAGGTGAAGGGTTCTTCGGGATAGCTAACGTTGCCGTAAACGTCTTCCACCGGTCCTACCGAGGCTCTCAGCGTCTGGTTCTCGATAAAGGC
>JBHIEY010000226.1:0-2600 GCA_046861835.1 Fidelibacterota bacterium | reverse complement strand
CACGCGGTTCACCCTAAGGCCCAGAATGGTGCGTGTGATCGTGCTGGGGCTGAACCATCCGGGCATGTAGATAATGCTGTTTCCTGAACTGCTGCTCAAATAGCTTGCCACCTCGTAGGGAGTTCTTAAGACGTATCCGGTGGGGGTGGTTTTCCACTGATAGGGGGAGACGGAAAAGATTTTTCCATGCATCCCGGTAACGGTGACCCGGGTATGGGGGTCGATGTCCGAACTCAAAGTCAGCCGGCCGATGTTTTCATCGTAGCTGTCGCGGGAAAGGGGGAAAATGAACATTTCTCTTATGTCCCGGTAAGAAAGATGGAAGCGGAGGTCTCCCAGGGCCCTTGAGATCCGTGGAACGGGTCCGCTGAGGGTGAAATCGAGGGTGCGGTCCGGTTTCGTAATTCGGGTTGGCCGGCGATGCTGCCATTTAAACAGTTGTCGTGCGCCCTCGGGCGTAAGATCGTTGGTGGGGTCGTCATCCTGGAGGGTGGCCTCGGAAACGGTATTCCACCCCTCGAAACTGGGATACTGTCGCTGGGTGTAGGTGTCCCAGGCGCCGCTGGCGGTTCCCGTATAGGCAACATCCGGATCGAGGTAGGGCCGCAGGAAATAGGTGGTGGGATCGCTAACGGGCGGGCCGAAGTGTTTCATTCCCGGGGTGTCGTACCGGAACGTGAGCGAACCGCTGTATCGGTCCCGCATGGCATCCTTCGTGACAATATTTATTATCCCCGACCTTACGTCGCCGTATTCGGCATTAAACCCACCTGTCTGCACCTGGACTTCGCTGATGCTGTTGAAGCTGACAGACGTGTAGGGGTTGTTGGACCGTTCATCGTTCAGAAGGATACCGTCCACCACAAAGGCCGTCTGGCGGGGGCTACCGCCCCGGACGCTCATACCCTGTATCCCGGCCTGGAGCCCGATCACGTCCGTCACATCAAGGATTGGCATGGTTTCAATGACCTCGGAGCTCACGTTCAGCTGACTGTTTGAAACGTCCCGCACCACCACCGGACGTTCGGCGACAACGGTCACTTCTTCTCCCGCCAGGACTTCCGTTACCATCGCCAGGTCGAGGGTCGTGGTCTGGCCCATCACCACATTCACGTTCTTTGCCGTGACATCCGCATAGCCGATCATGGACGCCTTGAGGGTGTATTCCCCCGGAGGGACGTTGAGGATGACATAATAGCCCCGGACATCGGTGGCCGCCCCAGAAGAGATCTCTTCCACGATGACATCGACGCCGGCGAGGCCGTCTCCCGTTTCCGCATCGGTAATCCGGCCGGTGATCTTACCCGTAATGGCGGCAGTGATGGACCCGTGCCCCGCAAGAAGCAGCAGGAGGGTGCCGAAAAGAATTCCCTTTGTGTGCCGCCTTTCGGAGAGGTTTTTCAAGGCAACGGGAGGTATGGCATGCAGTGACCGTGACGGAACCCCGGCCCGTCAGGGACGCCCATAATAGGGGGCACCGAGCTTGCGCATGGTAACCCTTAGAATGCGACGGTTCTCAGTGCCTCGTCTGTTGACGTAAAGGTATTCCCCTTCGCCCCAGCTCATGGCATACGTGGGCGGGAACAAGACCGCCGGATAGAGCGGTTCGAGAGTGCCGTCTTTGTGGAGGACCGTGATGGCATCGCCTCCATCGGCTCCGATATACATATCTCCGTCGGCTCCGAAAGTAATGGATGCGATCCTGGGTCCGGCCTTTCCCACATAGGCGCCCCAGTCCAGCACCAATTCGCTCTCCCCCAGGTCACCGTTCTCGGAGATTATGGGATTTCGCCAGACCCCTTCCTGGACTTCGGTAGTGTCCTCGCCGGTATATTTTCCGCCCACGTAGAGGTAACCGCCGAATACTCTCACCGCCCGGATGTCGATGGACGGATATTCGGCGGAGGTTTGAGATGTCCCGTCAAGTCTTATCCTGTAGATGGCGTTTCCGCTCCCTCCGGCATACAGGTTGCCCAGAGAGTCAAAATCGAGATCGTAAACCCCCCCGGGCAGCGTGGTAAAGATGGCATCCGAACCGCCTCCGGGATCTACTCTGGCGACATATTGGAGGAGGTTTACGTAATAGATGGCGCCGTCCGGTCCAAACTTCATGGAAGATGCCTTATCAAACGTGGTTTTCGCGTACTCACTCTTCTCGCCGTCGGGAGAAACCCGGACGATCTTTCTTCCTGCGAGGGAAACGTAGACGTTCTCGTCGCTGTCGCATTCGATGGCGAACGCGTTATCAAAGTCGCCGAATTCCCCGTATTCGATCACGGCGGGTTCCAGTTTGTACGGGTGGAATTCTGCGAACAGGAATGCCCCTGCCACGGCCACCTTGATGGTGAGGGAATCCCCGGAGACGTCCGGTGCCCGCACCACGAGGGCGGTTTCGCTGGCAGAGAGAAGCTCGGCGGAGGTACCGTCAAAATAGACGGTGTTTTCCTCCGGAACGGGGGAGAAGTTTTCTCCCGTTATGGTGATTTCGCTTACGCCTGCGAGGCCCCCCTCCTCGGGCTCGACGCGCAAGATAGACGGCGAAGGTTTACCCGTGTCGTCCGGGTCCCATATACTCTCGGGATACCGGGCCTCTTCGCAGG
>JBHIEY010000225.1:0-2605 GCA_046861835.1 Fidelibacterota bacterium | reverse complement strand
ATTCATGGGGACTGGGTGATCAGGGATCCGTCCCACCCCTACAAGAAAACCGACGTGGAAACCATTCAGTTCGATTTCACCCTGCCGGGAAGCTCCACCGAAACCGTCACCTATACCTACCTGAAGGAATGGCAGTAGACCCTCTCTGACAGAGCCCGGTTGCCGGCCCGCCCGGTGGCGAATCGAAACGGGCGTGTGATGACTCATACCGCAGACAACCATCTTGACACCCCGGTCCAGTTCGTAAAAGGGGTTGGGCCCAAGCGGGCCCAGGCTCTGGCAAACGAAGGGGTGAGAACCGTACGGGATCTGTTGTACTATTTTCCCCGGCGCCATCTCGACCGGACTTCCGTTACCCCCATTTGTGATCTGCAGAAAGACCAGGTGGCCACGGTGGTGGCGCGGGTCGAGGCGGGAGGATTGAAGAGGGCGAGGAATCGAAAATACTATCAGCTGGTGGTGAGCGACGGCACCGGAATGTTGACGTGCGTCTGGTTCAACGGCATCAGCTACGTCCGGAACGCCTTCGCGGTGGGGGAGCGGGCGGCTTTCCACGGGAAGGTAGATTTTTTCAGAGGGTATCAAATCGCTCATCCCGAGTATGACAAGCTGGAGGACCAGGAGAGCGATCCTCTTCACACGGGAGCCGTGATCCCCCTTTACCCCTCCACCCAGGGATTGAAATCCGTTGGATTGGAAAGCCGGGGCTTCAGGAAGATTGTGAAGGCGGCCCTGGAGTTTCTCCAGGGTGAAGAGATGGAATTCCTCCCCGAAGAAATAAGAACCCAGAACGGACTCCTGCCGTTGGAAAAGGCCCTCAGATCGATCCATTTTGCCCCCCATGTGAAGGACCTCCAGTCGGCCAGATACCGGTTGAAATTTGATGAACACTTCTTTCTTCAGCTTCTCATGGCCCTGCGGAAGGCCAGTTTGAAAGAGTCCACCGGCCGTCCCCTTCCGAAAGTGGGCCCCTATGTCAGAATCCTGTACGATTCCCTTGAATTTGAACTCACAGATGCCCAGAAACGGGTGCTCCGGGAGATTCAGGCGGACTTAAGATCGCCCCATCTCATGAATCGTCTTCTTCAGGGCGATGTAGGATCGGGCAAGACCATGGTGGCCATTCTGGCTTCCGCCATTGCTGTCGGCAACGGGGTCCAGGTGGCCGTTATGGCGCCCACGGAGATTCTCGCCCATCAGCACTATCGCGTTTTCAAGACGTATCTCGACAGATGCCGGATCACCTGTGCCATTCTGGTGGGGAACCAAAAACCGTCGGAGCGGCAGACGATCCTTGAGGGGGTTGAAAGGGGAAAGATCGAGGTGGTGGTGGGAACGCACGCTCTCATCCAGGAAAACGTTCGCTTCCGGGACCTCGGATTTGTGGTGATTGACGAGCAGCAGCGTTTCGGGGTTATCCAGAGGGGCATGCTTCTGGAAAAGAGTCTTTATCCTCATGTTCTGGTCATGACCGCCACCCCCATCCCCCGGACTCTGGCGATCACTTACCACGGGGATCTGGACATGTCCGTACTGGATGAAATGCCCAAAGATCGCAAACCGGTGGTGACCCGGGTTGTGACGGAAGATCTCCTCCCCAAGGTATACCGGTTTATCGGTCAGCAGCTGGACAGGTCCCGTCAGTGTATTGTGGTGTATCCTCTTATTCAGGAATCGGAGAAGACCGATCTGAAGGCTGCAGAGCAGGGGTACGACCATCTTTCCCGGACGGTGTTTCCTGACCGGAAGGTAGCGCTCATCCACGGAAGAATGAAAAAAGAGGAAAAAGACGCCATTATGGACCGGTTCGGTGCCAATGAGATTCAGATTCTGGTATCCACGACGGTGGTGGAGGTGGGCATCGATGTGCCCAACGCCACGGTGATGGTGATCGAGAATGCCGACCGGTTTGGACTCACCCAGTTGCATCAACTCCGGGGCAGGATCGGCAGGGGGTCCGAAAGGGGTTACTGCTTACTCGTTCAGAGAAAAGATACCCCATCCGCACGACGGAGATTGGAGATCATTGCCCGGACAAGCAACGGATTTGAAATCTCTGACGAGGACCTTAAATTACGCGGCCCCGGCGAGTTCTACGGCACGAAACAGCACGGCTTTCTCAAGTGGAAGATCGCCGACCTTGTGAATGACGGACCCATCATCCGGAGGGCCCGTCAGGCGGCATTCGATCTGGTTCGCCGGGATCCCCATTTGCGGAAACCGGAGCATGACGGAATCCGTGAACGGTTCGTGACGGACTATCAGTCCATGCTCGATGTGGCGGGCATCGGATGATGGAGATCGAAACGTGCCCGGTTTGCAGACATTCAGGTTTCAGTTTGGTTTTTCCGGCTACCGATTCCCTGGTGTCGGGCCGGAGCTTTGATATTCTTGAGTGCCGGGCGTGCGGGGTGAGAATCACCCACCCCATTCCCGACGAGCGGGAAATAGAGAGGTTTTACGATTCGGAAGCGTACTGTCCCCACTCCCGCCTTTCGTCGGGAACCTTTGAGAGAACCTACAGTTTGATTCGCAAGATGATGGTTATCCGGAAGCGGCGACTGATCGAAAGGGGACTGGGGCTCTCTCCCGGACGGTTGCTCGA
>JBHIEY010000224.1:0-2612 GCA_046861835.1 Fidelibacterota bacterium | reverse complement strand
GATTATACCTTTGCGGCCAAGGTCGCCCGGCAGTTCGTGCGGAGGGTGATTGATCAGGGGCTTCCCGCGGGCACGGCTCTCAACATCAATGTGCCGGGGGTACCGGAGGAAGAAGTCAAGGGGATTCGGTTGACGCGGCAGGGAATGAGCTATTATGAGGAGGACTTCGACAGGAGGGAAGATCCGCGTCAACGGACGTACTACTGGATGGCGGGCCGGATGGTCAAATCGGGCGATGATGCGGACTGCGACGATACGGCCCTGCGGCATAATTTCGTCTCCGTAACACCGCTGCGGTATAACCTTACCCACTTCGATTCCCTGAAGACCCTGTCAGAGTGGGACGTTTTCGTCGATGGCAAAACGTAGACAGACCGTTCTCATTCTCGATTTTGGATCCCAATATACCCAGCTTATTGCCCGCAGGGTGAGGGAACATCACGTTTTCTCCCGGATTGTCCCTCATTCCATTTCCTCCGGGGAGGTGAAGGAGATCGATCCCATCTCCCTCATTCTCTCAGGGGGACCTTCCAGCGTGACTGCCGGGGGGGCCCCGAAGTTCGACGTCGATCTTTTCGACCTGGGCATCCCCATTTTGGGCATCTGTTACGGACTTCAGCTGATGGTCAAACATTTCGGAGGAGAAGTCCATGCCGACGGTCACGGAGAATACGGTCTGGCCCGGATACGCCGTTTGAACGGCAGCAGGCTGCTTGAAGGTGTAGACCGGGAGACGCCGGTCTGGATGAGTCACGGCGACCGTGTGGAGATCGTTCCCGATGGATGGACGATATCGGCCCGTTCAACGAACGATATTGTAGCAGCCGTGGAACATCCGTCCCGTCCTCTCTACGGCACGCAGTTTCATCCCGAGGTGGTCCATACCCGGGAGGGGAAGAAAATGCTGGGCAACTTTCTTTTTTCGATATCGGGTTGCCGTGCGGACTGGACACCGGCTTCGTTCATTGATGAGGCCCTGGATAGTGTCCGCCAGACGGTGGGCGGTGGAACGGTGATTTGTGGTGTCAGCGGGGGCGTCGATTCTTCGGTGGTGGCGAAACTCATACACAGGGCCATCGGAGACAGACTCAGGGCGGTGGTGGTCGACCATGGTCTCATGAGAAAGGATGAAGGAAAACGGATCCGGGAGAGGCTGGAGTCAGGTCTTAAAGTTCCCGTCACCTACGTTGACCATTCGCGGCACTTTCTTGACAGGCTCAAAGGAGTGACCGATCCCGAGCGGAAGCGGGCGATCATCGGGGAACAATTCATCCGTTCATTCGAGGAATTCGGAAGATCGTTCGGGCCGGTTTCCTTTCTTGCCCAGGGAACCCTGTATCCCGACGTCATAGAGAGTGGTGGAACCTTGGGGCCGGCGGACGTGATCAAGACCCATCACAACGTAGGAGGCCTTCCGGAGGGCATGCCGTTTGAATTGATCGAACCTCTGCGGGAACTTTTCAAGGATGAAGTGCGTGAAGTTGGCAGGAAACTGGGCATTCCCCCCACCATTCTTGGCCGCCACCCCTTTCCCGGTCCCGGTCTGGCGGTGCGGATCATCGGGGAGGTAACCCCCGGGAGGGTGAGCATGCTGAGGGAAGCCGATGATCTGCTCATTCGCTTCCTTAAGAAGAACGGCATATACGATGATATCTGGCAGGCATTCTGTGTCCTTATTCCTGTCAAGACGGTGGGGGTGATGGGGGACCAGAGGAGCTACGGCAATCTGATAGCCGTCCGGGCGGTAACCAGCGTCGACGGCATGACCGCTGACTGGTATCGAATGGATCCCCGTCTTCTGAATGAGATTGCCACCGACATCGCCAACCGGGTTGAGGGAGTGAACCGGGTGGTGTATGACGTCAGTTCGAAACCCCCCAGCACCATTGAATGGGAGTAGCGACGGTATTCCGTAGATTGCAGATCAAAGGTAGGGAAAGATGTGCGGCATAATCGGCTACATGGGAACGCGTGACGCTATCCCCATCCTGTTGAACGGTCTCAAGCGGCTGGAATACCGGGGATACGACTCCGCCGGTGTCGCCACTGTGAACGGGGGGGAGATTCACCGGCTGAGAAGGAAGGGGAAGGTCAGGCAGCTGGCGACGGAGGTGGAGGATTCGCATCTCCGGGGACACATGGGAATCGGGCACACTCGGTGGGCGACCCACGGAATCCCCAGCGAGGCAAACGCCCATCCCCATTGCGATCAGTCCGGCAGGATCGCTCTCGTTCACAATGGAATCATAGAGAACTACGACTCCCTCCGAAAGGTGTTGGAAAAGGAAGGGGTGGTGTTCAGCAGCGAAACGGACACGGAGGTGCTGGTTCAGCTCATCGGCAAGCTGTATCGGTCCGATTCCCTGACGTTTGAGGAGGCGATCCAGGCGGCCCTCCGGGATGTGGTGGGGGCCTACGGGATCGTGGTGGTATCTGCCGATCATCCCGACAGGATGGTCGCCGCCCGCATGGGAAGTCCTCTTGTACTGGGCATCGGCGAAGGTGAGGTCTTCGTGGCTTCCGATGCTTCTCCCATTGTGGAGTATACCCGTAATGTGGTTTACCTGGATGATGGCGACCTGGTAGCCATCCGTGATGGCAGCTACGAGATC
>JBHIEY010000223.1:0-2618 GCA_046861835.1 Fidelibacterota bacterium | reverse complement strand
GGATACACTTTTCTGAGAAGGGAGATTTGTCGTCGGTGAGTTTTAAGACGGCAACGGACTTCTAATCCGTAGGTCGCCGGTTCGAGTCCGGCCCGGGGTGCGGCACAAATCTCCTGAAATGGGTATCCACCACCCTGGGATACCATCCTGCCAGAGAAAAGAGTTTATTAACGTCGAGATACCGCCAATTCCATTCGTCTAAAGAAGGGTTCAGACCATTCTGTCTCTGAATGTAGACAAAATCGAGTGCCGCCTTTTCAGGCCAGGCAAGGGGGATCTCATCGGTGAACTCGTATCCCCAGAAGAGTCCTTTTTTTATATGAGCATAGTGGACTGATCCCAGGGCTGTCTGAAAGGATTTTGTCTTGTTGGTGGATATACAGGTGACCCCATGAGGCGCCTGTTCCACGATGCCGTGGGTGAAAAGGCCCGACTCCAGCGAGATGTAGGACGGCGGGTAAAGTATGGCCGCCACCTCCTCCAAACTGGGAGAATGAAAAGAATTGGCATATAGCCCCTTCCCCAGTTTGAATAAGACCTCTCGAAGGAGGAGGCGATGGATAGCCCTGCGCAGTGACGAGCTCGACAGGCCTGTGAGCCGGACGAGTTCGGCAAAATTGTAGATCGACTTGCCGCGCCTCAGAAGCTCAATCCATTTCATCTGCGTGAACTCTTCCGTCACTGAATGCCCCTGATGGCCTTCTGAACGGTTCCAGCTGCCGATTTCCTGATTCTTTCGTACTCATTCTCCTGCAGCTGCTGTCGATAGCGCCTGGGAAGAAATCTGTCCATTTCAGCGACAAGATCCCGGGTTGGAAGTTGCTGGAGCCTTTGCTCCAGCTTGAACTTAGATATATCAACACGGTAGTCACGGAGTTTCTTCCCCACCAATGATGAATCGACCTCCGTTCGCAACACCTCAGACAAGTACCACACATCGAATAAGTCCCTCCCCTTCAAGTACGACCTGCTGAAGACTGCCGCGATCTTTTCTGCCAGGAGCTCCCTTTGACTTAAGCCCGTGACCAGTGGACGGCGACCCAATGCGTCCAGATCCGACCGAACTGGCAGCACAGTCGGCTCATAGGTCGGATACCGGGCAAACTCAAGCTTCAGGCGGTACTTTTGGGGACCATTCTCCGGACGGTACGTAAGCCAGATGGAGTGAATTCTGCGTCCTTTCGAAAAACCGGGCAATCGCCAGTCGAACGTGCCCTGACCCAGATACTGAATCACCCCCTTTTCGACATTCGATCGGGACCTGGCCACAAGCTCCTGTACTCCCGAGGGCGTAATGGACTTTCCGGCAAAGTCCAGATCCTCAGAGAATCGATACCCGTCGTACAACAGATGGATGCTGGTTCCGCCCTGAAACCGGAGGACTTCACTCTGCGCGACGGCGAACAGGGCATCCAGGGCCACCAAGTGTAAGACTTCGGCCACCACCGTACCGAAGGGAAGTCCAAGTTCCCTGGCTTTCTCCCGCACGGTAAATGTTAGCATGATATTTCCATTTTGAGACAGTTACGTCCACTATTGGAAATATAAGGAGATAGTCCTCTTCGGGTCAATTTCTTTGTGGCGGGGCTCCGGGTTGGAGGGAAACCACCACTCCTTAGAAGAATCTATTTGGCACCAGAAAGGACCATGTAAAGCGTGAAAACCCCTACTTGTGGAACAAATCCCTTGAAATATCAATCGGTTGGCCGGGTCCGACCCTGGATTCCCCTTTCTTCACCGGAATACCAGTTCTCTTCCGCTGGCTGTCCATGCCTTCATTCCCCCGTCAAAATCATAAACGGTCTTGTATCCCAACCCGGCAAGCTGCTTTGCCGCTATCGCAGACATCCTCCCGCTTCTGCAGTAAACAAGAATGGGGACGTCTTTGTCCCCGGGCAATTGATCTTTGTATCGGGCGATGTTCTGCCAGTCCTCCAGGATCAAGTCTGTTCCCTCCAATTCCCCCTGATAAGGCTCGTGGGCTTGCAGGACAAAAACATTCCCCCTTTTCAGCAATTCATCCACCCTGTCCGCGTCTATCAACTCAATCCTGGAAGGACGGTTGAAGGAATACAGGATGATTCCAATGAGAGCAACGGCAACTGCGATGAAGCCGATCAGCGTATTCCTTTTCATCTTCTCCCCTTTCTCTGCGGTTCTTGCACCTGTGTCATGGGCCAGACGACCAACACCAGAACAGTGACGATCATCAATATACTAAGAAGCTTTTTGCGTTCAAAACGGCGGGAAACGGTGGCAAACTTCATCTTCGGATACCTCTGGTACACCCCGCTTTTCGGGCGTGCCTGGGCCCGGGAGATGGGATTCGATCCGGAGCAAAAAACCCCGGGGAGTGAAATGGCCAGGGGAATGATCTTCACGGTCATCGGGAATCCAAGAAAATCGTGGAAGCTTTTTGGCATTAACACGGGCCACCATTTTGCCGCGCTCCTGATTGCCGCCGTGATTCTGGTCACCCTGTAGAATCGACAGTTTCACCCGCCGATCACGAACTCCCCTCCTGTACGCCGGAAGGGCAGGGTAAGATAGTTGGGCCCCAGGTGGTCCACGTCCTCCCCCATGTCGTCCAGAAGCTCAGGCTTGAGCTCCTCCTGACG
>JBHIEY010000222.1:0-2632 GCA_046861835.1 Fidelibacterota bacterium | reverse complement strand
GAGGGCCAGATCCTGCAGCCCAGGGTCCTCAATGGGAACATACCAGAGCTTCTCATACCGTGCCCTCTGCTCATACGTCCCCCGCGTGAGAGCCAGAGCCTTCAACGCGAGAATCCCCATGTTTTTCTTTCTTACCTCTGCCACCACCCGGGGCCCGAAATCCCCCCGAAACCAGCAGACAAAGTTGATGGGGAACAGAATCGTGTCGAAATCGAACCGCTCCATGGCCATCAGAGCCGCCTCTTCCGAATGAGCGGAAAAGCCCAGGTACCGAACCTTCCCCTCATCCCGGGCCTTGACCAGTAGCTCCATGGCACCCCCGGGACCGAACGCCGTCTCCACGTCATCCGACGTGGTGAGAGCGTGAAGCTGATACAGATCGAAGATGTCCGTCCTGAGCTTGATGAGGGATTCATGGAGCTCCTTCTCCGCACCGGAATATCTTCTCTCCGCCGTCTTGCAGGCGAGAAAACAGTCTTTCCTGTAAGGTTCAAGGGCGGGACCCAAGCGCTCCTCGGCATCCCCGTAAGCTGGAGCCACATCAAAATAGTTGATTCCCCTATCGAACGCTTCGGCCACCCGGTTGTTGGCGTCCACCTGACGCTCGTTCCTGACCAGAATGCCCCCGAAACCGATAATGGAAATCTTCTCCCCTGTCCGGCCCAACTCGCGCCTGGGAAATTCTCCGGGAATGACGGAAGTCCGAAGCCCCGGGGGGAAAAGGGGAAAGGTGGCCGTCCCGGCCGTCAGGACAATGCCGGTGCGGAGAAACTCCCTCCGGTTCACCGGGCTTGTTCCAAAGCGTTCATGAGTCTCCCGAGGGGAAATCAGCCTTTCTTTGAGGGGGGCCGGTTTCACTTTCCAATGGCCAGAAAGTTGACAGTTCTTCCCTGGCGAAAGAAGGAGACGCGGTGCTGAAATAGCGGAGTTGAGAATCGACGGTCATTATGCCTTTTCCCTCCAGGATAAAGTAGATCTGCTCGGGCTTGTGGTTGTGAATTCGCTGGTAACCCCCGGGCTCCAGAACGACCAGAGTGGTGGTAAGGTACCGGGAGTCCGTCGTAACCGGAGACGCGAGGAGGTAGGAGGTTATCCCTTCATCCCGGACGTACCGGGGCGCCGATTCTTTCCTTTGAACGTTCGTTTTGTCTCTCCCTGGTTTCGTCTGCGGAAGGTGCAGTGAGGCCCAAGGGGAGGGGGTGCGGAAAAGCGTTTCATATGTGCTCCCGGATCCATGCCCACGCTTCCTCGGGGAGCCACCCCTGCCGGGTCCGCCCAGCCTCAATAATCAGAAGACCGTCGTTGGAACCGATGGCGGTAGCCAACCTTTCGTAAAGCTCGTTGGCCGACTCATCCGTGGAGATGAGCCACGTGGAGCCGAGATAGTGCCACCACCCGGAGGAATTCCTCAATTCGTCATACAGGCGGCGGTAGTCCCTTCGAGCTCCCCGCAACTCGTAACTGACCACGTACACCATTTACGATTTCTCCTTCGTTGGCCCGAGACCGGCAACTTCAGCAAATTCCATCTCTTTCCCGTTGTTGCCGAACGGGGCCAGCTGGCCCGACTCCACCAGGTGACCGTACTGATCGTACATGAGATTCGTCGGTTTGAACCACGCAAACAGGGCCACGGTCAAAATGACCAGAACAAAGAGTGCCGCCCCGATCCATATGCCCAGTATCTTGATGCCCAGGGGGAGATCGGTGGCGACGATGACCGTTCCGAGAAAGCCCTCCACGATCAAGAGGGACAACGCATAAAACCCCAGGGGCGTCCGGATGGGCCTGCGGCTTCTGGTCTTTGCCTTCACCGGGTCAGAAACCGTCCATCGCCGGAGCCCACCTCCAGTACGCGGAGACGCTTCACGTCCGCCGGCTCTTCCAGGTATCCCCTTTCTGTTCCTTCGGGGTCGCGCTCGATTGTGATCATGTTCACCCCCCTAAAGATAGAAGTTTAGACAATTACAAAAGGCCGGACAAGCGGAATTCGGGAGACAGGAGAAGAGAGGCAAAGGAGTACGGAGAATTGGAAAATGAGGGGCAAGCTCATGCTTCGTCAAGCTCATGCTTCGTCAAGCTCATGCTTCGTCAAGCTCAGCATGACGGGGGGGGAGGTGACTATGAGCCTCCTGAGCCTGTCGAAGGACGAAGGGTGACCCGGGATACCATGAATCCATCATCCGGTTCAGCGAAACTGTGAACTCATCATAAAGGGCCGTAGATTCCCGGAAAGATTTGGAGGGTCAACCATGGGGAAACAGCAAGGCAAGGTGGAGAGAAATCAGGTGTCCAGAAACGATTTTGATTCGTTCGTGAAAATGGAAACCCGCTGGAAGGACATGGATGCGGTGGGCCATGTGAATAACGCCACCTACCTGACCTACCTGGAATCCGCAAGAATTCACTATGTGATGAAGCGGGGACTCACGGACGAAAAGACCGATGAGGTTCCGTTCATTGTAGCTTCCATCAAGATTGATTTCTTAAAGCCGGTGGTACACCCGGCTGTTCTCTTCGTGGGGCAGAAAATCGTGCGGGTGGGAAACACAAGTTTTGACATACTATCGGCTATCTTCAAAGATGAGGAACAAGACCCTTCCGCCACAGCCGTGACCACCATGGTATGCTT
>JBHIEY010000004.1:0-31206 GCA_046861835.1 Fidelibacterota bacterium | reverse complement strand
CCAGGGTGGGGGTGATACATCAACACATGGTTGACAAAGCACTAGATCCGATCCTCCAGAATTCGCTGAATATCACCGCGGTCAAGCTGCACCGGATTATTCTTGAGACCGGTGTGATCCAGAATTTTCGACACGTCAGACTCAGCCACGCCATACGCTCCCAGTTTTGGAATGTCCAGTTGTTCCGTCCATTCATCCAGCACTTCCACCAGCCGGTCACATCCCTCCGTGACATCCGTCCCATCTCGACCGGAAAACAGCCACCCCACCCGGGCATACTTACGCAACGCTTCATCCCCCGTTTCTTCCCTTCTTAATGCTTCAATGTTCACCCGGGTGGCCGAGGCCAAGAGCGTCCCGCACACCACCCCGTGAGGCACAGGAAAATACCCGCCAATGGGAGAGGCCAACCCGTGAACGATTCCCAACCCGGCATTGGCCAGACAGATTCCCGACAACAGAGCGGCATAGGCCATCGCTCCCCTCACCTCAACGTTTCCCGCTCCATCCGTACAGGCGGCCACGAGATTATCTTTTATACTCTTCAACCCCTCCAGCGCCAGCAGGTCCGTCAGGGGCGTCGCCGCCGGGGAAACCAGAGCTTCCAACAACTGGGTACAGGCATCCATGCCCGTGGATGCCGTTACGTCAGGAGGACACGAAAGGATGAGTTCGGGGTCCACCACGGCCGCATCGGGAACGAAATTGTCGTGCCGAAGCGATTTCTTGTACCCGTCGGGGCCGATCTTGCTCAGAACCGCGTTCTTGGTGGCTTCGCTTCCCGTTCCGGAGGTGGTGGGAACGGCCACGAAAGGGACCTTTTCCCCACTGTGTTCTTCCGTTCCTATCCCTTCGAGGAAATCCGTCACTGATTTTTCGTGGGGAAGCATGGCGGAGATGGCCTTTCCCAGATCGAGAACGCTGCCGCCCCCCACAGCGAGAACCACGCGTATGTCCTCGCTCCTGAATTCCGAAACCGCCCGGTCGACGTCATCGGGCGAAGGCTCCCGCCCGGTGCGGACATGGAACAGGGTAACAGAGCGCCGGTCCAGAGATTCGGAGAGCTGGATCCACCGGCCGGAGGCTTCCAGGGATCTCTCCCCGGTCACCACCAGAACCCGGTCGCCTATCCGGCTCACCACATCCGCCAGACGGGAAAAAGTGCCCGGTCCAAAATGAATTCCGGGTATCCTGGCGAATTCGAACCCAGGAATCACCACGCCGTGCGGTCCGCAGGACAGATGACCCGGTGCGGTACCCCCTCGCGGGGCCTGGCCATCCACCCGGCCACCTTCTCCTTCCAGGTCTGGTAATGGGGGGTATCTTTGTGAGCCCTGGCCGCCTCTTCAGACTCGTATGCTTCATACAGGAGAAAGCGCGTCGGATCGTCCCGGCTCTGAAGAACATCAAACCGCATGTTGCCGGGCTCTTTCACCGATCCCCGGTGGTTTTCTGTGGTGGCCTGAATAAAATCGTCCACATTCTCCGGCTTCACGTAAACGGTCACGGTGGTGACAATCATGCCCTGACCCCCTTTCGTTATGCGTGATGCGTAATTCGTAATGCGTAATGAATTTACAAATGGCCCCTTGAAATGCAACCTCTAAGACGGCCGCGGGACGATCTTCTCGAGAAGAATCCCGATTTGAAGTAAATTAGGCCTGTCCGAAAGAGACCATGATCTTCGCCATCCCCCTTCTCGCCGCCCTCATCCTTTTCTCTCCGGACCGATCGGTCTCGGCGGGAATTCCCTACGAGGCCACCATCATGACGTACAATCTGTGGAACTACATCGGCACCAGTTCCACCGATAACGCCAGGGAAGACGACCTGGAAGCCGTTATTCTTTCCGTGGCCCCGGACATTCTTGTTGTCCAGGAGATTAACGGAACCACGGGATACACCCATTTCCTCGAAGATGTTCTTACTCGGGGCGACCCCGGCAGATACGAAGGTGCCCCCTTCTCAAACCAGCCGGAAACGGAAGCCGATATTGCCCTCTTTTATCTTCCGGACGTTTTCGGTTTCGTTTCAACCCGGGTTGTCGATCTGACGTCCGAATACGGCCACAGGGATGCAGTGGAATTTGTCCTGCAACATCTCTCGACGGGCACCCGGCTCCGCGTCTACGGCGTTCACCTGAAAGCGGGGACGGAACCCGAAAATCAGAGCGACCGGGAGTCGGAGGCCGGAAAACTCCGGAACTATTTGAACGACCTCGAACCGGACACGTTCTTCCTGGTGGCCGGAGACTTCAATGTCTATGACTCGAACGAAGGGGCTTTCCGGCGGCTCACCGGGTCCCAGGTAGATAACGACGGCCGGCTTTTCGATCCCTTGAACCGCCCGGGAGAGTGGCATAACAACTCCGGCTTCGCCGATATCCACACCCAGTCCTCCCGGGGTTCCTACGGAGGCGAGTGGTACGGAGGTCTGGATGACAGGTTTGACTTCATTCTGATCTCGGCCGCCGTTAGGGACACCAACGGTGTTAACGTCGCTCCGGGCTCCTACACGAGCTTCGGAAATGACGGAAACCATTTCAACCGGGCCGTCAATGACGGGACGAACTCGGCCGTCTCTTCCGAAATTGCCGACGCCCTGGTGGAAGCCTCCGATCATCTCCCCGTTACCATGAAACTGACGATCCACGGTGCCGAACCGTCCCCCTACCGTGTGGTCATCAACGAAATCATGCAGAATCCCCGCAGGGTAAGCGACGGCCTGGGAGAGTGGTTTGAACTGTATAACGCCGATTCTGTTACCCTTTACCTCTGCGGGTGGACGGTGGAGGACTGGTCCGGGGAAAAATTCCCCGTGGAGTGCGGACCCGATTCCCTCCGGATGGCTCCCGGTGAGTATGTTGTCCTGGGACCCAACGGAGACATGACCACCAACGGCGGGGTTCCGGTGGACTATCCCTACCCATACGGTTCCTTCCGGCTCACCAACGACGCCGACCAGATACTCCTGTTTGATTCTTCAGGCCGGGAAGTTGACCGGGTGGAATATGACGGCGGGGGAGAATTCCCCAGTCCGGAAGGGGCGTCCATGGCACTGGTGGATGTCACCCTGGACAACAACGTGGGGGAAAACTGGACCGTCTCGACCCGGCCGTACGGGGATGGGGATCTCGGGACCCCGGGGGAATCCAACTTCGGGCCTGCCGTCGAAGACGGACCTGCGCTGCCTTATGCTCTTGACCTGCGGAGCTGGCCCAATCCGTTCAATGCCTCCACCACCATCCTGTTCACTCTGCCTGAAGCGGCCCGGGTGAGACTCGCCGTTGTCGATCTTGCGGGCCGGGGAGTGGCCGTCCTGGCCGACGGCTGGATGGAAGGGGGCAGACATGAGATTGTGTGGACCGCCGATCATCTGTCCAGCGGTATATACGTATGTCGTCTTGAGGCCGGAGGGTTCTCCCGGACGCGGAAACTCCTCCTTATCAAGTAACCCCTGGACGGTTCAGTTGTTATCGGGAGTGATATTTTCGTCCAGGGTGTTGGAGAGGCGGTACCGCACAATGCGGGACTTCGGTGTGTCACAGACATAGACGACGCCGCGGCTGTCCACCCCCACGGCCCGGGGCGATTCCAGCACCCCTTTTCTTTCCACCGTCATGAACGTATCCACCAGGACCGTATCCTGCCCGTTAAAAACCGCCACGGTTGTGTCGACGGTGACTTCCGTCACACCCGCCTTGTTGAAAAAACTCCCGTCAGAATTGAAGATCTGGATTTCCCTCTCGCCGGTGTTGGCCACATAGATGGACTGTTTCTCATCCGCCGCCACATCCGAGGGAAGGGAGAACCTCCACAGGTCCATGATGTCGTTTTCTCCCTGCTGGAACACCGAGGGGTAACTGATATAACCCCCGGCCAAGACGGGAGAAATCTTATGGATGGAGAAAAAGTCCCCCCGCTGGGCATAATAGATGTTGCCTGCGAAATCGACATCAATGGCCACCGGCATGTTTACCGTGCCGGCCCCCGTTCCGAAGCCGGAAACGGTATGACCGAAGACGCCCCGGTGAACCCACACCTCCTGGCCTGAAGAGAGCTTTGCCAGCTGCGACCGTTCGAAATCGATTCGTACAATCCGGTTGTGATACGAATCGGTGACGTAAAGGTAGGTTTCCCCGGAGGCCGTGGAAAGTCCGGAAAACCGCGACAGGGTGCCGTTGTAGTAAATATCCCGGGCGTCATTCTCCGGCGCTCCCGCATCGAAGAAAAGGTGGGGAGCCTGAAGGGAATCCACCATCGCCGCTTCCCTTGTCCATACCACGCCGTCTAATGACCACTCGTCGCTGTTGGCCATCTCCACCCACTCCCGCGATCCGGCCGTCGAGGTGACCCTCTCCCCGCTTGTACCGTGAACGAACGTGGCCGCTGAGGCCACCGAATCTATCCCGGGGGAATTCCAGATCTGGTTCCACCGGAAGAGGCGGCGGGATCCATCGATGAAGAAAACGTTCATTTTCCCGTCGATGTCGACGTCTATGGGTCTCACGGGATTCCCCTCTCCATCGCTGAGCTCCCGGAGTCCCTGGAACGATTCCAGAAGGGTGCCGTCCTGCTTCAGGACAAGAATGGCGCCGGCCCCCGAGTCGGCCACAAAAACATGTCCGTCGGGGGCGATGGAAACCTCCACGGGAGCTACCAGACCATAGGTCTCATCCCAGACGGGATTCATCATGAGATAGGTCGTATCCCCGGCAGAGAATTCTACCGGAATATTGATCTCCGCCGGAAGGGGCATTTTCTCCACGCACCCCGGCAACAGGACGGCCGCCACGGCCACGATTCCCCCTGCCCCGAGCCACAGCCGCATGTTCATCTCCGGCATCCTCATCAGAACTCCAGGGCGAGACTCAACCGCATGGGATCGGAAAGATGGAGAAAATTGGTGAAGGCGTAGTCCGCCCTCAGGTTCACCGGCCCTACGGGAAGCCCGATTCCCGCACCGAGGGAGAAATTCTCCTCTTCCTTGTTGAGTTTATACCCCGCCCGGAGAGCCAGGGCGTCGTAGATGACGTACTCGCCCCCCACAACCACGTTTTCCGCACCGTCCACGGGATGGTTCAGCTGGATGGAGAGGGTCATTTTCTGCCGTTGGGCGACAGAGAGATCCAGAGCGGTTCCCACCCGGAACACGGTGGGAGGCGAAAAGAGCTCGAATCCGGACTCGATCTCTGTCTCCTGACCCGTTTCGGTGTCCAGAACGCGGCGGCGATAGCTTCCGGAGGGACCGCTCTGGTTCCCGAAATGAGACAGGGATGCGGAAAACCGCAGCGATCTGAACCCCGTCCAGTAGAAGGTCCCCAGGTCCATGAGCCACGATTCCATGAGATTGCCGGCCAGGTTTTCGCTCACGTTCTTTACCGTGATCCCGAAGCTGAATCGATCGGACATGTGCACCCCGTAGGTGAGGGCCACAAACCGGTCCTGAAAGACAAAGTAGCTCCCCGTTCCGTGGGGCATCAGCTCGGTGGTCTCTTCCATGGGGGCCGTATGGAGGATTCCGGCGCTGAAACCGACATAGTGACGACCCTTCAACGGTCTCGAAATCCCCACAAAATCGTACAGGATGTCCGCCGGCCACCGGACGCGGGTTACCAGAACCTGGGTCCCGGGAAGCTGGGCGATGGAGGCGGGATTGTAATAGAGAGCCGACGCATCCTGACTCAGGGCCACCACCGCTTCCCCCATGCCGGCAGCCCGGCTTCCCACCCCGATTTTCAGGAAGGTGAAAATGGACGTCCCCACCCGCTGACCTCCCAGGATGGGAAAGAAGTTCTGCTGGGCCCACGCCGCCGAAAAGGTGAGCAGGAAAACGGGCACGATTCGACGGATGACCCCCGTCATCGGAATGTCACCTGAATCCCCAGCTGGGCCCTGCGGGGAAGGAGAAAACGGGAGGGATCATAATTGGGGTTGGGACTGTCGATAAGACCGTAGGGAATGATTTCCCCGGGGTCGTATCCCGAACCGGTGAACGGGTTTATGCGCCGGGGTATCCTTTCATCAAGAAGGTTTTCCACCTCAAGAAACAGCCGGTACCGGACACCACCCGCATTCAGATCCCTGTGAAGTTTTAGATCCACATTGGTCAGCGGCACCTTGCTGATGTAGAAATACGGCTTGTCATCTTCCCTGGTACCCACGTAATACGGGGTGCCATCCACCTCGATAATGCCGCCGGGATAGTCCCGGGTACCGGGAATTGACCGGGTGTAGCGCCGGCCCGTTTCGTACTCCACACGCACCGACGCTCCCCAGCCAGACGGATGACTGTAGGAAAGGTTGGTAAAAAACTGAACCGGTTTATCCCAACGGAGAAAGACTTCATCCAGGGGCTTTTCCCGGAGCTGTCCCGCCTGAACCAGAAGGTTGTCAAGAGGATGGGAGCTCTTGCCGGTGGCAATGGAGTAGTTGAAGTTGGCGTCGGCATAAAAATAGGACCACAGCCGGCTTCTCACGATAATCTCCACACCCCGGGCCCGGGCGTAGTCGGCATTGAAGTACATCAGAAACCTGAGGTGGGAATACTTGGGATTCGAGGGAGTAATCGATTGAGACGTCTCGTAATCGAACATGTCCTTCCAGTAGGCTTTCATCTCCAGAACCTGATCCTCGTGAAAACGGTGCTTTATTCCCAGTTCGTACTGAACCGTCGTCTTGGGGTTCAGATTTGGGTTGCCGAAAACCTGATAGGTGGAAGGGGAGGTGGAGGCCAGCTTGGCGTACACATATTGAAACGTGGGAAGCTGGGAGAAGTGGCCGTAGTAGAAATAGAGAACATCGTTATCGGTGACAGGATGGGAAATCCCCACCCGGGGACTGAGCCGGCCCTTTCCCCGGTAGCCCAAGAATCCAAACGTTTCTTCGTAGAACCTCTCTCTCGCCTCCCGCGTGATGATGACGGTCTCGGGATTGTTGACGGCATCCTCCACATATTTCCCCGGGAACCAGAAATCGTATCTCAGGCCCAGGTTGGCCGTCATCCCTTCAAACACAATCCTGTCCTGAACATAGAAAGCCCCGAACAGGGTCCGGGTCCGGTAGGCGTCGTAGTTGATCCCCAGACCGGTGGTGCCTGTCCACGGTTCGTCAATATCCACCACCTGGATCTCCGTCAGGGTTCCCTCCACGCCCCCCTTGATCTTGTGCCGCCGGGGCGTTTGGTAGGTCCAGTCGATGTCCAGACGGGTGTTATCGCTGGACAGATCGTACCACTCTGTGGAAAAGCCCGTATCGTAGAATTCGTCGCCGTAGGTGATCCGGATGTTGCCGTCCCTGTCCTTCACCACATAGTTGGTGGGCTCCACATCGAGGCGCTCCCGGTACTGGCTCCAGTGAAGATCCCGGACGGCACTGTGTTCCAGCGTCAGAAACCGGCCAAGGGTGACTTCATAAAAACTCCGGGGGCTGAGGGTGTGAGTCCAGTTCATCTTCAGCAGCCGCGATTCCCGGGTAACCGTGTTGTAATTGTCCAGAATCTGCTGGTACCGGTAGGGGAAATAGGTGGACGAAAAGGCCCGGGGCATGAAGAAGCCCTGGTTAATATTCAAAGAGAAATCGTACGATACGGCCGCCTTTTTCTTTTCCGTCAGCTGCCAGGACAGTTTGTAAAGGGCGTGCCAGTCGTTCTCCTCCCGGGGAGCCAGAAGTTCCATGATTCTGTCCGCCGTTTCGACGGACATCCCGGGAGGAGGCGACCAGTTCCGATGAGGATAGAGCCTTCCTGCCCCCGGAAGATAGGTGTCGGAAATCTTTCCGTAACCGTTGGCGAAAAACGACCATTTCCCGGGCAGATCCAGTCCGGCTTTCCGGGCGAGCAGTTCGAATAGCGGTGCCGGGCCCCCCAGGTTGAACTCCAGCTGGTCCGTATTGTACCTGGGCCAGAAGGAACCGGAGGGCCCCAGGTTATCGCTGGCGTACTTAAGGCTCCCTTCGAACCTCTCCGTCCCCTCCTTCAGCCGAATGTTGATAATACCGGACATGGCCTGGCCGTATTCGGCATTGTAGCCCCCGGTGATAATCTCCAGATCCTCAATGGATTCGGCATTGACGAAAAGGTTTCCCGACATGCCCGAGAGGGGATCTTTGATGGAGAGGCCGTCCACAAGATAGAGGCTCTCGTCCACGCGGCCCCCGCGGATATGGATTTCGTTGTCCACCTTCCTGACCCCCACCTGTTCCGACAGAATATCGTCCACGCTGTAGACAATCTTGTTTGCAATGTCCTCCCGGGAAACACGCGTCACCGACGCGGTCTCGTCCACGTCAAACAGGGGGGCTTTGCCCACCACCACCACCTCCTCACCCATGGCAAGAACGGTCTGCTCCATCTCAAATTCCAGGTGGGTCGTCAGCTCCTTCTCCACCACCACCCCCGTCCGAAGGATGATTTTGTACCCCATCATGGAGACTTCCAGATCGTAGTTCCCGGGGGAGACACCGGTGATAGTAAAACGTCCGTCGGTTCCGGTGGCCGCTCCATAGTAGGTTCCTTTTACGACCACATTCGCTCCCGGAAGCGGTTCCCCCGTTTTTGCGTCCAGAACCGTCCCCTCAATGGACCCCACGTTTTGGGCCAGAAGGACCGCGGGAAGGACGAACGGGAGGACCCGGATTCCCCTCACAGTCCGAACTCCTTTTCAAGCAGATAGGCCAGAAACTTACTGGCCGATCCCCTCCCTTCCAGAAGAGGTTCGGAACCGTTGTGCAGCGGAATACTCATAAGCACCGCTTTTCCAGACAGCCGGCCCGGTTCCAGCTCGAATTGATATTCGCCGCAGACGTTGGGGGTCCCCGTCCATTCATCGCCGCTTTCCGGCTCCTGCAGACGGTAGAGACTCTCAAAGTAGGGGGCTGTCGCCGTGTCGGTCTCGAATCCTTTGACCCGGATGGCAATCAATTTCGAGATGGCCAAGTTGAGGGTGGAATCGACCTGGGAAACGAGAACCCGTCCGGAAAAAAGGCGTCCCGAGGGGTTCAAAACGAAGGAGGAATCCATGGGAAACCAGACAAAGGAGGTGTCCTTGAGCTGGGCCGCATTCATGAAGATGTTGCCCCCTCCGGCCATGAACTGGAGTATGCTGGTGCCGGCATCATCGTAAGTTTCCACACCGGTATAGGCGGTATACCAGATGACGTGATCGAAGTAGTTCAGGTTCGCATTGACGTCGGTGGAGGAAAAGGGAAGTTCATCGCCAATCTCCCACACGGAATATCCGGCGGGTCCCACCAGGGAATCGAGGATTCCCCGGTACCAACTCAGGGCGCTGTTACGGGTGTCCTGAGGGAAATCGTCCACCAGGAGAATATCGCCCTGGACGGGCATGACGGCCCAGGTGTTGGGGGTGGAGGGATCGTCGCGATCGGGGAAATGGATAATCTCACTTTCGGCACCGGCGATATCCCGGGCTTTCAGATAGAACGTATGGATGCCGGGGGAGAGGCCGGTGAGGGTTATGCTGGAATAGGAAGCGGCATCGAGACGCGTCCAGCAGGAGCCGCAGGTGTCATCGAGGGCATAGAAGATATCGGTGACCGTTTCGATGCCGTCCTGATCCTCCACATCCCACACAAAGGTCCGGGTGGGAAAGGTGAAGGAGGTGTCTAAGGGGTTGTCCACAAGGGGATTGCTCCGGAACCGGAAGCTCACTTCGGGCCTCGAATTCCGGATGGGAAGAACGATCCTGGCAGGGGTAGGGTCGGCCGCACTGTCGTCGTCTACGGCCACCACCTGAAAGGTAAATACGTCCATTTCCCGGGTCACAGGTAGAAAGAAAACGGCCGATTCCCGGGTGGTGAAGGTCCAGGCCGTATCGACGTTCCACCTGTAGCGATACCCGATCACGTGGCCGTCCCGATCTTCCCCCCACCAGTGAAGTTCCTGCCGGCTGGTGGTGATGGTGGTGAAGGCCGATGTGAGGGTGTCCCATACGAGACCAGGGTCGGGCTCCTCGCCGATGGCATAGGTCCACACGGTGTCCCGTATCTCTTCCCCCGTTCCGGGATCGGTGCGGACGATAACGGTATCGACCCGGGCGTAGAGAGTGTCCGCGGCGGCCAGGGTCAGGAACGTCTCCGGAGGACCGTTTTCCAGGGGGGACGAGGGATCTTCATATTCCCACAGGGAGCAGGCCCCCAGGAAGGCCAGAACGGGTACCGCAAGAAATCTCACGCTTTCCACATGAAAAAACGAAGAAACAGGGGGGCACGAAGCCCCCCTGTTTCCCGTTTTTATCTGATGAGGGTCATCTTATCGTGGGCCAGGAACTTGCCGGCCTTGACTCTGTAGATGTAGACACCGGAGCTCACCAGGTTGCCGTCGTCATTCCTGCCGTCCCAGTTCACCACATGGTGTCCCGCCTCGTAGACGTCACTCACCAGCGTCCTTACCCGGTAACCCCTGACGTCATAGATGATGAGCTTGACGCGCTCCCGGCTGGGAATCTCAAACCGTATGCGTGTTTCGGGGTTGAAGGGGTTGGGGAAATTCGGATACAGCCTGAAGGCGTAGGGCTGGGGGGTGAAATCCTCCACAGCGGTCACCTCACCCACATCGTCCAGATCCCTCACCTGGATCTTGTAGGTGCCGAAACTGAAGTTGAAAATCCCGGTGACGTATTCGAGTTTCTGACCCTCTTCGAGAGTGCCGAGAAAGGCATCGGCATCATCGGTGGCCATATCGTCGTCAATCAGGCACGAAATGCCCGAGGCATCCATCACGCTCCAGTCGTACTGGTTCACCGACACCACGACGGCGTCCTCGATCTTCACCAGGGTTCCTTCGTAGGATTCCACTTCGTCGGCATCCTGGGCCAGATCGGCCGTCGTCACCAACTGAGGCAGCAGCTCATTACCCGAGCTCAGCGTAGTGACCGCCGTCACATCGATGATCTTGGTGTTGTTGTCGTACTTGAAGTGCCACTCAGGATCGTACTCTTCCACCGTCCCGGTGATCGTCACCTCGTCGCCTCTTAAGAGCGGATCGCCGTCCCATTCGAAGATGACGCCGTTCCACGGACCGGTCTCGCTCTGCAGGGCGTAGGCACCGTAGGAACTGGCGTACTGGGCCGTGTCACCGGTGACAATGCCCGTCACCGTCACCTCGCATTCGTTGAACGGTGAATCGCCCGCCGGCCACGGGGTAAACTGGATGTCGGCAATGTCCAGGTCACCCGATCGGGTCACGTAGCCAAACTGGTTGGCTGCCGTATCCCCCGGATAGGTGGTGCTTTCGGGACCTTCCTGCCCCACCCCATCGTCCGTCGCCTTGACGTAGTAATCGACCCGGGCATCCTCCGCACCGGTGGCGGGAATGGTGCCCGACCAGGATGTCCCGCCCGTATTGGTCATGTCGGCCGTCTGGTAATCGCCGCCGTTCACGGAGTACATGATGACCACACTGGCCACGGTGGAGTTGTCGCTCACCTCGGCGCTCACCGTGACGTCGTCGTCGGGAAGGGGCACACACGGATCCCTGGCCACATCGCGGATCGACGGTGGACCGGCGCTGATGACGATATCCGACGGGTAGAGCGGCTCCAACTTGTAGGCCGTGGAATCGGCGTAGCTGCCGAAATGGTGGTAGATCCATCCCCGGATGGAATCGATGTTTGTTCCCACCGGAGGACGGCCGTAGGTGTCCTGCCAGACCGAGATGCTGTCGGAGTCGTCATCCACGTTCACCTTGCCCGATCCGTCATCCACCGACCACTCGCCGAAGGGAAGGTCGTCTTCAATGACGGTCACGTCCTTCACCTTTACCATCACATTGCCCCACTGCTCCGCCTCCGTGGGCCACCGGAGATCTCCCGTCATCACGTATTCCACCTCCGGTTCGTCCACGCCCGTATCCAGGATTTCCACAGGCTCGGTGATGAAGAGCTCCGTCATGTTGGAGGGACCGGTGGAGTATTCGGACACGTACCCTGTTGCTCTCACCTCGTCGCCCTCAAACAGAACGGGGAATGCCGTGCTGTCGGGATCATACGACAGGATGGCACTCCACGGACCGCCGTGTTCATCCTCATAGATGAACTTTACCCCGGCGCCAGCATAGCTTAAGCCCGTGGGCATGGTCACGATCCCTTCAATCGTCACCGTGTCTCCCAGCACGTAGGACGTGTCGGATTCGGCATCGTCGCCCGCCTTCAACAGATCGCTGTAGAGAACCTGCTGGAGATGCTGGATGCGCGTCGTGCCCGATTCGACCACATCCCTGGCCAGGCGGGGCTGGATCTTGTAATCCCCGAACGTGTAGTCGAGAGGTCCCACCACTTCCGCCAGGGCCTGTCCGGCCTCCGGCCAGTAGAAGTAGTCCCACAGGTCGTCCACGCGGACGGTGTCGGTTCCGTCGCTGACGGACCACTCACCGAAGCCCAGATCGGCATCAGCCACCGTCACGGCCGCCACCTGGACCAGAACCCCTTCGTAGGATTCGGCCGTTGCCGATCCCGTCTTGATGTCCCCGGGGGAAACGGTGATGGGCGCCATGGGCTTCGACGCTCTTCCCACGATCTTGAAGGACGTCACATCCGTGATTTCCGTCTTGCCGTAGTATTCATCCACCGTTCCCGTGATGAGAACGCTGTCACCTTCCGCCACCGAATGAACAACGGCACCGGCCGTGTCGACGATGTCGAAGTTGTCCCAGCCACCGTATTCGAACACCATGACGCCGCTCCAGGCACCGGCGGAGTCCTGGACGAAAATCTGGCGGTTGTTGCTCCCACCCCAGAATTCCGCCGTCACCACACCGGTGATAGTTACCTCCTGACCGTCAAGGGGGCTGGCATCGTCAGTGGACGGATCTGCCACGTACTGGATGTCGTATATGGACGTGATGTCCTGTCCAGAGGAAAAGGCCACCAGAGCCAGGGCCACTCCCAGGACGGTCATCCCTCTGCCCATTTTTGTCATGTCTCCTCCCTCCTTTCTCTTGAGCTACTTTATGACCAGGAACTTACCTTCCTTAATCCTCCTGTACGTAGGGCTTTGAGGATCCTTGTTTTCTACCGTAAACAGATACAGTCCGGACGCGAGAGCCTGGTCGTGCCGGGTGATAAGATCCCATGCATGCTCTCCTCCGCTCATGCGCGGAGACCTGAACTCGTTAATGTTCTGGACATCCTGACCCCGGTAGGTTTCCGCATCATGTTCCAGAACGTCCACCAGGTCGCCGGCCAGGGTAAAGATGCGAATCTCGGCCCTGGAGGGGAGATTGGTGAACCAGATCATGCGATCGCGGCTGCTGTACCCCTCCCAGTCGGCCTGGCCGCGGTACGGATTGGGATAGACGCCCGGCGACACGATCCAGTCGTCCGTCGCCGGAGGCACGCCCGGGTAGACATACTTTCTGTTGGCGTAGACGGAACTTTCCAGACTCGCCAGATTCGCCGCCGGATCTCCCCGGTCGTAAGCGGTCACCGCATAGTAGTTGAGCCACCCGTTCTTCACCCCGCTGTTGGTGAAGCGGTAGTGGTAGTAACGCCCTTCCACGAAGATGCTGTCGGGCTCGCCGGCGGTATTCTTTATCCGGATGGAATCGAGACCCGTGTTGTATCCAACGTCCAGGTAATTGCTGTCGGCCCGGTCAAAATCGGCCAGAAGGGTGAATTCCGGAGTCCCCTCCCCGGCGGTCTTCCGGGCACCGTAGATGCGATACCCTTCGAAATCTTTCTGGCGGCTGATGGGATCGATGAAATCTTCGGCATTGTCCTCCCAGTAGATCGTGACGGACTGATCCCCCACGTCCACCGTCATGTTGGGCACGGGCGGGGGGGCCGGAAGGACATACCGGTCGATCTCCCCGTCCGAATCGAGGTCCTCTCCCTCATCGAGCCGGTTGTTGCGGTTCTTGTCCTCACCATCATAGGCCTTCTGGGCCCAGTCGGCGTTGATCCGCAGGTTGGCCCGCCTGGCTGGGGAATCCCCTCCGCCTCCGCTCCAGCGGGCGGCCACAATGGCAAACACCACGTTGAACGATTCCCCGGGAGGGAGCTCCCAGCTGGATGAGTCGGACGACACGGGGCGGCTTCCCAGCGGCCCTGCCGATATCATCATCAGCCAGCTGTTCGGAGCATTGGGGTAACCCTCGGCCGTGTAGTCCTCCCCGAACCGCCGCGGTACGCTCGAACTCAATTGATCGTATCGGTCCCGGTCATTCAGCGGCATCACGTATTCCGGATAGTCCGAATTGGTGGCGCTGGACCACACCCATTGATTGAAGTGAGATTCGAAATGGGGGCGGGGAACCGTCCCCCCCAGGACGGTCAGGCCGATGTAGGACTCGGCCCATCCGTCGTCCCCATCCACATCGTATTGATAGGCGATATCCCTGGGGAAACCGCTCGGCTCCACCGATTGATCGAATCCGTCGAGATTGTCGTACCAGGTGAACCCTCCGCCCGGTTCGTACTCACTGGTGTAGTTCATGTTGGCCACCGAAACGTCTGCCCATATGCCCGCGTAAACGTCCTGGATCGTTTCGCTCGATTCATTGGTAATAGAATAATTCAATATGACGAACGCATCGGCGAAGGTGAAATTCCACGCGTAGGCCTCCAGATGAACGGCGATCCCTAAGGGGGTGTGGTTGGGGATACCAAAGTTATCGGACGGATGCAAACCAAAATCTTTGAAGTCGGTAAGAATGTCCTGATGGGATACGGCGTAAGGAGAATAGTACTGGGCCATGGAATCTTCTGAGGTGGAGGAGATGGACGAACGGAAGGCGATCCCCGACGTGGGGGTGAACTCGAAACCCTCCTGACCCGATTCGAATACCCCGTCCACGATAGCGGTGGAGACGCGGCGCTCCCCGTTGACGATGCCCCCTACCCATAAACCGGCATAGGAAAAGTGCTCCACCTGCTCCCTGAGGATTTCCGTATGCTGCTTGTACTGGCACGACGGGAGGATCCTTCCGTTGATTTTGTTGTAGCCGTTCCCCATGACCCCGAAATTGGTGACGATGACCCCCAACTGCCCCACCGAGGTGTACTTATCGAAAACGTCGGGAACCAACCCCTGGCCGCTCACCCCCACCGGAAACGCCAGGAGAAAAGCCAGCAGGCGCCCGAAGAAGAAAATTGTGGATACCGGAAGAAATGTAACGGAAGCCCAGCGCAAATGTTTACCCAACCCTGAAGAGGAAATTACCACTGCCACCCTGGGAAGTCAACACCCCTGAAGTCCATTTTCGAAGCGGAAAGCGGGAAGGGAGCCCCCATGCCGCCGGCCGGCAACCGGGATCAGCGGAGCGCGATAAAGCTGTGACCGTACGGTCCAAGGGCGACCGTAACCGTGCCCCGGGAGACGGAAATCTCCCGGGATTCCATCAGATCCTCCGCCCGGCTGAAGGGGAAGGGAACCTCCACCGAGATCTCCCGCTCCCGGGGACCGTGATTCACGACCACCAGAACCGCCTGGTTGAAATAGGCTTTGACGAAGGCCATAACCGGTCCGTCAAAGATGAGGGGGACAAAATCGCCCAGAGGGAGGGCGGGAGTGCGTCGCCTCAGGAACGCCAGCCGGGAAACCCGCTCTTTCAATCTGGACTCCCACCGGTTGAGGTCCGGTCCAAACCGCATGGGACGGCGGTTGTCCGGATCCCCTGCGCCTGTCAGGCCGATTTCTTCCCCGTAGTAGATGACGGGGACACCGGGCAGGGACATATTGAACGCCGTAAAATTGGCAAGTTTGAAATAGGTGGTGGAATCCCGGACCCCACGCGGCGGATCGTTGAATGCCCTCTCCACCCCGTTTTCGTCAAAGCGAACCTGGCCGTCGGCAAACGCCGCAAACCGGACCTGATCGTGACTCGAGGTGATATTCCCCATGAGATGAACGGGCCCGTATGCTTCCGCGTTTCTCACAATCACCTCTTTAAGAAAGGAGAAGTCGGCCCGGCGGGCACTAAAAGGGCCCCGGGCGTTGAAATAGATGTCGAAATTGAATTGGGCCGACAGCTCCGCGGGATTTACGTAGCTTTTGATCAGCTTGTCGGATCCGAACGTTTCCCCGATCTGATAGAAATCCCGTTCCGGAAACCTCTCCTTCATCCGGGAGGTCAATGTCCTCCAGAAACGGTGGGGAACATGCTTGACGGCATCCTGCCGGAAACCGTCGAAGCCAAAGGTCTCCAGCCACCAGACGCCGTCCTCCACCACCTGCCGGATGGCTTCCGGGGAACCGGCAAAATCGTATGACGGCATGAACGAGTCAAACCATGTGGTCAGCCGTGTCTCCTCGCTCCAGTTTCGAATGTTGACGACACCCCCGGGAAGATACATGGACCCGAACCAGTCCCGGTGGTCCCGGAAATAGGGGTGGTCCTCATGGACATGGTTGGCCACAAAATCGAGAATGATCCTGATCCCCTTGTCGTGCGCACCACTCACGAGTTTCTTCAATTCCTCCTCCGTGCCGAACCTGGAATCGACACCCCGGGGAGCGACGGGCCAGTACCCGTGGTAACCCGTGTACTTCCGGTGAGGGGGGAGGAACTCTGTATATCCCCTCTCCGGAACGGGCGCCACCGGCGTAATCCAGATCACGTTGACGCCCAGGTTAGAGAAATAGCCCTCCTCGAGCTTCTGGAGGATACCCGCAAGATCTCCCCCGTGGAAATTGGCGAGGGGAGGGATGTCCGGATCGTTCACCACCCTCGTATTGGCGGGATCGCCATCGAGGAAACGGTCCACCATGAGGCTGTAAAGGACCGCAAAGTGCCAGTCCTGCGGAAATCTCACGGGATCGAGCGGTTCCCCGTCCCGCAACAGGGTGTGATTCTCCGGGATGACTCGCCCCGTGCCGTCCACTCCTGTGATTCGCAAGAGTCCGTTCTTGAGATTCCCCACATCGACGTCGAGACGTCCCCCTTCTCCAAGAACAACCCTCCCCGGAGGAACTTCTTCGTTGTTAAAGAGAGCGATAACGCGCTCCGGCACCGCCCCGTCCGCTGGCGGGAGAAACCGGAAGGTCAGTTTTCCCGGCTCCCTCCTCCATTTCATAAAGGAACCCGCCGACGGTTCCTTCAATGGGGAAAGATCCAGAACCGAATTCCAGCCGCCCAGATTGTTTGAGACCGAATCGGGATTCTCCGGATCGATGATCTCCCGGCCGTCCACCACGAACTTGTACTCGTGCCGTTCGGGACGAAGATAGACGGTCCGTTCGTATGCACCGTCACCGTCATCGTCAACCATAGGAAGGGCCGACCGGGACCAGTCGTTGAAACTCCCCATGACCACAATCCGCTTTACCCCCAGGCCGGGGGAATACGTGAACGTATGGGCGATTCTTTTTTCAACGCGGACGATCAACCGCAACGGTTCGCCATCGGATCTGAGGGACAGCAGAGCCAGCGCCGGGGCCGTGTCCGGGGCTTCGATGGTGAGTGAATCCCCTCCGGCGGTAAGGCGCACCTCGAGACCGGGGTGACCGGCGAGCGTCAGGCTCACCGGTTCTTTCTTCTTGTAGGCGGAAAGATCAAATGAATTGGCCGTCCCCTGCTCCACCACCAGGGCGGGAACGGGATAGAGACCGGCATTTTCGTCTCTCTGGCAGGAAAGGGAGAAGAAAACGACAACGGCAAGAATCGGGGTGACACCTGTTTTCACGGCGTCGTAATTTAGGGAGGCGAACGTCTGCAGTCACCAAAAGAGACAACCATGAGCGATACACCGGGATGGCGAAACCTGTTTCCTCTCCTGATTCTTCTCCTTTCGGGACCCCCCCTGGAAAAACCGATGCTCTCCTACGGCGCTTTCGTTGAAGGGGACAGGACAACCTTTAAGCTGCTCGCCCCCCGGGCGGATAAGGTGGCCGTCGTCATTTTTGACTCCCCTGAGGCGGACTCGGGAAGGGAAGTCCCCATGACCCGGTTGGACGGCGGAACCTGGACCGCCACGGTGGACGGGGCCGGATACGGGTCCCTCTACGGATACAGGCTCGACGGTCCCTCCTCTTCCACCCACACCTTCGACCCGGACATTATCATTGCCGATCCTTACACCCGGGCGGCGGTCACCCAAAACTCTTACCGCCATGTCGCAAAGTCCCTGATCCCGCCTCCGGGGGACACATTCGACTGGGAGGGGGATACCTGGATCGATCTCGATCCCCGGGATGCCGTCATCTATGAACTTCACATCCGGGACATGACCGCCCATCCCACCTCCGGGGCGAAGCATCCGGGGTCTTACCTCGCCCTGGTGGATCCCAACCAGCGGGGAGGGATCGCTCACATCAAGGAGATGGGGGTCAATGCCGTGGAGCTCCTTCCCGCCATGGAGTTTGCCAACGTTGAAGTGCCCTACCGCGATCCGTCCGCCCCCGTGTTCAACACATGGAACCCCTACGCAAAAAATCACTGGGGGTACATGACCACCTTTTTCTTCGCCCCGGAGAGCTACTATGCCACCGATGGAACCTCTCAACCCGGCGCCTGGAACGGCGCCAGCGGCAGGGCGGTCACCGAATTCAAGGAAATGGTGAAAGCGTTCCACCGGGAAGGGATCGCCGTGCTCATGGATGTGGTGTACAACCACGTCTCCCACTACGACTACCACCCGTTCAAGTATATTGACCGGGGACTTTATTTCCGTCTCGATGAGAAGGGAGACTATATCTCCCGGAGCGGGACCGGAAACGATACCCGCACGGAAAGTCCCCCCATGCGGCGCCTTATCCTGGAGAGCGTCAAATACTGGATGACCGAATACCATATCGACGGCTTCCGGTTCGATCTCGCCAACCTGATTGACGGGGAAACCCGCGAAAGGATCCTCTCAGAAGCCCGTGAAATCAATCCCCACGTGTTGATTATCGCCGAGCCGTGGGGCGGAGGATACGATCCCGCCGGGTTTTCCGATATGGGGTGGACCTCGTGGAACGACCGGTTCAGAAACGGGGTGAAAGGCCAGAATCCTGAGAACGCCCTGGGCTTCATCTTCGGCAGGTGGCAGGGGGAAAATGACCCGTCAAGCCTCAGGCGTTTCTGTATGGGATCCCTGAGGGAGTACGGCGGTCAGTATGTGGATGCGGCTCACAGCGCGAACTATCTCGAGTCCCACGATGATCACACCCTGGGCGACTTTATCCGGATCGGAACCGGACAGGTCTCCAGTCACCAGGTCATTAACGATCTTGAGAAGAACGCCGCCGTCAGGGGCAAGCAGCTGGCTCTCAACAAGCTGGCCGCCCTGTTCCTCTTCACCAGTCAGGGAGCGGTCATGATCCACGAAGGCCAGAGCTGGGCCCGGAGCAAGGTGATCGCCCCAACGAACGCTCCCGATGAAAACGTGGGCCGGATCGACCACAACTCGTATGAGAAGGACAACGAGACCAACTGGCTCAACTGGGACCATAAGGAGCTGAACCGGGAACTGGTGGACTACTACCGGGGGCTGATTTCCCTGCGGAAGAGCCACCCGGAATTCCGCCGGTCGGGGCCGGAGGACTTTGAGTTTCTCGAAACGGGCGACCGGGTGGCCGTGGCTTACGTGTTACGGGAGAAGTTTGCCGTTCTCATGAACGGGTCGGGAGAGGAAGATCTCGCCCTCACCCTGCCCGACGGGAGATGGCAAATCGTGGTCGATCAGGAATCGGTGATCCTGGAGGGAAAGGGAGACATCACGGGAGAAGTCCGGGTCCCCCCCACGTCCGGAATGGTCCTGAAAAGAGTCTCCTCCTGACGGAATCCCCGCGCGCTACCTCAACAGCAGAAGTTTCCGGGTGGCGGTGTGACCGGATGCCATCAGGGTGTACAGGTAAACGCCCGAGGCGACGGGCCTTCCATGCCGATCCGTGCCATCCCAGGTGATGGAATACCGGCCCGGTCCCTTCACCCCGGAAACCAACCTGTTTACCTCCCGGCCAAGCAAATCGTGAATGACAAGGGTGGTCTCTCCTCTCCTATCCAGGGAGAAATCAATTCGCGTAAGAGGATTGAAGGGATTGGGAGCATTCTGGCCAAGGGAGAACCCCCCGGGGATATCCGGGTGATCGGCACGGATTTCCATCCACCTCTTTGTATCGACGAATATCATCCCTTTTGATCCCGGGATGGTCAAAGTGGCCGTGTCGCCGGAAACCTGGAAGGTATCGTCATTCACATATTCGTACCACGTGCCGGAGTGGGGAAACGGCACGTCCACGGTCTTCTCATCCCGGGAAAAATTGGCCGCCACCACCACGGTCTCGGCTCCGTCCGATCGATCGTAGACGATGACCTTGTTGGGTGAGGAGAAAAAGAAGTTGCAGTCGGATCCCCTCAGGGCGGGATAATGGGTCCTGAGCCAGAGGAGCCTCCGGGTGTGGTCATATATTTTCCGTCCCACCGGGGACTCCAGTTTCGACCAGTCGAGAGGGTTGCGGTCCAGGGTCCTCTCCGTCGCCATGCCGAACTCCTGCCCGTGGAAGAGCATGGGAACGCCGGTGGACGTCAGCAGCACCGTAAGTCCCAGCATCGATTTCTGTACGGCCAGTTCGTCATCGATGGTGCCATTGGTCCGGGCTTCCCAGATCACCCGCTGCTCGTCGTGGCTCTCCGTATAGTTGACGATGTTTCTCGGCCGGGAAAAACCGTGCTGCTCAAAATCGATCCCCCTGGCCGTGCTGACCAGGTCACCGTAGGTGGCCCCTTCGAAAGGTCCCTCCCGGAGATTGGCTTTCATCTGGTCGTGGAAGATATCGTGCCAGTGGGAGTTAATCTTGGTCACGGACATGAGGGCCGTCAGATCACTCAGGCTTGAGAAATGTTCGGCGATCTGGTAGACCCGGGGGTTGACCTGCCACGCTTCGTAGCTGAAGACGCTGATCCCGTAGTCGTTGAGCCCGCTCCATCCGAATCCGGTGGTGTTATCATAGCGGAATCCGTCCACGTGGTACTCTTCCATCCAGTAGCGCACCACATCTTTCACGAGCCGTTTGGTTCCCTCCTTGGTGTGATCAAAATCGGGCATCCCCCAGGGGTTCTGCTCCGCATGAATGTAGGGAGACCGGTCGTAGTCCGTTTCGTACAGTTGATAGTAGGGAGAGGTCGCATCGCAGTGGTTAAACACCAGATCCATGATGACGGCAATCCCCCGGGCGTGGGCCTCGTTGACCAGCCGCTTGAAATCGTCCGGGGTGCCGTACGACGATTCCACGGCGAAAAGAAAGGAAGGATTGTATCCCCAGGAGCTCGATCCGGGAAACTCATAATTGGGCATGAGCTCAATGGCGTTGATTCCCAGCTCCGCCAGGTAATCCAGCTTTTCTATGACCCCCTCCATGTTCCCACCGGGGGTGAAATCCCTGATGAGAAGCTCATAGATGATGAGATCCTCCATCACCGGCGGCTGCCAGTCGCCGTCCGACCACTCAAACGGCTCCTCCCCCACCGTGAACCGGGAGATCTGGTTTTCCACCCGCCAGTCCTCCTGGCCGTCTAATTTCCACTCCACATCGGTGGCGTAGGGGTCTCCCAGTTTCTTCTGCCCCTCGAGCAAATACATATAGTTATAGGTGCCGGGAGACAGGGATACCTCACGCCACCAGATTCCTTCGGCGGCGTCGTAGTTCATCACCAGGGCACCGGGATCCCACCCTTCCCATCCGCCCAGAAGACGAAGGCCTTACCGGGGGCAAGGAGGGCAAACGTCACGGTTCCGTCGCCATGATCCGTGACCCCCAGAGCTGTGCCTGCGGGGACCGGTTCATGGACGACCTCCGGTATCTTCCAGAGGGTGAGCTTCGTGAAGGTCACCCGTTCATCCTTCCCTTCCGCCCGGAACCAGAGGACGTGCTTCCCCAGTTCAACGGATCCGGTATTCCACTCAAAACTGTGGTCATCGCCCGTTCCCACATAGTGCGTCGCGCCGTCGATCCAAACTTCCGTATAGACACTTCCGAAGGTTTCAAACCGGATCACCTCCACCGAATCGACAAAGTCACCGTCCGAGTGGGAAAGGACGGCAATAGTGGGATCGCCGGAGCGGGGGGTGAAATCAAAGGGGATATGATAATCCTCGCCGTTGTTGTTATCCCACGTGCCGTCACTCCAGTGAAAGACAAAATCGAGCACCTCCACCGGCTGGCGCCCCTCCTTGAAGGGACCCACCAGGATCCAGTACCTTCCGGTCGTGTCGGGTCCGAGGAGGGGGGATTCCACGGAGGCCCCTGCCTCCCCCCTGACTGTCCCGGGCGGCCAGTAATCGCGGATGGGCTCCTGCCACCCGTTGACTCCCCACCAGAGGCCGCCTCCCCCCTCATGCTCAACGGAAACTTTGACGGTATCATTGGGATTGGGAACCAGAGGGAACCACAAATCCGGCGGAATCACCGGGATGTGCCAGTCGACACCCACGCCCCCGTTGTTGTCCCACTGGTCACCGCTGTCCCCCACGCCGTTCCCGTTGACATCATAGAAGAAGACCAGATCAATGACGGTGACTCCCTCAGGAACGGTCCAGTCAAACCGCCACCATCCCCCGTTTCCGGTGAAGGTCATGGGAAAGTCGTTTACGTCCGTCCACCCGTTGTATCCCAGGTGAATGTAGACGTTGGGGGCGTCGTCCGGAAGCGTCCCCTCCACGACGTCGTAGTAAATGGTCACGGGGCCCCCCTGCCACGGCTGAGCGGGTTCCCAGGTCACCACCTGGGTCCGGGCCGGGCCGGCAATCGCACCCACGATCATAAGAGCCACGATCCGTGTCAACGCCCGGAGTCTCATCGGGAGCTCACAGCGACCACCGCCAGATCCCACGGCTTCAGTCGAACCTGTACGGCCTCCGGCGTCACATCAAGGGTCGCCCCTTCGCTGACGGAGAACACCAGCCGGATATCCCGGATCGTTGTCCCGGCGCCCAACTGCTCAGGGGAGAGCGGCACCGTCTGATCCGCCCCCTGGAAATTGGCCAGGCACCACGTCCCTTCCCCCCGTCGCCACACCATGACTTTTTCAGGGATTCCCTCCTCCAGAAACTCCCATTCCGGGGCGGAGAGATCGTCCCTTCGGGCCTTCAATTGCCCAAGTCCGGCCATGAAACGTCTGAACTCTTCATCGCCTGACGACCACTCCACGGGATCTTTGGAAAAAAGGTGGGGACGGCGGTCCAGGGCCACCTCCTCTCCATTGTAGAGCAGGGGAATGCCCGGAAGGGTGTAGATGACGGCGTGGGCCAGTTTCAGGGCGGCGCCGGGAATGACCCGGGCGCTCCTTTGTTTGTCGTGATTTTCCACGAAACGCATCCGGAGGGATCCTCGAGGATACCGGACTTCTTCGTTTTTCAGGGTCGCTTTTAGACTGTCGACCGGTTCGCGGCCGTTGGTCACTTCGATGAGATGATACCACACATTCCAGCTGTAGGAAAGGTCAAAAGCCTCCAGATGGAGCTCCGGATCGTCCCCCTCCGCAAGCATGAGAAGATCGGGTTTGATCGATTTCAGTTCACTCCGGACGTCCACCCAGAAATCGAGAGGAATGAGCTCCGCCACATCGAACCGAAACCCATCCACGTCGAATTCTTCCACCCAGAACTTCAACATGCGGGTCATGTAGTCTCTGAGCTCGGATGAGCCATAGTCGAAATCGGCCACGTCGGTCCAGTCTGAATTCGGGGAAACGATGCGCCCCGATTCGTCCGTAGTATACCAGTCGGGGTGGTCTTCAAGAAGGGGGGAGTCCCACGCGGAATGATTGAGAACCATGTCGAGGATAATACGCATGCCCCGTTCGTGGGTTTCTTCAACCAACCTTCGAAAGTCCCGGAAGGACCCGTAGTCGGGGGTAATGGCATAATAGTCTACACAGGAATAGGGGCTGCCCCAGCTCCCTTTTCGTTTTTCCTTTCCGATGGGATGAATGGGCATGAGCCACAGACAGGTTACCCCCAGATCTTTCAGATCGTCCAATCGTTGGGTGACGGCATTGAAATCCCCTTCCGCGGAGAAATTTCTGACGAAGATTTCATACAGAACGGCATTTTCTACCCACGGGGGAGCCTTCGCGGCCGCGCGTTCGGCCATCGGGGTGGTGACAGCTTTGGTTTGAGCATCTATCCAGTCCAACCGCAACTCCTTCTCCCCCCGCTGCGGCCCCGGCCCGGAGAGGACCAACAGGAGCGCCACAACCGGGAGGGCGCGGCCGGGGAACGTCATCTATTCGGTTTCCTTGACTTCCGTGGAGAGGTGCCTGAACCAGCTAAAATAAAGGCCCACGGAGAGCAGCACAAGGAGGATAAGAAGAGACCCCATGTTGTCCCACCGTTTCATGACGACCATCATCCCCGTGAGAAACAGCACCACCTGCCACGGGACCGCCATGAAGATGGAGAGGGTATCCCGCCGGTTCTCCCTTCGAATCTGCCGCTGAACCCCTTCGGGAAAAACGTTGCGGATCTCCCCCCACAGGCCGAACGGACGGGTAATCTTGTAGAAGTTCTCCAGAACCTTCCGGTCGGTGGGAGCGGTCAGGTAGGTTCCGGCGATGCATCCCACCAGGGAAGCCGTGCCCGAGATCATGAACGATTCATATTCGGGAATCCGGACGGCCGTCAGCTTGGTAATGACCGCCGCCGCCATACCGCCGGCCACGCCCCAGGCAAAGCCATAACCGTTGAACCTCCACCAGTACCACCGCAAGAGCTGGGGAATCAACAGGCCGGCCCCGATTCCCATGGTGATCCAACCCCAGATTTCGTTGATGTTGGAAATCGTGAAACTGAACAGCAGCCCCAGAACCACAATGACGACGGACGCCCACCGGCTGTGCCTCATGAGAGTTTTCTCCGGTGCATCGGGATTCAGGTAGGTCTGATAGAGATCCTTCACCCAGTACGCTGCCCCCGCGTTCACCGTGGAATCAAAGGTGGACATGGCTGCCGCCATCAATCCCGCCACCAGAAGACCCGTGACCCCCACGGGAACGTAGTGGGTAACGACGGTGGGGAGAACCAGTTCTGGATCGGCGATCACGTCCGAGCCCGTGCCGTAATAAACGCCCAGAAGGGCGAAGGAGGCGATGAGGGGCCAGCGAAAGGATAGAAGAAAGGTCCAGAAAAGGGACAAAAGCCCCGCTTCCCGGTCGCTCCGGGCGGCGAAATAACGCTGAATCATGTAGCCCCCCGTGCCGCCGCTTCCCTCCAGGGTGACCTTCACCAGATAGAACATGATGGCGATACCGAACAGATTGTAAATGGAGTACTCGCCGGGCATGTTCATCTCAATGGGAGGCACCACCCGTGTCCATTCCGCCAGAGTGGTTTTTATGGACTGAAACTGGCCTCCCCCCAGGGGCACCGATACCCAGAATTCTTCGGGCAGGACAGCCGTCTTCATGGCGGTGACGACCATAAAAATAATGGTGCCGAAAATCAGAATCCCCTGGAGCACGTCGGTCCAGACCACACCGTACAGGCCGCTGGCCACCGTGTAAATCATGGCCAGCACGATCATCAACAGGGAGGCCAGTCTGGGGGGAATGCCCAGGAATTCCCCCACGAACTTGCCCGCCCCTATGGCAAAATAGGTTACCATGGCGATGGTCATAATGATCATGGCCAACGCCATGATAATCCGGGCAAGATCCCCTTCCTTTCCCTTTCCGAAGCGAAAGTGCATCCACTCGGCCAGCGTCATGACCCTGGCTCTTCGATTCCACTTCCCCATGAAAACCATCAGAAAGGCCATGATGAGGGTAACACCCCCCCGGATCTCGATAAAGAAGCCTTTGGTGCCCAGGGCGTAGATAAAGGCCGTATTGATCATGGTCCCCGCCACATCCGTGTTGGAGGCCATACCGGAAGCACCCAGAACCCACCACGGAAGATTGCGGTTTCCCAGGAAATAGGAATCGATTCCCTGGGAGGCCTTCCGCTGGAGTACCAACCCCACGCCCACAATGGCCCCCAAATAGGCCACCACGATGACATAGTCAACAGGGTGCACCGGATCCCTCCCTACCGGCTCCCTCCGGCCGGGAGACGGTAAAGTCTGTCGCGGTATTCCCGCATCATGCGGGCCGCCGTAAAGTTGACGGCCGTCTTAATGGATTCCCGCATCACCGATATCCATCCCGAACGGTCATCGTAAAAGCGGGGAATCACCCCCCTTTCCAGTACGTCGTAGAGCCGCTCTGAATCGTTCTCGTCACCAGCCTCCTCCTCCCCGCCGATTGCCCAGCCGTTGATACCCTCCCGGCACGCCTCCGCCCACCAGCCGTCGAGAATGGAAAGATTGGGTATGCCGTTCAGAGCCGCCTTCATGCCGCTGGTCCCCGACGCCTCCTTGGGCCTCTGGGGTGTGTTCAACCATACATCCACCCCCGACGTGATGAGCCTGGCAAGCCATATGTTGTAGTTCTCCAGAAAGATCACCTTGACCTTCCCGAACAGGCGGTTGGCGTTTTCCACGATTCCCCGTATGATCTCCTTACCGTCTTCATCCCTGGGATGGGCCTTCCCCGCGAAGATAATCTGGATTCTTCCCCGTCCTATATCGATGAGTCTGTCCAGGTCGTGAAAGATGAGATTTGCCCGCTTGTAGCCGGCTGCCCGCCGGGCGAAACCGAGAGTGAGGAGATCGATGGATAACGCTTTCTGGGTCTGGGAGTTGGCGTAGCCCAGGAGAAAATGTTTGTGGGACCGGTGGGCCCACTCCAGATCCTCATCGGGGATGTCATCGATTTCCAGAAGCCGTTCGGGGTTCTCGCGCCAGCCCGGCAGTTTCCTGTCAAACAGCTCCCGGAACACCTTCCCCATCCACCCCACATGATAAACGCCGTTGGTGATATGACCGATTCTGTACCGGGGAAACATCTCCCGGGCTATCCGGCCGTGAAGCCGCGAGACACCGTTGGCCGACCGGCTGAAATAGAGCCCCAGCTCGGTCATGTGAAGACGGCGGTTTCGCGCCATTTCAGAAAGGGGCAAATCGTCCGGAACCAGATCGTCTAAGAGAGCCCTGCACCGGTCCACGGCGTAGTGGTCGTGCCCTGCCGGAACCGAGGTGTGGGTGGTGAAAACGCACCGCTTTCGCACTTCATCTTCATCGCCGTGAAACTTCTTCAACAGACCCAGAGTCAGAAAGGCGCAGTGACCCTCGTTCATGTGGTAGGTCTCCACCCCGGTGATTCCCAGTTCCTCCAACAGTTTCAATCCCCCGAAGCCCAGGATCGCCTCCTGAAGTATCCGGTGATTCTTGTCCCCGGAATAGAGGCGCAGGGTGATGCCTCTGTCCTCAGGCCCGTTCCCCTCCACGTCGGAATCGAGCAGAAACACGGGCACCTCGTGCCCGGAAAGGCCCGAATAGACGTACTTCCAGGCCCCGATCCTCACCTCACGTCCCCGCAGGGGAAGGGTAAACGCCACCGGAAGGGCCTCCAGGAGGGGACTGGGATCAAACCTGGGATAGGTCTCCGTTTGAACGCCCTCTTCATCCACCCGCTGCCGGCAGTACCCCTCCTTGTAAAGGAGGCTCACGGCACACAACGAAAGGCCGGCGTCGGCCGCCGCCTTGATGTGATCCCCCGCCAGAATGCCCAGACCCCCGCTGTACGTGGGGAGGCTCGCCGTAAGTCCTATCTCGGCACTGAAATAGGCAATTCGATAGAACCGGCTTTCCCTCATGGAATCCGGACGATTTCCAGGGCGAAGCGGACGTTAAGCCGTTCGCCCGGCGCCAGCCCCAGGTTCCAGTAGGGCATCACCACCGAACTCTGGTACACCCGTTCGAATCCCCCCTCGGACAGGGAAACGGTTTCCACGGGAAACCTCCAGAGATTGACGGGCTTGTCGAAGAAAAGAACCACCCGGAAGCCGTCAAACTCGTTCACCATCCCGAGGGTCCGGACTCCCCTTTCCTCCCGGGAGATGTCAAGAAACTTCGGCCGGGCCCGTTTCCCGTTGATCTCATAATATCGATCCCGCGTGTGACCGCCCAGGAGGGAGAAGTTCATTTCACAGGCATACATGCCCGGAAGAGTCCGGGAACTTTCATTGAGAACGGAAATCTGAACGGCCATCCGCGATCCCCGCAGGGAATAAACTTTCCGGACCGCTACCTCCCTTCCGAAGGCAAGGCCCCGGCGATGAAGAACGAGCCCCCCGTCCCGCTGAACGTCAAAGATACCATCCAGGAAGTCACCGTGCTCCGGGGCCCCTTGCTTCACGCGGGCAATTCCCGTGCCCCTCCGGAGAAAACGGTCCATCACGATCTTTCTGGGCCACCGGTCAAAATGGAGCAGCCGCGCCAGACCGGGTTCCTTGGCGGGCATAGCACCGTGAATGGTATTGCGGATGGAGAGCCCCACCGGTGCATTCTTCACACGGGAGTGATAGCTCTCCCGGTAGCGCCGCATGGTGTTGGCCAGGTTGAAAAGCTCCGGCAGGTAATCGAGCTCCTGAATCATCCCGCCCCGGGCCGATACAATCGCCTTGACTTGCCGGGAACGAACGGTGTACTCCAGGGCGCCGTCTCCATCAATGTCGGTCGGGTTTTCAACGCCCCCGAGATGACGGTCCAGCTCCTTTTCGGCCGACAGAAGATGGCGGTAAACGGCATGACGAAGATGGGGGAGATACAACCCTCCGAAGATTCCGTGCCAGTAGGCGCAGTTGCACTGACTGCGCCACAGCTCGATCCGGGCGCGTTCAAGTTTTCCTTTTTCCGACCCCTTCGCCGCCGCCAGACGATGGGAAAGATGGACCATCCGCCTCTGGATCCAGTTGGACTCATCGTACATGGCCAGAAAGTTGCGCCAGGTTCCTCCCCTCAAGAAAGGCCGTATCTGCTCAAGTTCCCCGTCCGCCTCATAAGCGTTGACCAGATGGGAGAACCGCTCTCCCAGCTCGGCAGGAAGGGTCCATTCGTTCATCTCAAAATAGCTCGTGTTGGGAAGATAAACCCGTCCCCTGGGAAGATGTTCGCGACTGTAGCGATCAAAGGTGGTTGTCTTTACCCAATCCCCGTTTTCCTCCAGAGCCGCAAAGAACCGTTCCATCCACCGGTTCCGGCCGTAGCACCGGCGGTGAGTCCCCGGCCATACCCCGAACTTTTCACCGTCATCGGCCATCACCACCACGTTGTCGCCCCCTTCCGTGGCAAAAGTCTTGAGGATTCTCAACGTCTCTTCCGGCTCACGGAACGGCATGGTGTAGCGGAGCGACTGGTGAATGGGAAACACGCCCACCGGGTACCCCTGCTCCTCAGTGGTGAAATATCCCGTCAGCTCCTCCACTACCTTCCCGCCGGCTAAAAAGTGGAAATCGTCCACCGTGGTGTAGTCGATTCCCGCCTCATGGATGGACTTGGCCAGGTGGGGTTCCCAGACCCGTTCGGCGAGCCAGATGCCTCTCGCTCTGTAGTGAAAGCGGGACTTCAAATAGCCGTTCAGCTTCCGGATCTGACCGGCTTTGTCATGATCGGGAATGACAGACAGAATCGGCTCGTAAAATCCCCCGGAAAGAAGTTCAACATTGCCCCGGCCCACCAGGTCGCGAATCCTGTCCAGAAAACGGGGATGATTGTCCTCTAACCACTCCATAAGACACCCGCTGAAATGGAGCACCAGGGAAACGGAGGGGTGCCGTTCCGCCACCTCCACAAACGGACGGTAGCTCTTCCGGTAGGCCTCTTCAAACACAAAATCGAAATTGCCCACGGGCTGATGGTTGTGAATGCCGAAGATGAACTGGACTGACTTCACCGGAAGGGTTAGCGGATATGGTCTTCGATGAGTTTGTCCAGGTGGAGGTCGGCCCGTTCCATCATCCTCTGGACGATGGGATTGGGATCGAAATTGAGCCGCTGCCCCGCAAGGGTGATGTCTAAGATGATATGGTTTCTGGCGATTTCCGTAATGGCTTCGTTGTTGGTCCAGATGGCCTTGTTCGACGGCGTGTCCACTGCCTGCCCCATGACGCTGATCGTCTGATCCGCCACCACAATCACCTTGGGATTCCAGACTTTCAACAGGTCACGCTGGTCCAGACCGTACGTCACCACCTCCGGTACCTCTCCGGGAAGGTGGCAAAACGAGAAGAGAATGATGTCCACACCCCGCTCCCTTGCCCCCTTGAGCTCCTCCACGAGCAGATCGTACTCCTTTCTCCACAGCGACACGAACAGTTTGTTTCGGCACCGGTTGATGACGTCCTTGATCCTCAGGATCAGGGCCCGGTACCCGTGAATATGCCAGAAATCGAACGCCTCTTCATCCAGATCGAGGGATTCGAAGGCCGAACGCAGCGACGCCAGCCTGTCGGCATGAATCCCCTGAAGATGATCGAGGAGGGCCGAAGGAGAAAGGGGGATGTATCGCTTTGGGGATGTTCCCACCGTGTTGATCATGTTCATCGATTCGAGTCTGTTCAGCACGGCGTAAACGGCCGACCGCGGAATGCGGGCCCGGTTGCTGATTTCATACCCCGTGGCGGGATTTTTCTTCAACAGGGCAAGAAATGCCTTGGCCGCATTGGTGGGAAGGCCGAATTCCTCAAGAATGCCGATAATGGTCTCTTCTGTCTGTGGCACAACGACCTCCCGACGTTTTTAGCCTTGGCGATTCAACCCAAAAGAGTTAAGATTGGGATAGTGACTCAAATATGAGTTACTCCAATTTAAGCGAAGTTCCACCAACTTGAAACCGAAAAGATTTTCAGCCGGGCTGGGGCCGTGGACCGTGGCGCTTCTCGTGTCGCCCGCCCTCACCTTCCCCCCTCCCGACTGGGCCAGGGATGCCATCTGGTATCAGATCTTTCCCGAACGGTTCTCCAACGGCGACCCCTCCAATGACCCCACGGTCGAGACCCTGGAAGGAACCTGGCCCTACGAGAGACAGAAGGAATGGGAGGTTTCGTCGTGGACGGCGGACTGGTACCGGCTTCAGCCGTGGGAAGAAGAAAATGGAAAGGGGTTCTATTACAATGCCCAGCTGAGGCGCTACGGCGGCGATCTCCAGGGCATTCTCGACAGGCTTGACTACCTGGAGGAGCTGGGCATCAATGCCATCTATCTAAACCCCGTTTTTGAATCGGCCTCCTACCACAAGTACGGCACGACCATGTGGCGTCACATCGACAACAATTTCGGACCCGACCCCCAAGGCGATCAGGCCGTGTGGGAAACGGAAGATCCCGCTGATCCCGCCACCTGGCTCTGGACATCGGCGGACAAGCTCTTCCTCAAGCTGGTAAAAGAGGTGCAC
>JBHIEY010000221.1:0-2674 GCA_046861835.1 Fidelibacterota bacterium | reverse complement strand
CGGCCCGGCCTGTGGCGATCCAATTTTGAATGCGGAGAATCAGGGTGGTGGTCTTTCCCGTTCCCGCCCCGGCAATGATTAGGAGGGGACCCGGAGGGTGCCTGATGGCCGTTTCCTGCCTCTCGGTGGGTTCAATCACGGCACAAATTAGCTCCAATTTCCCATCAGTCGCTTCCCAAAAGAAACCATTACCAGTATCTTTTGGAAAGCAAAAACTGTACCCGCAGGGAATGAATCTGCCGGGACCGTGAACGCTCCTTCCCGGAAAGAGTTTTGGAAATACCGGCATTACATTTAACCTATTCGTGTCCACGGGGTCAAAAGGTGTGATGGCTGATGACGGATGAGCAACTGGTTCAGCGGTATCAAGAGGGAGAAGAAGGGGCGTTTGATGAACTCGTCACGCGGCACTATCCCGACAGCTTCAAGTTTTTCTTCCGGATGGTTGGGGACAGGATGGAGGCGGACGATTTGTGCCAGGAAACGTTCATCCGGGTTCACCGGGGTCTCAAGAGTTTCCGGCTTGAATCCAACTTTTCCACCTGGCTTTACCGCATATCGATCAACGTGGCGAACACCTTCTTCCGGAAGCGGAAGTTGCGCCGGAGCCTGTTCCGGTGGGCCGATCCCGATAGCTTTCCGTCCCAGGGTGAGGGGAAGAACACCCTTATCCCCGGACTCTGGACGGCCATTGGGAAGCTGCCGAAAAAGCAAAGGGAAGTCGTGATACTGAGAGTCTTTCACGAACTGGCCTTCAGGGAAGTGGGCGGTGTGCTCAACATGTCGGAAAACAGCGCGAAAGTGAACTTCCACCACGCCGTCAGGAATCTGAGAAAGCATCTGGGAGAATCGTGAGCCGGGATCTGGAAGAGAGATTGTTCGACGCCGCCGGTGTGACGGTTGACGTCCCGGACAGCCGCGATTTCCTCCACCGGCTTCACGAGACTCTCCGTCGAAGAAGGGGGAGCAGGCGAAAAATAGGTTTCGCCGTTTCCACGGCGGCCGTTCTTCTGGCCACCACCTGGGGTTTGTTTCTCAACCTGGCGAATTCACGGCAACCGGATTATCTTGTTTATGATGAATTCGTCCTCTTTTCCGGCATTGGCGAGACGGAAACGGTTGACGTGGAATGGATCGATTCCTCCCTTGTTTTGGAAGCGCTGAACTACCTGATCCAGGAGACGGATCTGACGGAAAACGGGTGGAAAATGGTAGAGAGCCTGGATCGGCTCGGACTCATCGATGTGGAACAAGCACCCCATTCGGAGGGATAAACCATGAGATGGATAAGCACGTTGGTTCTGCTTTTGGCCGTGGCCGTGGCACAGAATCCGCCCTACGGTCCCGGACCGGGAGATACGGAGTCGTCTGAACCGGGGGAGAGGATTCGCATGATGAAAATGTGGAAACTCACCGAACTGCTCGCACTGACGGAAGATCAGGCGAAGGTCTTTTTCCCGCGCCACAACTCCCTATCCGATGAACTGCAGGCCATGAGCGAGAAGCAAAATGATCTCCTGAAGAAAGTGGATGAGATGCTGGACAAAGGGGGAAAGATCAACGACAAGGATCTCTCCGCCATCTTGAAAGAGATTACCGATATTGAGAAAGCCAAGCTCGACAGGAAGCGGGAGTTTTTTGAGAAGCTGGACGATGTCCTCACTCCGGAACAAAAGGCCCGCTACCTGGTATTCGAGGCGCGCTTCAAGCGTGAATTGTTGCGGCATGTGAGGGATCGCGCCGGCATGGAGTCCCACAGACCCCGGATGAAGATGAAGCGGAAACGGTGGCCGTAACGGAAGAGATGGCCTGAAGTGCCCGATCTCTTCACAGAGGTTGTAGAACAGGTTCTGAGCCTGTACGACGGAACGCTCGGCGACGGGGATGTGACCGTAGAAAGTCTATGGCCGTATCCCCGTCATACACGGGCGGAGATCCGCGCCGGCGAGCCGGCCCCGGCCTGGACCGTGCGTCTCATGGGTGAAATCATGAAGCACGGTGATCCCGCGCTGACGGTGATACCCGAAACGGTGGAGGCCGTTCCGGACGTATCCCCGGGAAAAGTGGCAACCGTGGAGGGAAACGGTCAGGCTATTCTCACCGGCTGGCAGATTGCCCGGCCTCTCATGGCCATGGCGACGAGCATCCAGAGGAGGATCGAATCGCTGGTGGAGGAACTCAAGCCCTTACGAATCGGCGTCACCCACAATCTGGACCTCCCCGTGGGGTACGACCGGCTGATGCGGTACGCCGTCGAAAAGGGGGGAGGGGTATCCTTTCCCACACGCCTCGACGAAATTGTCTTTCTCTCCGCCGACCATATTGGCTGGACAGGATCGGCGAAAGAGGCATTACGGCGCACGATTCAGGAAATCGGACAGAGCCGTGAGCTGATAAAAGTGGTGGTGGAAGTCACCGGTCCCGAGCAACTCGTCCAGCTGGAGAGTGCCCGCGTTGACGTGATCTATTGCCGTGATTTCACGGTGGAGGACCTTGGGCGACTCAAAGATCTCACCCGGGCGTGGACGAAAGTCGCCGTGGATGAGACCGTCTCCCTGGCGGAAATCAAAGCCCTGGGCCCTGCCGGTATCGGGATGTACATGGTGAATGTCAACACCGTTCCCAGCACCCCGGGCCTCTTTTCCATCCATTTCAGTCTCTAAGCCCGGGCATT
>JBHIEY010000220.1:0-2674 GCA_046861835.1 Fidelibacterota bacterium | reverse complement strand
CCCAGTCACCCCGAGGCGGCGGTCTATCTTCTGGCCGTGTTCGAAGAAATCCTCAAGGAATACGAGATTGACGGACTCCATCTCGACTATATCCGGTACCGCGATGCGGATATGGGGTACCACGAGTTTGCCCGGTGGGATTTCGAGAAACGGCACGGCTTTGATCCTCTGTTCCTTCTGAAAACGGACAACCCCGGATCGAATCCCCTGACCCGGAAGGAGCGGGAATCGATGTCGTGGCAGTGGGACCAGTACCGCCGGGATGCCGTCACATCCCTTCTACAGAAATGTAACGCTCTCGTCCTTGAGCAGAAGCCCCGGGCCACTCTTTCTGTGGCGGTGAAACCGGATCCCGAGGAGGCCAAAATTCGCTATTTTCAGGAGTGGGACCGGTGGCTGGCCCAAGGACTCGTGGACTATGTCGTTGCCATGAATTATTCCCCCGATTTGAGGACCTTCGCCCGGACGATAGACCGCATCTACGAATCGGTTCCCCCCCGATACTGGCGGGGGGTTATCATGGGTATTGCCGTCTACAACCAGGATGCCCTGGACACCCGGGATAAGATTCGGTACACCCGGATAACCGGGTTTCGGGGCATATCCATTTTTTCCTATGATGCCCAGAAAGACAGTCTCCATTTTTTCAATCCCATCAAGGAGGAGATAGTGCGATGACGAGGTCTGCCACAGTTTCGGCTCCTACCGGGTTGACCCTTCACTGCAGGGGGTGGCAGCAGGAAGCCGCCTTTCGCATGATTCAGAACAATCTGGATCCCGATGTGGCGGAAAAGCCTGATGAACTCATCGTCTACGGCGGTGCAGGCAAGGCCGCCCGCAACTGGGAGTCTTTCCATGCCATTCTGGACTCCCTCAAGACGCTGGAAAATGATGAGACCCTCCTGGTTCAGTCGGGCAAACCGGTGGGAGTCTTCCGAACCCATTCCTATGCCCCCCGGGTATTGCTGTCCAATTCCATGCTGGTTCCCCGGTGGGCCACCTGGGAGCACTTCCGCGAGCTGGAACGCGCGGGCCTGATGATGTACGGCCAGATGACCGCGGGGAGCTGGATCTATATTGGAACCCAGGGAATCCTTCAGGGTACTTACGAGACCTTCGCCGCGGCGGCCGGGCACCATTTTGGCGGTGACCTCCGGGGACGGCTCATCCTCACGGCCGGTTTGGGAGGCATGGGAGGTGCCCAGCCTCTGGCCGGCACCATGAACGGAGCCGTTATCATTGTCGCCGAGGTGGACGGGGAGCGGATAAAGCGCCGCCTAAAAACGGGGTACCTCGATCTCATGGTGGAATCGCTTGACGAAGCCCTGAAAACCGCCCGGGAGGCCATGTCACGGAAGAAACCGCTGTCGATTGGCCTTCTGGCCAATGCCGCCGATGTCGTTCCCGAATTCGTGAGACGGAAAATCGTTCCCGACATCGTTACCGACCAGACATCGGCTCACGATGAACTGAACGGTTACGTCCCCCGGGGCATTCCCTATGAGGAAGCCGTCGACCTGAGAAAGAGCGATCCCCGTCGCTATATCAAAATGGCCTACGATTCCATGGCCGTCCACTGCCGGGCCATGGTGGATCTGAAAACCATGGGGGCGGTAGTATTCGACTACGGAAACAATCTTCGAGGTCAGGCACGGAAGGCAGGACTGAAAACCGCCTTTGAGTATCCGGGATTCGTCCAGGCCTACATCCGGCCCCTGTTCTGTGACGGCAAGGGTCCCTTCCGGTGGGTCGCCCTTTCGGGGGATCCCTCGGACGTGGCCCGCACCGACGAGAAGGTGACGGAACTGTTTCCGGAAGATGAGGCCCTGTGCCGCTGGATTCAGCTGGCCCACGATAAAGTCAGGTTCCAGGGTCTTCCGGCGAGAATCTGCTGGCTTGGCTACGGAGACCGGGCCAGGTTTGGCCTGGCCATCAACGACATGGTGGCAAGGGGAGAGCTTTCCGGCCCCGTTGTCATTGGCCGGGACCATCTCGATACGGGCTCCGTGGCGTCTCCTTTCCGGGAAACGGAGGGAATGAAGGATGGAAGCGATGCCGTAGCCGACTGGCCCATCCTGAACGCACTGCTCAACACCGCCAGCGGCGCCAGCTGGGTCTCCGTCCATCACGGCGGCGGCGTCGGAATGGGGCTGGCCATCCACGCCGGGCAGGTTGTGGTGGCCGATGGTACGCCCGAAATGGCCCTCCGGATTGAAAGGGTCCTGAACAATGACCCCGGCATCGGGATCGTCCGCCATGCCGATGCCGGCTATGAACGGGCTCTGGAAAACGCCCGCAAGTGGAATATCAAAATCCCCCTGTCCAACGTTGTCACCCAGCCTTAAGATCGTCCACGTGGGCCAGCTGGCCACCTACGATCCCGACATACAATCGGTGGAAAAGATGGACCGCATGGAAATTGCTATCGAAAACGGACGTGTGGTGGAAGTGGGAAGCAAACTCCCTCCGGCCGACGACATTGTCGACGCTGCGGGCCGTCTCGTTACCCCGGGATGGGTCGATCCCCATACCCATCCTCTCTTCGTGGGCACCCGTGAACAGGAGTTTGAAATGCGGGTGGCGGGAAAATCATACGAGGAAATTGCCGCCGGGGGAGGGGGGATCAAAGCCAGCATCCAGGCTGTCCGGGAAATTGACGAAGAAGGACTGACCG
>JBHIEY010000066.1:0-9838 GCA_046861835.1 Fidelibacterota bacterium | reverse complement strand
TGATATACGGAGGTGTAGCCATCGCGGCGGGCGTCCAGGCCCGCCCGGGCTCGCGAGGTCCTCTCCCGATTGAGGCCGGCGGTGAGTCACGACAACCGGGGAGTTGAGAAGAAATGAAGAACAAAAAGGTGGCCGGCAGGAAAGGAGGTACAATGGATTTCTCTAAAAGCGCCGTTCGTGGTTCACTGGCTCTCTTTTACTTACTCATAGGACTCGAAATTATCATCATGATCACCCCCTTTGCGGCGTACTATTACGGAGCTTACGGGCCCCTGCTCAATTTTCTTTACCGCTATTCCGCAACTGCGTGGCTTACGGGCTTCTTTCTGCCTCATGCGGTAGTTTCCAAGAGTGGCTTGCTCAACGTAATCAATGGGTTAGGTCAATCCCTTTTTTCCCTTGGAATTATTGCGTTCCTGATCGGCGCAGTCCAGGTCTACTATGCAAAGTTTCGGGGGAGAGGGTTGGTAACAGGGTTTCTTTACCGCTGGATCCGTCATCCCCAGTACCTGTTTCTTGCTATGGCGGGGCTGGGGTTGCTCTTGTTCTGGCCGCGTTTTTTTATCCTTATTCTCTATATCACCATGCTTTTTGTCTACTATCTTCTGGCGAAACACGAAGAGGGGGAAATGATCGCGCGACACGGCGATGAATACCGAAGCTATTTAGGACGAACCGCCATGTTCATTCCCGGCGAACCCGGAGGGAAGCTGTTCCGTCTTCTGTTTGGGTGGCTTCCATCACCCGGCAAGGCACTGGCGGTCGGCTACGGTGCCGCCCTCACATCCGCCATCTTGATCGCTTTTGGGCTGCGCAGCTACACGATCTCGAAGACGGCCACCTTGAATGTACCCGAAAGGCAAACGAGGGTCATTTCTGTTCTTCCCGGCTATGAGGGGTCGCTGGCGGGCATCCTTAAGGCGGCATATGAAGATTCTACCATCGACGCGACTCTGAAAGCGTTTCAGAGGGAAGGACACAAAGGGTTTCTGGTACACGTCATGCCCCGGCACTACATGATGGAGGGGCTTTTCGTGGAGCCAGCCGGTCTTCGAGGGCGCGAATCCACCGGACGCTTTCTTAGGCGGGTGGTGAGGTTCGTTTTTCCGTTTTTGGGCCGGTCTCACCACGGCCGCATGATGGCGGCGAACGCCGCCACCGGAGAGGTGCGGCTCGTTTTCTCGCAACTTACCTGGCCAAACGGCGAATATGCCACCTTCGAGAAAGCTCTGGCATTCAGGGTCAAGCGCCTTCCCTTCTTGAGAGCAGATGTCGATCCTGCCGGCCGGGTTGTAAGAAATGTGGAACGGACATCCATGAGGAATTACTGGGGGCAGATGCCCATGCCACCATTCTGACGGATTTGCCGTCGGTCCCAACGTTGACCCGAAGGGACGACCATTTCCGAGAATCAATAAACGAGACAAGGAGATGAAAATGAAACGAATTCAACCATACCCAGTAGCGGTTGCCCTTAGCTTCGTCTTTCTTATTTTCTACCTGGTGTGCGTGACGATTCATCTTCTTTTTCCAGGTACCGGATGGCCAATGTACCGGGGGTGGGAGATTATTCTCCTCGGATTCACCTGGCTCACAGGGCTCAGCTTCTTGCTGGGTATTCTGGAGTCTTTCGTGGCTGCCTTCTATGTGGCCTACACCCTGGTTCCTCTATATAACTATTTCAGCTCAAGATCATCAACTTCAAGGGAAGGAGAGGAGATCATGAAAACGCTGCGTCTAAAGCCCTTTATTCTGGCACTTACGAGCTTCGGCTTGATTACATACGTTCTCAGCATTCTTCTGCGTCTGGTTATCCCTCAGTGGGGAATCTATCAACTGTGGGAGATGCTCCTTCCCGGTTTCAGGTGGATTACCTGGGGAAGCTTCCTCATCGGACTTGTGGGGATAATCGCTTACGGCGTCTACACCGGGGCGATATTCGTCTCTGTTTACAACTATTTCTACGGGGAAGAATTCCCTGAACAGGCGTAGAGGAGTTGCCTGACAAGCCGGTGAGTTCTCGTGGGGAGGGCGGCAACGTAACCGGAAAGGTCACCCTTTTTCTTGGGAAAGGATGGGTATGGTGAAAGGAGGCGAAACGGGAGGAAACCGGAGACGTTGTCGACGAGCGTGGCCTGTCGGGGTTCGATTACTCCCAATGCTCGCACTTTTCCTGGCCTGGGGGTGCGGGAATGACCGGCCGGAGGGGAATGTTCGGGGGGAAGACCTGGCCAGAAGGTTTGGTATTTATCAACCTCCCGGCGATATACGCGCCCCGGACTTCCGGTTGCCCAGTTTGACGGGAGAGTACGTCACGTTGTCAAGGTACGCCGGGAAACTTCTTTTCATGAATTTCTCCACAAGCTGGTGAAGCTGGTGCCGGAAGGAGGCTCCTTCCCTGCAAGCGCTCAACAAGAAGTACGGGGGTGATGAATTCGCCGTTGTCGTCATCGATCCCGGTGAGACAAGAGAGGCGGCTCAGGCCTTCGCGAATGAATTTGGCTGGACGTTTGATGTCCTGTTAGATTCGGACAGTCGTGTAGCGCGGACGTACGGGATAACGGGACACCCGACCACCTTCCTCATTGGTCCTACCGGCTCCGTACTGGGAGTTGGCGTCGGGTATCGTGAGTGGCAGAGCCCGGAGGCCCACCAGTTGATTGAATACCTGTTGAAGGAAACGAAAAGGACCCATGGACGTTGATATTTGGGTCGCATTCGGGGCCGGATTCCTTTCCTTTGCCTCCCCCTGTGTTCTCCCCCTTTTTCCTGCCTATCTTGGCTACATAACGGGGATGTCCATCGATGACCTGATACGGGAAAAACCAAGACTCAAGGTTCGATGGGTTCTGGTGCTGCACGCGGCTCTTTTCATAGTCGGCTTTTCGGCAATCTTCATAGCCATGGGAGCTGCCGCAACAACGATGGGAAAGTTCCTGGTTCGAAACCGGGAGATTCTTGAAAAAATTGGGGGCGCCGTTATTATCCTCATGGGACTTTTCATCACGGGGGCGGTTCGTCCGTTCGCTATGAACAGAGAGTGGCATCCCGGTGTGGGAACGAAAGGGCGGCCCGGGCTTCTCATGAGTTTTCTCGTGGGAGTCGGGTTCGGGGCCGGTTGGTCGCCCTGTATCGGGCCGCTTTTGGGGACCATTTTGGTCATGGCTGCCAGGGAGGAAACCGTCGGTTCGGGCGTCCTTATGCTCAGTTCTTACTCCCTGGGACTGGCCGTTCCGTTCCTGACCGGTGCCCTGGGCCTCGGAGGGGCGCTTCATCTTTTCAAGCGGCTAAGACGATTTCTTAAACCGATCAGAATTGTGAGCGGCGTAGTCGTCACCGCTTTAGGCGTCCTCGTATTCCTGGGGTACTACGGCAGGTTGACCCAGTACCTGACGACACTGTGAGACATCACCGGGTAAACGTCGGAGAGAACTCTTGGGTTGCCGGTGCGATCCTTATTCTGCTCCTTGCGGCGAGTTGCTCGAAGAAAGAGAACAAATCGCCGCTTCCCCGGGCGATCGGTGGTCTGGCACTTCAACACGAGGTCAGCGGACCGGAGGCAAGGTCAAGAATCGGACGCCTTCATGGCAGGACGGTTGCCCCCACGGCGAGCTTCATTGGCCACTACGGCACAGGGCCGGATCACGCGATGTTGTATGTCAGCAAGTTCGGCTCAGGGAGCAAGGCCAACAAGGTGCTGCGGGATATGTCGGAGAGGATTGGAGAGGGAAGCAGCGGGTTTGGTCACCATACGGTGTTTACGGTGACAGGAGAGGATATCCACCTGGTCCTGGGACAGGGTCAGGTGCACTATTTTTTCTCCAGGGACAGATATCTGTACTGGCTTGCGATCAATAGGGATATGGCGCGGGCGGCGCTGTCGGAACTTCTCGGGGTGGATTTGGAGGCCATACCGGAGCCAACGGTTGAATTGTACCGGCCGTAGCTGTGGAATTAGACGAACCAGATGAGGACGACCGCCCCCAGAGCGATCATGATGAGCCCTGAGGCCAGTTTGACCTCCCGCTTCCGGGAGACCTCCCACCGGGAGAGCCTTCCGATCGCCCGGCGGTTGGAAAATCCCACAAGAATGGCGATCAGCGGGACAACGAACATGAGGTTATAGAGGAGGAGATACCCGACTCCCATCCAGTACGTCGCTCTTGCGGACAGCAAGCCGAGCACCGCCACATAGATTCCCCCGCTGCAGGGGAAGGTGCACAATCCTACCAGGAATCCTCCCAATGCTGTGGCCGGGAGTGTGGCTTTCTTGAGCCACGTCATACTTGCCTCGTGCAACTTTCCCGAGGGACTCAGGGTGAACCAGCGTCCGTACCAGAAATAATCCTTGACGTTAACCAGCCCGAGGGCGATGAGCAGTCCCGATCCCAGTTTTGCCATGAGGTGGGGTGCTCCAGTGAGAACCAGAGCCTGGAGAAGACCAAGGCCGATGCCCAGATAGGTGAGATAGATCATCGCCACGTAGACGGCCCCCACCTTGGCAATATCGGTTCTCGTGCGCTTGATCGTGAAGAGGAACGCGATAAAAAAAAGTGACACAGCGAAGGCACAGGGGTTGATTCCGTCCAGGAGTCCCGTACTTACAATCAAGGGTATGAACTGGGAGGCATTCCAGAGCCCTTTCGGCGCATCCAGATCGTCCTTGTTCGCGGCGAACCAGTCCAGATACTCCGTAACGGGCGTCGTGACGGGAAACTCTTTTACCGGCCCTCTAAAGGCCCACACCTTGTAGGAGGTCACGTTTTCTCCCATGGCGTCCTGATAGACCAGTGTCGTGATGCCATCTCGCGGCCTCTGGAGCAGGTCGCGGATGATTCCCTCGGGCACGTGACCCTCCAGGATTACTTCCTCACCAATAAAGACGGTAAAGTGCCCCTGAAGCTCGGGGGGAATCGCCAGGCGCTTGCCCCTTTCAACCAATTCCCGCCGTACCGACCGGTCATTGATGTAGTCCTTCTTCGTGACCTCCGGGACCCCAAGCTGCCGTAAAAGGGGAATCAGTCTCCCGTTAATGTAACGGGCACAATCGCTGCACGCTTCATTGTCGTAAACCGTGGCGTCTTCAGGGGTCGATCCGTCAGCCCACCGGGGAAGAAGAAGGACAAGAAGGGCCGATGCGACCGCAGCTACGACCCGGCGGCCGGGGAGGGGGGCGGGGGCTCTAGCTTTCACCGCCCTCTTCAACGGTTGCGCGGATCTCAATCTCCGCCTCCGGCAGGGATGGATCATTGGTTGTCACGTAGACAACCCGGTAGATCTTCCCTACGACCGGCTCGCTCATGAGGTTTGGGTCGAACGTTACCAGAAGGCGGGTCTCTTCACCGGGCAGGAGCTCTTCTTTCTCGACAGTGGCTTCGGTGCATCCACAGGAAGTGCTAAGGCCGGTTATCCGAAGGAGGCTTCCCCCACGGTTCTTGAGAGTGAAGTACTTCGCCACCGCCCGGTAAGGGACCACTCCAAAGTCGTGGGAGTCCGGGATGATTTCGATTCGGGGCGGGGGCGTCTTGTCCAGACCGTACCAGGTGTAGATACTCACCCCGGAAATGAGCAGGATCGCCCCGAAGATCCCAATGATCCAGGATCGTCCTACCCTCATTCATTACCCCACTTGAACCACCTGAACCGTCACTTCATAGGTTGCATTCTCAGGATCGTTGGACGATATCTGGATTTTGCGGGTGATCGGTCCTCGCAACTGGCTGTGAACGTTGGGATTATAGAAGATCTTGAGTTGAGCCTTCTCACCGGGTGCAATCTCCGCCCTCCATTGGAGGGGCCTGCTGTGCATCCCGAAGAGGAGGCTCATTTTCCCTTCGCTAATCAGGGAAACCTGGGTGCATCCGCAGGACGTGCGCAGTCCGGTAATGATCAGATCGCTTCCGCCCATGTTTTCCAGGGTCAACTCGCCCGTTACCACTCCCTCCGCCTGGCTGACCGTGCCGAAATCGTAAACTTCAGGGGTGACCTTGATCATGGGAGGGGCAGACTCCAGTTCAACCCCCGACGGAGGTTTTACCGGGCTCTGGGAAAAAAGGAGATAGGAATCGAGGGCCACCAGTACGACAAGAGCACCCACCAGGACCACCGGTGCCCGCCCCTTTCTTAGGGTGGTCTTTAGGATCCTGTTGCGACGGGGTGTCTCCGGTTTGGCATTACCCCCGGTCTTCTGGCGATTTGGATGTTTCCCACTTGGCATCTTCTCTTCCTTTCGTCCCCGGACAACCGGACTGGGAACATCGGTTTTGAGGTTTTGGATAGAGAATTTACGAAGACTTAAACGATACGTAAAGTCGGAGGTTCCTTCGTCGGGGGGTAGGGTTGGGTCACGATTCTCGTCCGGAAAGTGGAGGAGCCGGGCCGCAGATTCGTGGGGTGGGACGGAACTGGATGTGCGGATTTCCACGGCGGGCCCGGGGGAAGCTTTCACCCGGACCCGGAAGATGGTCCTTCTTCGATAATCACCGACCGGAGACAGGGAGCAGGGAAGCACGACAGTTTCGGGGGATTCCGGATAAGTTCCTTGTATTGCGCTCAACGAATGTCTAAACTGAGCCGCAAGCTGGGGAGTTGAAAACTGAAGAAGTCAGCTATCGGTTTCTCTTGAGGCCGAAACGTGACGTCCGCAAGCAGGTCCACGGATCGGGACAAACTTGGTATGAGTGAGTGGTCCGGGACGGGACGCCCGGGCAAGGGTGAACGGGCGTGGGTGGCAGTTTCCGGAAATCGTTTCCCAGAGGAAAGAATATCAACGACAACCAAAAAGGAGATAGACTCGTGACGAATGTCGAACTTGCCGGTGAAATAATGAATCTGGTAGAGGCAGGCAGATACGAAGACGCGGAAAGTCTGATGTCTGATGACTTCACGTTCATCGGACCCGTACCTGAGCCCATAAGCGGCGGGGAATGGCTCGACCTGCACAGGAGAATGAAGGAAGCCCTCCCGGATTTTTCCTTCAATTTGAGCGCACTGGAGGAAGCCGAGGGGAGAGTGCGAACCACGATCCAGATCACAGGGACACATCTGAACGACCTGGACCTGTCCAACCTGGGCATCCCCATAATCAAGGCCACGGGGAGAACCGTTCAGCTTCCTGTGGAACATCCCGAGTTTACCGTGGAGGGTGGGAAAGCCACCTCTCTCCTGGTACGGGATGTCGGACCCGACGGTGGTGTGTCGGGCATCTTGAGACAGCTTGGAGTGGAAATACCACCTCCTGCCGGTTAGGATTCCGTAGCTAATCCCCGGGACTGACACTCACAAGCGGGGCAACCTCCCCCCCCCGGTACGACTACGCCCACCTATAGGGACAGCGGATCCACTGGGAAGAGAGTTCCGGCTTTCCTAATTTCAGGATGAGACTGCCCATGATGGACCGACGTCCGGCGATTTCACCCGGGTAGTGGTTTTTTCTCCCCACGGGAGAGGAGAATGAAATCGTTTTTCCAGGTGAGGATGAAGCCATGAAGATAAGACCTAATCGATCCGTTTTGATCCTTGTCGTGTTGGGCCTGGTACTGGGTCTTACCCAATGCGCCCGGGAGGCCAGGCTGCTGTCCCGGCGGGTGCTTTTCGGTAATCCCGACAAATCGTCCGTAAGAATCAGTCCCAACCACCGGATGATCGGTTACCTGGCCCCCCTCAACGGCGTTATGAATGTATGGGTGGCACCCGTGGATAATCCGCGGGCGGCCACCGCGGTGACGAAAGATACCCTGCGAGGAATTCGCATCTACTTCTGGGCGTACAACAACGAACAGGTCGTTTACCTGCAGGACCTGGCCGGTGACGAAAACTGGCAAGTCCATGCGGTGAATGTAAGAACCGCAGAAGACAGGAATCTCACCCCTTTTGAAGAGATCATCGGTCCTGACAATACCCCCGTAACCCTCCCCAACGGTAAGAAACTCAGGCCAAGGGCTCAGATTCAGGAGGTGAGCTACAAGTTTCCCAACGAAATCTTGATCGGCTTGAACAACCGTAATCCCCGGTTCCACGATATTTACCGGCTGAACACGATCACCGGCGCCATGGACCTGGTTCAACAGAATAACAGATTCCTGGGTTTTCAGACCGATGACGATTTCAATATCCGCTACGCCGTGCAAATGACGGCTGACGGCGGGAATGAAATGTTCGTCCCGGATGGGAAGGGAGAGTGGAAATCGTTCGACAGAATTCCCATGGAGGATATGCTGACCACCTGGCCCATCACGTTTGACAAGACAGGAAACGTACTTTACATGATAGACAGCCGCGGCCGGAATACGGCTGCTCTCGTGTCCCTGGATCTCGGGACAGGGGAAAAACAGGTCATCTTTGAAGATCCCAGGGCCGATCTGAGCGACATCATGATTCATCCCACAGAGAAAACCATCGAAGCTGCCGCCACCAATTTCACGCGCAGGCAGTGGTGGATCCTGGATGAATCGATACGGCCGGACATGGACTATCTCACGACGGTGGAGGATGGTGATCTGGAGGTCACCAGCCGCTCTCTCGATGACAATGTCTGGACTGTTGCCTACGAAAAAGACGACGCTCCGCTCCGGTACTATCTCTATGACCGAAACAAGAAAAAGGCCACGTTCCTGTTCACCAACCGCCGCGAACTGGAAAGGGAAAAACTTTCTAAAATGCACCCCGTGATTATCGAGTCGAGAGACGGCCTGAACCTTGTCAGCTATCTCACCCTTCCCACCTGGACCGACCCCGACGGGGACGCCCGCCCGGACGAACCGCTGCCCATGGTCCTTCTCGTGCACGGGGGCCCCTGGGCCCGCGATTCGTGGGGGTACAATTCCTACCATCAGTGGCTGTCCAACCGCGGGTATGCGGTTTTGAGCGTCAACTACCGGGGTTCCACGGGATTCGGGAAGGGTTTTATCAATGCCTCCAACCGGGAATGGGCAGGGAAGATGCACGACGATCTCATCGACGCCGTGAACTGGTCGATCAACGAAGGCATCGCCGACAGGGAAAGGATAGCCATCATGGGAGCCAGTTACGGCGGATATGCCGCGCTCGTCGGGTTAACCTTTACGCCCGGTGTCTTTGCCTGCGGGGTGGACATCGTCGGTCCATCCAATCTTCGTACGCTTCTGGAGACCATTCCCCCATACTGGGCCCCTATGCTGAACCTGTTCACGTCGAGGGTGGGGGATCACCGAACGGAGGAGGGGAGAGAGTTTCTCGATTCCCGCTCTCCCTTGACGTTTGTGGAGAGAATTCAAGAACCTTTGCTGATTGGCCAGGGAGCGAACGATCCCCGGGTCAAGCAGACGGAATCCGATCAAATCGTGAAAGCGATGGAGGAGAAGAATATTCCCGTCACCTATGTGGTCTACCCCGATGAGGGACATGGATTTGTGCGCCCGGAGAACCGGATGTCTTTCAATGCCGTTGCCGATATCTTTCTTGCCGAAAACCTTGGGGGCCGGTCCGAACCCATCGGGGACGATCTTGAGGGCTCCAGCATTACCGTTCAGGCGGGAGCCGAATACATCCCGACGCTGGAGGAAATGCTGGGCGAGTAGAAGAACAAAAAGAGGGGGGTTCAAGTCTCTCCTTGACCCAAATGTCTGTTGCCGGTAACTGCGGACATGTGCAGGCGATGATGCATAGAGATCGCTCACGCCGGACGCCAAACGATGAATCGCTGTCTTCTACCAATCTGTCCGGAAAGATCGCCGTCGTTCATCCTGGCACCCGGTGGAGAGGCGGTGCGGGAGCCGTGGCTGCCTGGTCACTTCAGGCGTTGAAGGACGACCACGATATCACCCTTTTTACGTTTGCGCCCGTAAGCGTCGCTGAAGTG
>JBHIEY010000219.1:0-2689 GCA_046861835.1 Fidelibacterota bacterium | reverse complement strand
GGAGGAGGCGGCAGCCGGTCTTACTTGATCAGCGCTACCTTCCGGGTCTGGCTGAAGTCCCCGGCCTCCAATCTGATGAGGTACACTCCCGAGGGAAAACTTCCGCCCTGCCACCTCACCGAATACCGCCCCGCCTGACGATGTGTGGAAATCAACCGCTCCACCTCTCTTCCCCTTATGTCGTAGACGGTCAGCGTAACGAATCCGCTTTTGGGCAAGGCGTATTCAATGGTAGTGGTGGGATTAAACGGGTTGGGGATGCCGGGAGAAAGGGCGTGCCGGTCCGGAAGGAGTGAGACTTCGTTTTCCACCTCAACCGCACCCGCCACTTTCAGGGAGAATGCGTCACTCCAGAACGGATACTCGCCGCTGTATATGGATACGGAAACGGGTATCTCCGTCCCCGGTGGACATTCCTCACCGATCTCCGTCCGGTACGGGTAGCCGCCCCGTTCGGATTCTCCGGGATCGATCTCGCCGAAAGCATAGGCGGCGGGTGTGACGTAGGCGGCGCACGGACTGTCCGTGTCGATGGCAGCTGTCACTTCCGTTGCCACCGCCGTCGTCCCGTCGTTTCTCAAATCGATCCAGTATAGGATGTTGTCCCCGGGGTCGGGAATGGAATCTCCCAGAAAGGAGATCCCGTCCAGAACGACAGGACCTACCGAGGTAAACACGGCAACCCGGCGAAGAAAAGACTCGATCACGCTGTCGCCGGAAGCGACGGCGATGCGAAGATTGACGAAGTAGTTTCTCTCCTCCCCGACGGGAACGGGCCACAGGTTGGCAAAGAGGCTGTCGCCCGCTTCGCCGTCGCCGTGCTCCCCGTCGTCGAAAAGCACGAGGGAATCGAGCAGCGTGCTGTCGGAGAGCTCAATTTCCGCGAGCAGGCTCACCCCTTCGGTCCTGCTGACAACCCCGGCAGAGACCGCCACGGAATCGACGCCCGGGGTGGCATAGGTGGGCGTCACGGAAATCCCCTCCACCACCGTGGGTGTCGCCAGCACTTCATCGGAGAAAACGCTCTCATTTCCCGAAGTGTCATAGGCGGAGACGCTCACGTACAGGGGAACATTCGGTCTCAGCCCCGACAGGGTGAACTCGTTCACGTTTCCCACATTGAGGATGTCATCATAGAAAAGGGATTCTTCCGGGTAGGTCACCCGGTAGGCCACGCGGTAGCCGGCAAAATCGGGCTCGGAATTCGTCCGGGGCCAGGTTAACAGAATCTCCGATCCCGTTTGTTTGTCCTCGGCCTGAAGACCGGTGGGTTTGTCTGGAGCCATGGCAAGGGTGGCCAATCCCGCAATATTGGTTTTGACAATCCGGGCCAGATAGGACATGTTCATGAATTCCACCAGATCCATCTCGTTGTGCTGGCGGCCGTTCAGGCCCGTCCCGTCGCCAAACTCGTGAGGCTCGGTGAATCGTACCGCGGGATAGCCGTTATCGTAAAAGGGCATATGGTCCCCTCCCCGTCGCGGCCGGTCAATGGCCGGGATCAGGTTCACCGTCCACTCCACGTCGGTGACGTACCGCTCCCCCTTGAGCTTCATGTATCGCGCCAGCTGGCGCGACGTCGATGTGGACGGTCCACCGGAAAAATGCCTGACGCTCGTAGAATCGACAATGAGATCCTCTTCCCCGCCGGGACAGGAGGGATCCACGCACCCTTCAATGTTTCCCACCACGTCGTTGGTAATCATCCCGTCAATGTCCAGGTCGTTTTCCAGGGCCCAATCTGCATACGCCCGGCTGCCAAAAAGTCCTTCGTCTTCTCCCGTCACCGTCATCAGGATCAGAGTGCTTTCGAAGGCATTGGTGAATTGACCCAGAATCCGGGCCAGTTCCATGGAGACCACGGTACCGCTGCCGTCGTCGTTCGCCCCCGGGGCAAACGATGTGTAGTCGCAGCGATCCACGGTTCTATCATCCATGTGTCCACTGGCAATGAAGATTCGTCCGGGAGTGACCGTCCCCGGAATGGTGGCCAGGACGTTCTTATGGGCACCGTTGTAGATATCGCAAACGGTGGCCGGAAAAACGAAAAAGGACGCCTCCAGGCTCCCCCCACCCGCCTGGCCGTATTCCTGGAACTTGCTGAAAATGAAATTCCTCGCCGCGCCGATCCCCGTATCGGGAGACGCGGTATCCGACGACGTATGCCGGGTATGAAACCCCACGAGGGCCTCCAGGTTGGCCAACAGCTCCGCTTCGGAGACCATGGCGACCATCTCCTCCACCAGGGGATTCAGGGGAAGGTCACTTCGTAACCGGCTCCTGCTGCTCTCTGAATCCCTGAACGATCGCTCTCCGTCGGAACCGGCGTGAAGATGGCACACAGCCAGAAACAGAACAAGTACCTGTAAGTTTCTCATGATTGCCCCCCCAGTCTGTAATGATGTCGGCCCGCCCGGAACTGCGGCGGCCCGGCACAGGCTCCTGAGAGCCTTTTTCAGGATAATTTACAACACCTTCGCCACGCCGTCAAATCACGGCAGGGGCTGGAAGCTCGGCCGGTAATCCCACGCGTCGGAATGGGTCAGGTTCATGCGGTTCTTCCCGTCTGCGTCCATCACGTAAATGTCCCGGGGCGAATCCCCCGACGCGAATACGATTCTGGTATCGTCGGAAGATATGTCCCCGAAATAATCATTCTGGGGATGGTGGGTCAGATTCACCGGGTTGG
>JBHIEY010000218.1:0-2705 GCA_046861835.1 Fidelibacterota bacterium | reverse complement strand
GGAGTTCAGCTGATTGCCTCGGCGAGCAAATCGGCGATGACGCATCTTTCCGCAGCGACGTTTTTCTTGGGCACTTCTTTTGCGCCAAAAGAAGTGCCGGAAGAAAAGGTCACTGTGATTCACAAACGGGGCCTCGTTCTCTCCGCCGAAAAAAAGGAAAAACTTTATACCTCGACCTTGTCAATCTGTTCTTTGGGAAGATACTCCTTAGCGTAGGTTTCATACACCTTTTCCTTCAGGAAAATGTCGAACAGGTCGGGATCGATGTGATAGTCATTCCGCATGAAGGTCATGATCCGGATGGTCTCGGACAGCGTTTTCCCCTTCTTGTAGGGCCTGTCCTTCGCCGTAAGAGCCTCAAAGACGTCGGCGATGGCCACAATTCGCGGTTGAATGGGAATCTCCTGGGCGTTAAGCCCCTTGGGATATCCCGTGCCGTCAAGCTTCTCATGATGGGCCCCGGCGTATAACGGCACATTCTTCAACCCTTTTGGCCACGGCAGTTTTTCCAGCATGTCGAGGGTGACCACCGTGTGATCATTGATGATCTTCCTTTCTTCGGGGGTCAGGGTGCCCCTCGAGATGGACAGATTGTAGACCTCGTCATCGGTGAGAAATTGTCTGGCCTCACCGTTGGCTCTCCAGCGGTACCCGGCAATCTTACGGATCCGGTCCTTCTTTTCCCTGGACAGGAACTCCCCGCCCATATTGACGGTCCGCAAGAATTCAAGGTCGTCCTCCAGGCGAGCCACCCGCTCCCTGAACCGTTTTCTGAGTTTCCGGATTTCGGCGGTCTTTCCCTCTTTCAGGAGCCTTTCCCGCTTCTTGAGGTAGCGAATCTCTTCGTCCCGTTTCAATATCTCAATCCGGGTTTCTACATCGTGAATCCGGTCGTAGATCGTTTCCAGCTTGGTGGATTTGTCCACGACGTGCACGGGCGTTGCCACCTTTCCGGTATCGTGGAGCCAGGCGGAAATCATCAATTCCTTCATGGTGTCATCGTCAAAAAAGACGTCGGCGTAGGGACCCTCCTTCGTCCGGTTTACGGCCTCCCCCATCATACGGGTTATGACGGGAATTCTCTGGCAGTGGCCCCCCGTGTAGGGAGACTTGGCATCGATGGCGGCGGCAATCACCTGGATAAACGACTCGAACAGGTCCTCGAGCTGCTGAATGAGCTGCTTGTTGGTGATGGCCACGGCAGCCTGACTGCAGAGGGATTCCACCAACATCTGCTTGTCCTCGGAAAAGGAAATAATCTCCCCCGTATTGGGGTCCTGGGCATTGATCAACTGGATCACGCCGATGATCTCGTCCAGATGATTCTTGAGGGGAACCGTAAGAAACGATTTGGAGCGGTACTTGTTTTTCTTATCGAAAGCGCGGGTACCCGAAAAATCGAATCCCTCCGCCTCGTAAGCGTCTTCAATATTGACCGTCTCACCCGTCAGGGCCACGTAGGCCGAAACCATGTGGATGTTCGGCTCCCCGGTCTCAGGGTCGTAGACCTTGACCGGATAGATGTACTCGGGAACGGGATCGGGAGCGGTTCCCCCAAACCGGATCCCCTTGGAGCCCGTCTGCATAATTTCGAACTTCAGCCGTTTCCCCTCGTCAATCATCATGTAGAGGGTTCCGCCATCGGCATTCGTGATCCGTCTGGCTTCGTCGATAATCATTTCAAGCACTTTGGGCATCTGTTTCTCCCTCGAGAGGGCCAGACCGATCTCCGTAAATCGCTCTATCTGATACTCAAGACCGGCGATCAGATCCCGGATTTTGGGATCCGCCTTCCTCATGATGGCGGCTTTCTCCCTGTCGCTCACCATGGAATGGGCGGACGTTTTTTCGCTCTTTTCATCGGCCATTCTCTTATCCTCCAGATAACGATTCCTAACCCCCGTCCCAGCGCTCAAGAATATCGATAAGATCCACCACCCGGTTGGAATATCCCCATTCGTTGTCGTACCAGTTGACCGTCTTGACCAGATTCCCCTCCAGCACCGTTGTGAAGGGCGCGTCATAAACGGAGGAGTGGGGATTCCCGATAATATCGGTGGAGACAATGGGAGTGGTGGAATACTCCAGAATCTTTGTCATCCGGTCCGATTCTGATGCCTCCCTCACCGCACCATTGATGTCTTCAGGGGTCACATCCCTTTTCAGCCGACAGACAAAATCGACCACCGAACCATCGGGTACGGGCACCCGCATAGCGATGCCGTCCAGTCTCCCCTCAAGTTCGGGCAGCACCCTCCCCACCGCCCGGGCGGCCCCCGTGCTGGTGGGAATGACATTCTCCGCCGCCGCCCGGCTCCGTCGCCAGTCCGTATGAGGGACGTCCGCCAGGCGCTGGTCGTTGGTGTAGGCGTGGATCGTGTTTATCACCCCGTACTCGATCCCAAATTCGTCGTTCAGGACCTTCGCCATGGGCGCCAGACAGTTGGTGGTACAGCTGGCATTGGAGATAATCCTGTGCTCGGGCTTCAGCCCGTCATCATTGACTCCGATGACCACCGTATAATCGATTTCGTCCTTGGCCGGGACGGTCAGGATCACCCGCCGGGCACCCGCATCCAGGTGGGGCTGAATGGTATCACGTGTTCTGAACACCCCGGTCGATTCCACCACCACGTCCACCCCCAGATCTTGCCAGGGAAGGGAACCGGGATCCCGCTCATCAATCATCTCGACGGTGTGACGGC
>JBHIEY010000065.1:0-9945 GCA_046861835.1 Fidelibacterota bacterium | reverse complement strand
TGGAAATGTGCATCCCTCCGGACTGGGAAAACCGGGCCAGCTTGGCGGACGTCTTGGCCATCTGCATCAGGGAATATATCCCCTCTTGCATTCTTGCTCCTCCGGAAGCCGAAATGGTTATGAGAGGCAGCGAATCTTCCATGGCCCGGTCGACGGCCCTGGAGAGTTTCTCTCCCACGACCGAACACATGCTTCCCCCGATGAAGGAGAAATCCATGATGGCCAGGATGACCTGGTGATCGTCCAACGATCCCACAACCGTCGTCATAACTTCATTCCTGCCCGATGCCTTCACCGCCTGCCCCAGCTGATCCACGTATCTTTTCCGCGCCTTGAAGCCCAAGGGATCGGCCGATCGCAAACGGCTATCCAGCTCCTCATAGGGCTCACCGTTCAACAGCATGCGAAGATACCCATCAGGAGGAAGCCGGAAGTGATACTGGCACCTGGGACACACCCACAGCGATTTCGCAAGCTCCCGCCGGTAGAGAATCTCCTCGCACCCTTTGCACTTCTCCCACAGACCGTCGGGAATGCTCTTCTTCCGGGTCGTGGTGAGCTTTTCCTTCTGACGTTTAAACCATGCGGACATGTCAGATCAATTTCCGCAATTCAGGTGAATATTCCAAAACATGAGACAGGATCTTGAACGGGCAGATGTCACTCGTCACCCCACGCCCTACCCCTTACGTTATGCTCCGGACGTTCAAGGTTCGGTCTTCGACGTTAGACGTTGGACGTTAGAGGTTACCGGTTCATTTTTCAGGCATGGAGGGGGGGAAATGGGACACGTATTCGGGTTCCAAGTCGTGGAAATCGATCTTCTTAATGCGGTCAAACCGGGTGAGCGCCACCTCGCCTACGCCCCGGGCTGACGGCCGGACCGGCACCGCCGGGAAGTTGGATTGCGTCCGTTTGAGAAGCTCGTCACATCCGTACTGGCAGATCACCGAACCATCCGGTAGGCTCCCCACCGCCTCTTCCCAGCGAGCCGAGACCGGAGGGCCGGTCGGTTCGGTTCCGGTCCCGGAGAAATCCTGGACGTAGACGAAATCGCGGTGGGAATGAAGGACGCACCGCACTCTCCTCCTTGACGGTGCGGCGTGACGAACCATGGCCTCAAGAGTGGGAACAGGCGCTATGGGAAGTTGACGGCTGAACGCCAGACCTTTGGCGAAACTCAACCCGATTCGAAGACCCGTAAAGGATCCCGGTCCGATGGAGACGGCGATGCCGTCAAGGTCCATCAAGCTTACCCTCCGCGTGCCAAGTAACCGCTCGAAATAGAGGGGGAGCTTTTCCGAGTGCTGCCGGCCCACCTCCTCTTCCACAATTCCCGCCAGTTTCCCTTCAAGGAAAAGGGCGATCCCGCAAACGGAAGAGGCCGTTTCAACCGCCAGCAGATTCACGAAGGATCGCCCTCCCCATGGCAATCTCTCTCACCCCTTCCGAGGAGGCCGTCAACACCACCCGGTGGGCCCCGTCGGGGATGAAGCGGGGAAAACGGTCTGCCCACTCGATGGCCGATATCCCGTCCCCCAGAAGGTAATGTTCGATGCCGAGATTGAGCAGTTCCTGCTCGGATGTCACCCGGTAGAAATCGATGTGATAAAACGTGACCCTCCCTTCGTATTCACTCACCAGCTTGAATGTGGGGGAATTCACCACATCGAGGACGCCCAGTCCCCGGGCAACTCCCTGAATGAACGTCGTCTTGCCGCTTCCCAGCTCTCCCTCCACGGACACCACATCGCCGGGAACCAGGGTTTCTGCGAACCGGGAAGCGATCTTCCGGGTCTCCTCGGCAGAGCGGGAAGTCAGGGTCTTGAAAGCCACTATTGAGGGGTAAGGGTAAATAGCGGGATCAGCATCTCCTCCATGGAGATGCCCCCGTGCTGGAAGCTTCCCTGATACAGTTTCAAGTACTTGTGATACTCGGTGGGATAGACGAAATAGACATCTTCTTTCGCCACAAGATAGTTCGTTCCGGTCGTCATTTCCGGCAGGAAGTAGTCCCCGGGGCGCTTGATCACCAGGGCATGCTTCCCGGAACAGTTGAGATTGCGGCCGTATTTGTACCGGACCCCGGTGGAAGTTTGACTGTCGCCCAGGATCCGCACCCCTTTATGAACCCGGATGCTTCCGTGATCGGTGGTGAGGATGATCCTGTGGGGCATCTCTCTCAACGTTTTCAACACCTCAAACAACCAGGAGTTCTCAAACCAGGTCCTGACAGTGGACCGGTAACCGGCTTCATCGGGCATCATTTCCAGAAGAATTTCCGATTCGGAACGGTGGTGGGTTAACAGATCGACGAAATTCACGACCAGGGCGATGAGCGATGTATCCTGGTATTCCCTCAAACGGCGGACAAAACTCGCTCCTTCTCTCGATGCGTTTACCTTGAAGTAGTAAGTGGAAGCATTGTCGAGACCCGAGCGGGAGAGGGTCTGGGCCATGAGGTCGGACTCATGGCGGTTCATGCTTTGATCGCTGGAGGTCATGGTGCGCCACATTGCCGATTCCCGTTTCTGTATCTCGGAGAGGAAACGGCCGCTGAAAATGGCGTTCCGGCTAAAGGGGGTGGCCGACGGAAGAAGGGAGACATGGTAGTCCAGTTTCACCTTGAAGTAGCGCCCCACTTGATTCATGATAGTGAGGGCCTGATCCAGCCGCAGGCAGTCGACCACCAGAAGAAAAATCTTCCCACCTGACGCCAGGTCGGGCACGATGACGTGCGGCAGAATATCGGGTGAAAGGGTGGGTCGCTTTTCGGGAGATGAATGAAGCCAGTGGGCATACCGTTCTTCAATAAACCGGGCGAACTTCCGGTTGGCGTCTTTCATCTGTTCGTCCAGGATGGACCCCAGTCCCAGATCTTTCCGCTCGTCCAATTCCAGCTGCCACTGGACCAGCTTCAGATAGAGACTCCACCAGTCGTCAACGGTGAGATCGGTGCTCAGGGCGGCCTCGATTTCCTTGAACTCTTTCAGGTAGGTGGAAGCTGCCTTCTCTTCAATGATTTGCTCACCTTCGAGGGTCTTCTTGCAGGCTAAGAAAACCTGACTGGGATTAACGGGTTTGGTGAGATAGTCCGTGATCTTTTCCGCCAGGGCCTCATCCATGAGCCACTCTTCCTCGCTCTTCGTTATCATGATGACATCGAGGGAGGGACGGACGTCCTTGATCCCCTTCAGGGTGGCAATCCCGTCCATGCCGGGCATCATTTCATCCAGGAGAACCAGATCAAAATCGGTCTCCCGGACGGCAGAAACAGCATCCCTGCCGTTGGTCACCTGATCCACCTCATATCCCCGTTCCTCGAGATAGAGGATATGGGGTTTCAGAAGTTCAATCTCATCATCCACCCAGAGAATCCTTCCTCTGATCTCTGTGGGCATATAGGACAATCCTCCGACGGAAATTAGAAAGGAACCTCTACAGAAGAAAACTTTATATGGAATAACTACCTGACCAGCAGGAGTTTCTTGTGCTTCCGGAAACCCTCACCTCGCATGAGGGCGAAATAGATCCCGGAGGATACCTGACGGCCCCCGTCATCCCTCCCATTCCAGGTGACCTGATAGTACCCGGCAACCTTTTTCTCATTCACAAGTGTGACGACTTCCTGACCTAAGAGATTATAGATGGAGATGACAACGTGCGATTCAGTCGGAACTTCATAACGGAGTGTGGTAGCAGGATTGAAGGGATTCGGGAAGTTCTGGTGGAGCCTGTATCGGCTCGGCAAAGGTACGGCGGGATCCAGTTGATAGGCTTTCTTTGGATACTGTTTTGCGGCTCCTGCAAGATCCCAGAATTTAGCTGCGCACACGATTTCCGTTACACGTTCCTGCCGTTTGCCAAAAACCAGATGAGCGATGGTGTTGCTTGTTGATGATGATGGAGAGGCTACTGGAAAGGAGGTTAACAGACAGTCTCACGAAACAGAGGCCCAACTTTTACAGAATCACCAGGAAACTTCTTAGACGCATTCGGTATGTCCTCATTAACGAGACCACCTATGAAATGGGCCTGGCCTGATGCCATTGGATTCCATCAATTCAGCGGGACAAATGCTGTCATTTTTCTGCAGTGCTGTCGTAATCAACGGTAACTGCTATTTACAGAGTGCATCCCGCAGTATCCATAATGATCAATGATGGTGCAGGTCTCCGTTTCAGAAAAGGGATACTGCTGATAAAAGATTGGGTGGATACAATAGCCCAATACAAAAGGAAAGGGAGCCCTTTGTCAACACTTGCTGTTCAACATAAAAGGAAAAATGAGACTTGACCCACCCCGTTGCGATTCGTCTCACAAGAAGTTCAGTAGTATATATTGAAAAAAGGAAGGCTTACACCAAAATTACTTCTTGGTAAGGGTCCAGACGCCGTCCCAGTCCTCACCGGGGGGATTCTCCTTGAGAAACCGGCACCGCTCCATGTAGACCCTGCTGGGATTGGTGGGCCGCATGGGAAACATTTCTTCCAACTTTTCTGTCTCGGTGAAAACCTTCAGAGCCTCGTCCCATTTTTGAGCTTCGTAAAGCTCCATCCCTTCGTGAAACAGAGGCAGAAGCTTTTGATAGGTGTCATCGAGATTCCCCTTCTCTGCCAGCAATTCGTAAACCTTCACAGGCCGCTTCTTTCCCTTCACCCTCACATTGTCCAGGAATCTCCATTCGAATCTGTCCTTGACGGCCTTGAAGGTGTTTTCCGCCACCTGGATATAAATGCCGTACTGCTTGGCCGACGCCTCCAGCCGGGCCGCGATGTTGACCGTATCCCCCATCATGGTGTAGTTCATCCTCATATTCGAACCCATGTTTCCCGTCACCATCTCCCCCGAATTCAATCCGATGCGATGCCGCATATGGTGGACGATCCCCGGCCATTCGTGGTTGTTGGACCATTCGTGGCGGAGTTCCTTAAGCCTCCTCTCCATCTCGAGGGCAGTGATGCAGGCCTGGTATTCGTGGTCCTCCACGGGCATGGGAGCACCGTAGAAGGCGACGATGGCGTCCCCGATGTACTTGTCCAGGGTTCCCCTGTGGCTCAGAAGAATTTCGGTCATTTCTGTCAGATACTCATTCATGAGCGACACCATCTTCTCCGGCTCCAGAACTTCCGAGAACGACGAAAAGCTCTGGATATCGGAAAAAAACGCCGTATGATAGCCGGCATCTCCGCCGAGCTTGGGCTCCTGCTTGGCCTCGTACATCCGGTCAATCAATTCGGGAGAGACATAGGTTCCAAAGGTATGCTTCAGGAATCGCTTGTCCTTTTGCTCCATGATAAACCGGTACAGAACATTGCTTCCATAGGTCAGGAAGATTCCCATAACGGGGGAGGAGATGGGAATGATGGTGGAGTCTCCAAACCCGGGGGTGTTGACGATCACCCATTCCCCCATCTTGTCGAGCCACCCGTCAGGCAGGAGAATCTGCAGGATACCCTTGACCAGCCAGAAGCCGTCCTGGGTGAAGGCGCCAATCCCCACGCTCAGGAAGACGAGCAATTCCGCCACGATGCTTAAACCGGCAAAGAGGGGGTTCATAAAGGCCAGAAGCAAGAAGGCGACGAGGGAGAGTCCACCGATGAGCAGCATATGGGACTTCCACGACTTGTAGGACCACCCTATCTCGCTCCCGAACACGGAGATGAAGTTCTTGTCAAGAACCGTCTGCACAGCATTGGCGTGGACCTCGACGCCGGGCATCAGCTGTTGCTCGCCCCGGTAGGCGAAGAAGGGGGTATACTTGGTGTCGTGAAGGACTTCGACGGACACTCCGACCATGACGATCTTATCTTTGAAAGGACTTTCCCCCAAGAGACCGTAGAACGGACTGTCCAGCATGAAGTACTCCATCCAGTCGGAATCCTCGTCGGGATTCTTCAGGTCCACGTCCATAACGTCAATGACGCTGGAAAGGGGATACCGGTTGAATGTCTTCCACGGATCCAGTCCCGCCGCTCGTGATGCCGATGGAGGTCCGTAGAAATTGATGAGGAACATGGGATCCCGGCCGTAAGTGGGAATGGTAAGAGGTCCCCAGGTGATCCGACCTTTCTGAACGTCACCTTCCACCGGAGCATCATCGGGGAAACCGATGAACTTCTGCACGGCCCTCATTCCCAGGGTCCAGTACCACTGATCCGGTTCGTGCCTCATCCGGTTGAACACGTAATACCGACGGGTGAATCCGTCGGCGTCCTGAGGCTCATCCACCAGACCCGTGGTGGGGCTGCCAGAGAGAATGATGTCGTTGGGCATCACAAGACTTTGCGGTGGATAACTGGTGGTCTCGTCGACGATTTTCGATGCAATGATTACCGAGGTACCCGCGGACTGAACTTCCCGGATGGCCTTGGCGAAGATGCTGTCGCCGTGGACCGGAACCAGGTCGCGCATTCCCCTTCGCAGAAGTTCGCGCCGGACCCCCTTTAGATGCTCCGACCGGGCCTCGGGGGCGTCGAACTGAATATCGAAAACCACCACCTTCGCTCCCGCCCTGGAGAGGTTTTGAACCACCCGGGCCCATACATCCCGGGGATATGGCCACGTCCACGGGGCGAGCCGGTAGGTTTCGTCATCGATATCTACCAGAACCACATCGAGACTGTCCTTGGGGATTTCGTTCCTCGCCGTCCACCCGGAAAGGGGACCCCGGACCCGGAAAGCAAAATCGACGGCCTTCAGGTCGAGATTTTGAAATACATGCAGACGATGGAGCAGAAGAACGACCGCTATGGACGCTACGGTCAGACCGAGGCCCACGAGGTTCTTCTTGATAAACTTCAGAGGGGAGACCATGGAAAAGAATCGACTGCCCGATTAAAATACATAATTCGCCGAGAATTTCATAGCCAATGTTCCCAGCCTGGTCTCATCCGCGGTACGCCGAATCTTCGACGAGAAACCCAGCTTCATGGCCACGGCGTCAAAGAGCTTGAACTGAACCGACCCCGTAGATCCGACCTGGGCATACCGGGAAATCCCGCCCACACTCAGGTAGGAAAGTCCTCCCGTCACGGTTATCCCTCTATCCACAAGTGTGTAGCTAAACTGAACTCCCCCGTTGGTCAGGGTTGACTCGCCCGCCGTTCCGCCGGGGGTGGCAAGCCCGGGGAGCGTCACAACATAGCGGGATAGACTCAACGTAACCTGAAGAGGCGTGGCGTACCGGGCCGACGTTACCAGGGAAAACGAGCGCGAGGTGGATGTCGGCGGAATATAATCTTCACTCCTTTCATCCACCAGAAGGTCCTGAACATCGATCCAGTTAAGGGTGGCAAGGACGTTGTACTTCATGCCCCTGTACGGGATGGGTATGTTCAGCGAGACCAGCCGGTTACGCGTTCTGGAATCCTCACGCTGATCCTGGAATCCAATGGAATCCTCTCCCGCCGCATTCGTAAAGACCAGGGTGTCGAGCTCCGTCTTGCCGTTGGATCGTCCCACCGACTGGAGATTCATGGTCACCGTGGGGAGATCCACACCCGGGGCAAACACAAGATTGGTGACAACGGTATTCTGGCTGTAGGGATCGACCACGCTTCTCAATATCTTGTTGTCCCGGTGCTTATAGCTGAAACTGGCCGTCAGGGTATTATCAAACAGGCGGATCCGGTCGGACAGGTCGAATTCCCGGACATTTGACGAAAGATATGGATTGGCCAGGGAACTGAACTGAGGACCCACCTGGGAGTAGCCAATCTGAAATGTATTGTCGTAATAGTAGGCCCGCATTTTCAACGTATAGGCGGCAGAGGGCATGTTCATGACGGCTGCCAGGGGACTTTCGCCCGCCGCTTCCACGTCCACGGGAAGGAGGGGAACCATGTGGGCGTTTACGATGAAGAAATCCCGGAAGATGGAGGGATCGACAATCTCCTCGAGGGAGTATCCGCTTCCCGTAACCACCCCCTGTTCGTCGTACGTTCTTCCCAGATATCCATCGGCGGAATCGTCCATGGCCGTGTCCAGCTGGGCCAACGTCATGGGACCGTCCCAGATGTTCCGGTTCAAGAAACTCATGGCCCAGGCGGTCAGAAAGGTGAGCCTCCGGTCATCGAAGGATAGCTGCCCGTCAAATCCGAAAACGATGTTGTCCTTGGGGTCGTCACCTCCCCACTCTTTGTCGGCCAGCCGGTAACGGGCTTGCTGGGAAAACTCCGAAAAGGTGTACGTCCCTTCCTGGATCCCTTCCCCTGCCACCGTCACGTAGTCCCTCCAATCGGGAACGGTGAACGTTGCATCGGGCCATTCCCTCCGGACCGTTTCCATATTGTCCTTGGCCTTGTGAAGGTTCAGTCCGAGCTGGAACCGGTTGAACAGGTTTAGCGTCAGCCGGTATGCCTGATAGGTTCTGGCAAAGGTGTAACCGATCCTGTCCAGAACATAGATGGGAGTATCGGTGCTATCGGCGATGATATCGGAAACACGGTAGGACCGGTCGGCTCCCAGCGAGCCCTGGACCTCCCTTTCCAGTTCCCCCCGCACGAGCTGGAAACGGATCCAGTTTAGATCCACATCGATTCCCAGTCCCCGCACCCGTTTCCCGTCAATGGTGTAGGGCGAAAGAACGGGAGTAAAATCGCCCACTTTCAGTGAGATGTTATCCCCCGATGTGAGGGTGGCGGAGTAGCGGTTTCGAGGCTGTCTGAACTGACTTTCATCGGAGGTGAGCCTGAGATCGGACTGGAGTCTGAGCCACTGCCATCCCCCGGTCAAAGTAACGGTGGACTGGCCGATGGTGCGGGTATCGTCCTCCACGCGGTCCAGGGAAAACTCCGATTTGGCCTTGCCGGAATACGCGAATTCATCCAGGGGGGTAACGATTTCGGTAGCCTGACCCGTCACGGGGAATGACCATGTCACCGGTTTCAGGCGGAATCCGTGCACGTTGCCCAGTTCAATTCTCACCGTGTGAAGACCGGGATTCACGAGGGGTGGGGAATAGGTCAGAATCTCCGGTGTCACCACGGCGTCGGCAGTCACGTCCCGGTTGTCGAGAAACAGCCTTACGGAACCGACATCCAGCGACGGAACGTTGAAGAGAGAAGCGGCAACCAGGACCTCTGTCGATTTGACGGCTTCGCCCTTTTCGGGACTGATGATCAACACATCGGCCTTGAGTGCCTCCTGACGGCGGGATATGCGGCCGAATTCTCCGGGAGATTCGCCGGCTGCCTCAACATTCAGGGTGTAGGGAGAATTGAGGGGGTCTTCCGGGGGGAAACCGAGGGAAGATCCATCGTCAAGGAGAAAAACGAGGGCATACTCGACCCCCTCTACCTCCACCAGGCTCCCTGGAATTCTCCCTCGCCACGACCCTTCCGTGAACGTCATCGCCTCTTCACGAAAGGCAGTCTGACCCCGTGTCCTGTGGTACAACCGGGCCGCCAGAACGGTGGCGTCTCCAAGGACAACGGCCTCCATTTCCACAGGCTGACCCGCCCGGGCGGTTGTGGGAGGCCTGTGATAGAGGGTGGCCGAACCGAACAGAGTATCACAGATCAAAGCGATAACGGGCAGGATTAAACGGAAAGGGACAGGAAATGAAGGGGTCATTGGGGAACCCGGGCGGGAGCGGGCGGAGGCGAGAAGGCTACGGAAGAAAATGGGAGGGCCTAGTCATAGTTTATGATCAGATCACGTTCTTCTCCATCCTCATTTTTGAACCGGATCCTCAGTTCTTTCATCTCTTCGCCCGCTTCTTCCACGTCCTCAGGAACGTCGTCGGGACTGGTAGTAACCACGTCCGTCGTTCCATCGGGCGACGAGATCCCCGTCTGGCCGGCCCCCACGGTGACAACGATCCCGGAGATGAGATTGGTCAACTCCACAACACCCTCCAGTCCAAACAACTGATCTCCCTCCTGCGGATCGGACACCAGCCAGAAACTGGTCCCCTTCACCGACGCCGTGGATGTGGGGGTT
>JBHIEY010000217.1:0-2718 GCA_046861835.1 Fidelibacterota bacterium | reverse complement strand
GGATGGTTAAACCGGTTTCTCTCCCCCGCCGAAACCACAGCGAACTCCGGTTGAACCGCCTGAAGCAGTTCTTCCGTGGTGCTTGTCCGGGACCCGTGATGGCCTACCTTCATGACCTCAGACTGAATCAGACGGCCCAGGGGGACGATTTCCCGGTCCCCGGCCGCCTCAAGATCTCCCAACAAAAGAAAATCGACCTCGCCGTAGGAAAGTTTCACGACGAGACTGGAGTTGTTAATATTTTTCTGACGCACGGCCCAACCGCTGTCAGGGTGGATGACGAACATGTGAAGCGGCGAAAACTCATCACTCCAATCCCCGGCCTGCATATACCGGTACGACATCGCAAACCGGCCGGATACTTCCCGCCGGATAGTCCCGTACAGCCGGGAGCGGTGATGGGCATAAGTATCCCAGATCTCGCCCACCTCCATTTCTTTCAGCACGGCCAGAACTCCGCCAATATGATCGTTGTGGGGGTGAGACATGATGAGAAGATCTACCCGGTCGATTCCCAGGTGCTTCATGACGGGTACCACGGTACGCTCCCCGGCGTCGAACAGAAAATCCTTCCTTCCGGCGTCCACGAGAATGGTTCTGGAGGGCCCGAACCGTGACGGCACCCGGATAACGGCGGCGTCCCCCTGGCCGACATCAAGAAAGATGACATCGAGGGTTTGCTTCTGAAGAGCCCAGCACCAGATGAAAAGATTGAGGGCGAGAGCCCCCACGATAAGGCCCTTCTTCCGAGTTTGTCTCTTCGCTACCAGAAACAGGGCAGCGCTGACCAGCCCATACTGTGCCAGATTCAGAGTCGACGGGCTCCCCATCTCAAGAAAGCTCACAGGAAGACGGGAAAACTCCCGGGTAAACCAGAACGTCAGCTGGCTGAGGGCCCAGGCCGCATTCCCCAGAGCCCACCCGGCCTGAGGGAGGACGCTTCCCAGTGTGAGAACGGCAAATCCTGTGGAAACCAGGATTCCCACGACGGGGACCACAACCATGTTGGCGGCCACGGACGCAATGGGTATTCGGTTGAAAAAGGACCAGGTGAAAGGTATGGTACCGATTTGCGCGGAGAGAGAGACAATGAACAGGGCCACAGCCCCCTTTATCAGAGGATTCCGGAGGGAATCGACCCGGTATCTTGCGGGGAGAATGGTCTGAAAACGGCTGTAGAGAAAGACAATGGAGATAACGGCGGAATACGACAGAAGAAATCCGGGATCGAAGAGATTGGATGGATTATGGATCAGGAGGATGAGTGCCGACGCGGCAAGGATATTCCACAGATTGGCCTCCCGCTGAACCAGGGGAGCCAGAACAAACAGAGAAGCCATGAGGGTGGCCCGCCAGACACCGGGTTTTCCCCCGGAAAGAACGGCATACCCTATGAGCGCCGCCACCAACAGCAGTTTATCCCAGCGATAGGGAATTCTCACGAGCTTGATGATAGCGGACAGGATAATCAAGACATAACCCACATGAAGTCCGGAAACCGCCAGAACATGGATGACTCCGCTGTCGGCAAAATCGTCTTCAATCTCATTGGGAAGTTCATTGCGCATACCCAGAATAAGGGCCGTCAGAAGTCCTCCCGGGTGACCGCCCACCTTTTGATCAAACTGACGTTTGAGAGAATACCGGAATCGTTCAATCTGACTTCGGAGGTCACGCCTGCCATCGGGTACAATCAGCTGGATTTGCGCAGGATCTGAAGGATACAGATCTCCCCAGATATTTCTCCGCTGGTAGAACGACCGGAAGTCGAACTCTCCCGGGTTCCTGGGTCTCTTCAGCGCCCGAAACCTGCCGTCGACGCGGACGGTCCCGCCAATCCCCAGCCGGACGGTATCGGGCGTGAACAGATGGAGTTTGATGGCCGTCATGACCGGTCCGTCAGCGTCCCTGACAACATCACCCTTCACCAGGTAGCGCAATCCCCTCCGGGTGGGAGAGACGGCCAGAATCCTTCCGTCGACGGTTACCTCTTTGCCGTGAAAGGGTGCCAGCCGACCGTCCATTTCACGGTATCGGGCCTCAACCTGGCCGAGCCTCAGCATTCCCCCCAGGACGGTGAGACCCCACAGGGCTGCAAGGGTAAGATGGGAAGACCGGCTCGACCAGAGAAAAACAAGGCCTGCCACGGCCAGAAACGTCAGGAGCCATCCGGGAAGATGGAGAAAACGCTGAACCAGTATTCCCGCTGTGAGGAACATGGAAAAGGACACCAAGGGTGCCCTCGTGTGCGCCGCCGTCAGACGACGGATTCCCCGGAAACTCGGACTACCTATCTTTAAGAGCTTCCCTCTGTTTCATCAAAAGCATTTCGTTTGCCCGTCGCACGTATCCATCCTGATGAAGCATGAGAATGTGCAGGGCCGACATGACGTCGATATGGCCGTTGTCCGGATTGGCATAAAAGGCATCGAGGAGCCCCGCCATGGTCTGGTAGTCAAAACCCAATGTGTCTGAGAAGTACTCTTTGAGATGTTGTGCTGTCCGTTCGTGGGCGAAAGGAGGCACCCAGTAGGGATCCCTGCTCTTCTCTCTGACGGCACCCTCTTCCATCACCCTGAGACTTTCGGAGAGGCCTTTGTAGACCCCCTGGAGAAACACGATTTTTTCATCAGACGTAAGGGAGTGCCAGAACTCTGAGTCGGAGCCCGCTTGCTGTGAATAAAGAGTCACAGGAAGGGATACCGCCGCAAGAAAAAG
>JBHIEY010000216.1:0-2757 GCA_046861835.1 Fidelibacterota bacterium | reverse complement strand
ACCTGCCATATGCCCGAGGGAGATCATGAAGTGCGGACGGCGTGGGGGTTTCTGGCTGTGAGAACCGACGGTCTGGCCCCCTACCCGGGAGAAGACGAGGCGTGGTGGCAGGACCGTGTCACCATCCTGCAGGCCCTGGGTGTTCTCGATCCCGAGGGGAATCCCACCGGAAGGCTCGAGGTGGTGAAGCAGGCTCAGGTGGCCCGCCTCACGCGGGAGGGCTTTGACGCCGAGCGGGAAAAAATGATCAAGACCTGCAACCAGTGCCATTCGGCAAACTTTGCCAGGGCCGAGCTGGCAAAGGGTGACGAGATCATCCGTGAGGGGGATAAGCTGTTAGCTCAGGCCATCCGGATCGTCGCCGGTCTTTACCGGGACGGCATCCTGGAAAAACCCGACAGTTATGCCTACCCCTTTCCCGACCTCCTGGCGTTTCACGATGCTCCCACCCCCATTGAACAGCGCCTGTTTGTCATGCACCTGAAACACCGGATGCGCCTGTTTCAGGGGACCTTTCATGCCAACCCCGATTATGCCCTCTGGTACGGATGGAGCGAAATGGTACAGGATCTGACGGATATCAGGGCCATGGCCCAGGAGCTCCGCGAGCGGTAGTCACCAGAGGGGTTTCGAAACTCCAACCGGGGGGATAGATTTACTCCTTGCGGTGGGTTCTGGCCCAGGCGGCGTAATCTCCGTCGTAGCCGGCCTTCTCCTGCCACTTTTTGACCTCATCCCGGATCAACTTCACGTCCACACCGCCTTCGGGAAGGTGATGCTCGATCACCCCGGCAGCAATCTCACGGGCGTTGAGCCGGGACACCCGGATGTTTCCTTTCCCCGTAATGGCATTCCCAAGCCCGAACACCCTGTTGAGTCCCGTCACGCGTCCGGTCTGTTCGCTTTCGATATCGTAGGTGCTCCACTTCATGGGAATTCCCTCAAGGGGTTCGGGAATGCTGCCGATGGAACTGATGATCATGGATCCCCGGACGTCATGTTCCGTCCCCTTCCTCGGGACCGCCTTGCGGTCAATGACATCGGTTTCGATCATCCGGAGACCCACGAGCTTCCCGTCTTCCACAAGAATATTCACAGGCTGCCGGTGATCCTGGAACCTGAACAGGTACTTGTCCCGGGCATTGGCCAGGATCTTTCGCCGCGTATTGCGAATGGCCTTTTCTCTCTCGGGTGAGGCGTTGGGGGGAATGGTGGCCAGGGGCATGTTGGTGACGTCCCTTCGGTATAGCAGCAAACACCCTTTCAGGCCCAAATCGCCCCACTTGAGACCCTTTTCTTCCAGGGTGAGGGGAATCCCTTTGCGCTCCATTTCGACGATGTCGGCGGATATTCCCCTCTCTTTGAGCGACCGCGATACCAGCTCCAGCTGGATAATCTTCACCACGTCGATGGAAGCCAGACCTCCCCCCACCACCAGGGCATCGTCCAGAATGGGAATGTCCTCCCCGTCGTAGTCCGGCTCATGGTGGTGATTGAACCAGTGAACAAACGGATTCTGATACCAGAATCCATTCCCCAGGAACCGTTCAATTTCCTTGATGGGAAAGGGTCTGTCCTTCCAGGCACCGTTGGCCAGAAGAATGGCGCTGAACCCCAGTTCGTACAGTTCGGAAAAAGCGATGTCTTCTCCAAGCCGGGTATTGGGAACAAAATCCACCAGGTCGTGACCGATGCGGCTGTCGATGAGCTCCATCTCCTTCTGGCGCTGCTTGACGTGCCACCGGGGCAAACCGTCTTCGATCTTGCCGTAAGGCAATTCCTTCTGTTCGATCACCACGCAACGGATTCCGTGCTGAACGAGTTGATGAACGGCTTCGGACCCCGCCACCGCGCCTCCCACGACTGCCACAATCTGCTTCTCCTTAGACATGGTCGAGATTCCCCTTTACATATTGGTCCAACGCAACATACCGGACGATAATTTAGGACATTTCGATCTTGTTTTCAATTATTCGCCTGTTTGTCCCCACCGGAAGGCGCAAATCTCCCCCTAACAGACCTCACTTGCAAGGAGGAATTCCCCGGGAGCCGGCTCTTTGCTGTCGTTAGGCTTGACACGAAGTCAATTTTGTTCTACCTTCCCGCGGGAGGGCACTATGACATGGCTTCCGGCCAGCTCAGACGATGGAACCCCGTCAATGCCGTGGGGTTGTGCTGGCTTTCTTTTTCCCTTCTCTTCGGTCAAATACACGACCCGCCCGAGCTCAGACACGAAAGAGAAAGGATGATCGCCACTCAGATTGAAGGACGGGGAATTACCTCTCCAAGAGTAATCAAGGCCATGAAGGACGTTCCCCGCCACCTGTTTGTGGACGAATCACTCTGGTCTGTCGCCTACTCCGATGGGCCGCTCCCCATCGGCCACGGCCAGACGATCAGCCAGCCCTTTATCGTCGCCTATATGACCGATCTTCTTCAGCCCGATTCCCACCATGTGGTTCTGGAGATCGGCACCGGATCCGGTTACCAGGCCGCCGTTCTTTCCAAGCTGGTCCACCACGTCTACACCATTGAAATCATTCCCGAGCTCGGCCTGGAAGCCGAAAGCCGTCTCAAGCGTCTGGGATATGACAACATCACGGTGCGCATCGGGGACGGTTACCAGGGATGGCCTGAGGCGGCCCCCTTTGACAGAATCATCGTAACGGCCGCCCCCGAAGAAATTCCCAAAAAGCTCGTGGATCAGTTACGGCCCGGGGGCCGCATGGTGGTCCCCGTCGGTCCCCAGTGGTGGGG
>JBHIEY010000215.1:0-2759 GCA_046861835.1 Fidelibacterota bacterium | reverse complement strand
CCCCACCCCCTTTTCGGCACCGGCTTATTTCTGGAGTATCTCATTCTATCCCGGATCACACCGATGACGAAGAGAATGGCTCCCAGAAGCAGTAAGCCAAATCCGGCCTTCACCGGGAAGGGGACCCGGATAACGGCCTGAAGGACCTCGTACAGGACATAAAACACAATCATCGCGGCACCGGCCAGGACAAGAAATATTCCCGTCGTTCTCATTCTACCCTCCTCAGTTCCTTCTGATCTTTCCCAGTGGAAAATAATATATTTGCATCAGAGATCATCGTAGATTTCCGACGGAGAACATTTCACCGGACATGATAGTCACCATATCTAAACCTGGCAGGTCGGTGGTGGTCTGCCGGGTTCGCGTACAACGGGGAGGAGGTCAGCCATGAAAAAGAGTCTCGCCGCATTCTTTCTGGGGGTGTTCCTTTCTGCGAGTGTGATCGCCCTTGTCGCTACCCCGGCAGTCCAGGAAGATTCCATCAAGATCTACATGGACCGGCTGGAAAACGTGATCCGGGAGGAAATCGCAAAGAACATCACCGCCGGCCGGTTCCAACTTCAATCTTTCAGCATCGAACGAACCCACTGGCATTACATGCTTGATACCAGTACAGGGGAACTGTACCGGATGGAGCTGGGGCGGACTCCTGACAGGAGCGAATGGGTACTCATGTCTACCGGCATGGTTCAGCCCGTTGTCCCTGAAGGCGAGTAGCTCCCCCGGCCATGCCCCCAAGGAAGCGAAGGCTCTCAGAGATTTCACGTCTCCGCGAGCCACGGTTGTCCAGACAGCAGAGTGACCGTTTGGAAGAGGGAATCCAACTGTTCAACCGGGAAAAGTACTGGGAGTGCCACGAGGCATGGGAAGATGTCTGGAAGACCATGACCGACCGGCCGGAGGACGATTCTGAAATCATCGTGAGGGGACTGATTCAGTTCGCTGCGGGACTTCATGGATTGTCGATGGGTAAGAATGAAGGGGGGAGGTCGAACCTTGAGAAGGCCCGGAAGAAACTGGCCCGGTTTCCGGGCGTATTCCTGGGAATTGATTTGAAGCAAATCGTCTTTTCCATCCAGAAGTCTCGGGACGCACCCCGGAGGCTCCTCGGATACCAAATACGGAGATCTTCAAGGGGGAACCACGATCGGTCCGGATAACAACAGAGGAATCTCCCAGCGTCCCCGGCCAGGAGAACCCATCATTCAATCCCGGGGAAACCCCTTCCGTAGGACGTGATCCCTGTCACCCCCAATCACAGCGCGGGAAAGTAACTTCTCGTATGCGCCCATCATCAGCAGGCTCCCTAAGGAAAACGTCTGGAGGTGATGTAGGAATGAAAACAATCCCTTCCGTGGCCGGTCTCATCCTTCTTTTGTCCGGATGCGGTATGGAACAGGAGAGCGGGGTTGGTCGAATCCGGATGGAAGTGTTTGACGCTCCCCCTCCCGCGGGGGTGGAGCACATTTTTCTCACGATCACAGAAGTGAACGTGTCCACCGGGGATGATGAGTGGATCCCCCTGGCCCAGCCCAACACCCGGTTTGATTTTCTCGATCTGGTGAACGGTGCAACGGCGGTTCTCGCGGACGACGATCTCGAGCCCGGTATGTACAGCCAGTTGAGGCTCGTTGTGTCCGAATCCAACGAGGTGGTGATCGATGGACAGTCCTATCCGCTTCGAGTTCCCAGTGGGGAGGAGACCGGGGTGAAACTGAACCTGGACTTTACGGTTCAAGAGGATGCACTGGTGGAAATACTCGTCGATTTCGATGCCTCCCGGTCCATCACCTGGACACCGGGGAACTACCTGCTGCATCCCGCTTTCCGGGCGTTCAAGAAGGTGATATCCGGCAACGTGTCGGGGACGGCCCGGGACACCTCGGGGACGGGTATTCCCAATGTAATGGTTGAAGCCACGGGTGCCGGCCAGAGTTTTGCCACGGTCACGGACAGCACGGGTGCCTATACTCTCGTGGTGGCAGAGGGAACCTACGATCTTGCGGCATCGGCGGAGGGATACGCGTCTTCGGATACCACGTACCGCGCCGTCGCCGTCGAAGCGGGTAGCGACATCACGGGATACGACTTTATTCTCTATTGACGGCAAAGGGGACCGCCCCGTCTTACCGTTCCCACCCGATTCCCCCCGGATATGGATGCCATAGGATCGAGACGGGACGGCGTGCGGGTCTACTACCGGGTTGTCAACTCGAAGATTCTTCAGGCCTGTGACCTCATACGGGAGGTTTTGATGGAGAGGCTGGGAGATATGTCGAAACTTCGGGAAGCCTACACGCGTACACCATGATGCCGGTCACTGCACACGTGTGAGACGGAGAGGTCCCCTGGAGGTCGATATGTGGGAGATTCCTATGGACAGGCCCGGCGGGGTTCGGCGGTTTCCTATCGTTGTTATCCTGGTGGCCGTTTTGATCCTGGCCGGGATCCTCGGTATGGTATCCTACCAGAACTTTACCAGTTCCAAGAAACAGATGATCGCCACCCTCCGGACCCATGCCCAGACCCTCATTCGTGCCTTTGAGGCGGGGGCACGCACGGGCATGATGGGGATGATGTGGAGCGGCAACCAGATCCAGACGTTGATCGAAGAGACGGGAAAAGAGGAGAACGTCAATTTCATCGCCATAACGGACGATGAAGGGTATGTGCTGGCCCACAGCGACAGGTCGAAGGTGGGTCAGGTGCTGACGGGAGCGGGAACACCCATAGATTCCGAAGGGACGTCCCCCTTT
>JBHIEY010000064.1:0-10172 GCA_046861835.1 Fidelibacterota bacterium | reverse complement strand
ACCTGGAATCTGTGGCCCGGATTGGCGTAAGGGTTCAGGCTCCATTCGGTTCCAAGCGAGCGGCCCAGGGGGTCATCATCAACGTCCACAAAACCCGGACGTTCCGGGGGAAGACCCGGACCATTTCCCGGGTTGTTGACGATGCCCCCATTCTTGACGGCGTACTGTGGGAGCTTTTGAACCGCGTGGGTCGCCATTATCTCACCCCCTTAGGACAGGTGATGCGCACGGCGGTTCCCCAGGGCCTGACGGGATCTTATGTTCCCCCCACGGAGACGGGCGTTCGCCTGAACGGGGGGTCCCGGGAAGAGATGTCCCTTTTGGAAAGGCGGGCACCCGGACAGTTCAGGGTGATGAAATTCCTCGAGAAAAGGGAGGATACCGTTTCCCTCAAATCGTTAAGAACCGAGGTCAAGAATCCCCTTCAGATTTGCCGGGCTCTGGAAAAAAAGGGGCTGGTTACCCTGGTGAGGCAGCCCAAACGCCCCGGTTCATCTGCCCTCAGTTTTGCCCCCATCGAAAAGGAGGTGGTATTCACAGCAGACCAGGAAAAGGTGGTCCGGCAGCTGGAGGCGGGACTGATTTCCCGGCGGTATACTCCCTGTTTGCTCCATGGGGTGACGGGGAGCGGGAAGACGGAAATCTACATCCATCTGGCCCGCCGGGCGGAAGAGCAGGGGCGGACGTCCATCGTCTTGCTCCCGGAGATTTCCCTCACGCCGCAGGTGGCGGGGCGCTTCCGGGGAGTCTTCGGCGACCGGGTGGCCATCTGGCACAGCCGGATGAGTACCCTGGAGAGGGCCTGGACGTGGAGACAGATGTGTGCCGGAGAGTTCACCGTGGTGGTGGGGGCCCGCAGTGCCGTCTTCACACCGGTGCGGGATGTGGGTCTGATCGTGGTGGACGAAGAGCAGGAAAACGCCTACAAGCAGGAAGCTCCCGCCCCCCGGTATCATGCCCGGGATGTGGCCCTCATGAGAGGAAAGTTAAGTCATGCCCTCACGGTCCTGGCCAGCGCCACGCCCAGTCTGGAATCCTATCATGACCACATGACGGGGAAACTGAACTACATTCCGCTGAAAACCCGCTACGGACAGTCCAGATATCCCCGGGTTCACATTGTGGACATGATGAAAGAGAGGGAGGAGGTGGGCGATTACGGCGTCACCCTGTCACGGCTGTTAACCGAACGGATCACCGAAACGCTGGAGAGGGGGGAACAGGTGATTCTGCTTCAGAATCGCCGGGGATTCTCCCCCATTGTTTCCTGCCGTGACTGTGGCCACGTGGAGATGTGCCGGAACTGCAAGATTTCCCTCACCTATCATAAGGCCGAGCATGGTCTGAAGTGTCACTACTGCAACTACCGCAAACCGGTGCCGGATACCTGTGAATCGTGCAGGGGGATTCGTCTTCTCCCGGGGGGCGTGGGGACCCAGAAGGTGGAGGAGGCCCTGATGGGGAAATTCCCGGACATCCGTCTGGTCCGGATGGATTTGGACACGACCCGGAGGAGGGGAGCCCATGTGCGGATCCTGGAAAGATTCAACCGCCGGGAGTATGACGTTCTTCTGGGTACCCAGATGATCGCCAAGGGTCTCGATTTTGAAAATGTGACGTTGGTGGGTGTTATCAGTGCCGACACGGGGATTCATTTGCCCGATTTCCGGGCAGGGGAACGGACATTCCAGTTGATTTACCAGGTGGCGGGCCGGTCGGGCCGGGGCAGAAAGCCCGGAGAGGCGATCATTCAGACCAACAACCCCGACAATGCCGCCATAAGACTGGCGGCAACGCGGGATCTGGAGAGGTATTATGCTCTCTGTCTCGATGAGCGCCGGGAACTCATGTATCCCCCTTTCGGATGGATGACCAAGGTGGAATTCAGGGGGAGGAACAGGGAGGCGACGGAACGGCAGGCCATGAGATTCCGGGAGACGATAGGAACGGCACCGCCCCCCATAGAGGTCCTGGGTCCCGCTCCCTGTCCCATCGAACGAATCCGGCAGTATTACCGCTATCAGATTATTTTCAAGTCGTCCAGGGAAAAGGACAAGGAGGGACGTCATCTTCACCGGTTTCTTGAGAAAACCCTTCCCGATTCACCGCTCATGAAAACCCGGAAAGGGGTCACGGTTCATGTGGATGTGGATGCCGTTTCGTTCCTGTAGATATCTGGCGCCTGTCCTGCTGGGTTTTCACCTGGGGTTGTTTCCCGTTACCGGACTTGCCCAGGGAAGCTACACGGCCCTGGAAATTCCCTATCACGTCCGGACGCTGAGCATGTCCGGGGGCGGCGTGGCGGATGCCCGCGGAGCCGATCTATCCATGATGAATCCCGCCCTGTTGATGGGGGCCTCCTTCCTGGATGGAGGTGGCCGGACCCTCCTTTTTTCCGTCATACGATATCCCGTGGACATCCAGTCGGAAATGGCGGAATGGCGGATGCCGTGGGGAAATCGCACCGTGGCGGTAACTCTCCGGCATCTGGGATACGGCGAGTTCGACCGGCGGGATGAACAGAATGTCAAAACGGGGGAGTTTTCCGCCGGCGATACGTGGTTGTCCGTGTCCGCTTCCCGGAGGGTGTGGCGCCGGGTGGACGTGGGGGTAACCGGGGGGATCTTTCACAGCCGGATCGAGAGTGTGACCGCCTCTCTGGCTTTGGTTACCGCAGGAGCTTCCCTGTCGATTCCGGAGGTTGATCTTGTCGTCGGCGTGAGCGTGAGAAACTTGGGCACCACCTTGAAACGTTATACCGGTTACGAAGAGGTCATCCCCACCAGTCTCAGTGCGGGGTTGACAAAGGGACTTGCCCATCTGCCGCTGGAGATTTCCGTGGACGCCCTCTGGTGGGAAAAGGAGAAGCGCAGCTGGTGGCGTATCGGTGGAGAGTTCTCGCTTCCCCGGAGCCTCTTTCTGCGCTGGGGCCTCTCCTCCTATCGATTCGACCAGCGAACGGGCCATGTGTGGAGGGACATTGTCACGGGGAGTGCCCTGGGTGTGGCCTACCGTACGGGTCCCCTCACCCTCGACATGGGTTTTCAATATGCAGGCGTCGGGGGCATAACCGTGGGGGTGGGACTGTCTGCAGAGCTGGGGGGAAAATGAAATATCGACGGTTGGGAAATTCGGGACTCACAGTTTCCGAAATCAGCCTGGGCGGCTGGTTGACCTTCGGGGGTCACGTGGACGAAAAGCGTTCGGTAAGATTGATCCAGTATGCCTTTTTCAACGGAGTAAATCTGTTTGACGTGGCGGATGTTTACCTGGAGGGAAGGGCGGAGGAGGTTCTGGGAAAGGCGCTCAAGGAGTTTCCCCGGGAGCAGATCGTCATCGCCACAAAGGTGCGCGGCCGGATGCACCCCGGCCCTTTCGGTGCCGGCCTTTCCAAGAAACACATTCTTCACGCCTGCGAGAGCAGCCTCCGGCGACTCCGTACCGAGACCATCGATCTGTACCAGTTTCACGCCCCCGATGAAAAGGTTCCCCTGGAGGAAAGTCTGGAGGCCATGGACATTCTGGTGCGACAGGGGAAGGTTCTTCATGTGGGATGTTCCAATTTCAGTGCCTCCCACATCCGGAAGGGACTGGATATTTCATCGAGGAAGGGGTATCCGAGGTTTATTTCCAATCAACCCTGTTACAACATGCTCGAGCGGGACATCGAGATGGATGTGTTTCCTCTCTGCAAAGCCCAGGGCATCGGCAATATCGTCTATTCCCCTCTGGCTCAAGGGGTGTTGACGGGAAAGTACGAGAAAGGGAAACCGGTTCCCGAAGAGAGCCGGCGGCGGAAGCGGGGTAGTGAGTTTATGAACCGGTATCTGAGTGACGCCAATCTTGACCGGGTAGAGAAAATGAAGCGGGTGGCGTCGGACCTCGGAACGTTTCCCGCCGTTCTGGCCCTGGCATGGATCTTAAGACGGCCTGAGGTCTCCTCTGCCATTGTGGGTGCCACATCCCTGGAGCAACTGGATGAGAACCTGCAGGCTCCCCTCCTTACCCTGACGGACGACGTCACAACCCGTCTGGAGGAGATCCTTTCCTAAACCACTTCCCTCCCACTTCTCAACAGGTGTGAGTTCCTCCCTCAAGAACTGGTTTATTCACCAGGGTCTGAACCGTTCCAGACGGGTCATCGGAATCACCCTGATCCTTTCCGCCATGTTCATCGCCGGGATGAGCGGGAATATCCTGTATACCGACAAATGGCTCGTGGAAGGTGTATTGCCCGATGGCAAAGGTGACGGAATATTCCCGGCTGCATACGATGAATTCGCCGGGAAACTCCCCCATTTTGTGGTTGACGAAGACCTGATGAAACTGCTCCCCCAGACGACGCACGCCCGAATCGTGTGGGAAACGGTAAGAGAGGAATTCGGCAGAACGGATCTCGCCTTCATTGCGTTCGGCAAACCGGGCGAACCGGTGTTCAACGATTCCCTGCTGGCGGCTTTATGGGATGTCAGTCGCGCCCTGGAAAATCTTCCGGAGGTGGACGAGGTCATCTCCATTTCCACCATGGACAGGATGGACAGCCACGAGGGCTTTCTGGAAATCACCCCTCTGCAGCCGTCCAGGAATCTCACGTCCGGTGAGGTTCGGGACATCCGGGAATATCTCGACAGGGTACCCAATCTGAAAAAGCGGGTCGTGGGACGTCACGGCGATTACGTCAATGTCATGATCCGGCCCCATATGGGGGTGGACAATCATGTGCTGCGGGAGGGCATGGTGACGATTGCCGGCAATTTTCTGGGGGGCTACGACGTCCATTTTGGAGGTCCCCCCTATCTTTTCGGGACGATCCCCACCCTTATTCTGGAAGACGTGGTCATTCTGGTTATCATTGGGGTGGTGATCCTGGTGGTTGTCCTGGCCGCGAATCTCCGCTACGGTCTTGCCGTGAGGTTGGTGTGGGGAGTCATACTGCTCTCCCTGGTGTCGATGTTCGGTTTTCTGGGGTGGATGGTGACACTGACCGGTTCGGAAAAGTTCCATTTCACCATGGTGAATACGTCCATGCCCATTATCCTTCTGACCATTGCCAGTGCCGACGGTGTTCATATTCTGACCAAATTCTTCCGGGAGTTCCGGGTCCGGAGGGACGTGAGGGAATCGGTCCGCATGACCATGGAAAGGCTGCTGTTGCCCGTGTTTCTGACGAGCCTCACCACCATCGTTGCCTTCATGTCCATGATCTTCGCCCCCATTGAACAGTTCACCGGATACGGCGTCACCATCTCCTTCGGCATCGCCTGGGCCTGGCTGTTGTCATCGCTGTTTCTCCCCGCCATGATTGGCCGGCACCCATGGGATCTTACCTCAAAAGCGGTCACACAACCCAGTTTCTTAGAAAGAGCGGTGTCCTTTTACGGCCGGAATCTTGCCCGGCATCGACAGGGGATTCTGGCTTTGGGCGTGGGAACGGTGGCCATCGCTGCGGCAGGGATTTTTCTGGTGAAGGTGGAAGTCAATTTTACGGAGTTCTTCCGACGGGGATCCGAAATCCGCGAAAGCATCGAGTTCATGAACAATGAAATGACCGGGGTGATGGATGTGGATGTCAGGGTTGAAGGGGATCTAAAATCTCCCGAGGTATTGAGGAAAGTGGAAGCCATCCAGGAGTTCATCGGCTCTCACCCGAGAGTCTATACCACCTTTTCCATCGTGGACGTCATCAAGCAGATGCACCGTACGATCATGGACAATGATCCCGCCTATGAAACCATTCCCGATTCCCGGGCCAAAGTGAACAATCTTTTTACCCTCTATTCCATCTCCGGTGATCCCGACGATTTCAGCGCGCTGGTAGACTACGATTATCATACGGGGCTGGTCACCGCCCTGATGAACAATATCACCACCACGATGATTGTGGAGTTCATCCGGGAAACCCGGGAGATGATTCAGTCCCTGGTGGGTGAGGATATGAGAACCACCATCACCGGACTCGTGGTGATTATGCGCGAGCTTGTGGATCTGGTGTTGCGATCCGCCATCATCAGCATCGGGGTTTCCATTTTCATGATCTTTCTGATATCGTGGTTTTTCTTTCGCCGGGCGATGTGGGGACTCCTCGCCGTTATTCCCCTCACATCGGCTGTCGTATTAAATTTCGGCTTGATGGGCCTTTTCGGCGTGAGACTTTCCCATGTGACAGCGGTCCTTTCCTCCATCATTATTGGCGTGGGCGTGGATTTTGCCATTCACTATATTGCCCAATATCGAAACATATCCCGTTCGGGCATTTCGCCTGACCGTTTGACCCGGGAGGTGGTACAGGACGTGGGGTATCCCATTCTGTTGAACGTGGGGCTGAACATGGGGTTCGCCTCCCTCTTGTTTTCCGTATTTGTCCCCATGCAGTATGTGGGCGGACTTATTATTTTTGCCATGGTATCCACCTCGGTGGGGACGTTGACCCTCCTGGCCTCTCTGGCCGACATGCTGAAAACCAGGCTAGGGGAAAAGGAAAGGAGCTGACCGTTCATGAGCGAACGTATCGTCCTTTTGGTTTCTCTTCTCGTCTTTTCCGGGGTCACGGCACAGACGGGATTCGATATTGCCCGGCAGATGGATGAGCGGAAAAGGCCCCGGGACATGAAAATGGATTTGACGATGGTGTTGACGAACGCCCGGGGAAACACCCGCACGTCCACCATCCGGTCGATGTCCCTGAACGGGACGGAAAAACAGATGATCTGGTTCCTGGAGCCGGCGGATGACAAAGGGGTGGCGTTTCTAAAGATTGAAAACGAGGACGGTCCCGATGAAATGCGCCTGTGGCTGCCGGCCTTTAAGAAGATTCGGCGCATATCTGCCCGACAGAAGGGAGACGCCTTCATGGGGTCGGACTTAAGCTACGAAGATATGACGACCCGGAGTCTCAACGAAAACGACTATAATCTTCTTGGCGGAGACGTGGTGGACGGTGTGGAGTGTTACGTCCTGGAGGTGCTCCCCAGGCCGGAGGCACACTCGACCTACAGCCGGCACGTGACCTGGGTGTCCAAGAAGGATCTGGTGCCCCTGAAGGAAGAATCGTATGACCGTGGGAACAGATTGGTCAAGCGAAAGACCATCACCTACATCGCCGTCAAGGGCTACCTTCTTCCCCGGGAAATCTCGGTGGTAAACGTTCAAAAGAACCATTCCACGCGGTTAACTTTTGAGGACATACAGGTGGATACAGGGGTGGAAGACGACCTTTTTCATGAGAGGAACCTGAAACGGTTGCCCGCATTTTGAATCCTGAAAACGGGGAGTGTTTTTGAAGAGATTCCTTGTGCTGATCCTCCCTGCGGCTCTGGTGGGTCAGGTTTTCCACACCGGATATCTGAATCCCTACAATCTCTACCGGATATCCAATGGACGGGAGATTTCCCTCCCTTTCCGCCTGGGGGAAGTGGATCTGGGGTACAGCCGGGGAAGTCTGGAAGTCCGGACGACCCTGGCGTGGGAAATGCGGTGGTCCACCGGCCCCAGGCGTTCCCGGTTGGAGGTAAGGGAAGCCTCGGTGGCGTGGTACCCCCCGTTCGGGGAAATCAGATTGGGCAAACAGATCCATGCCTGGGGATCTGTGGACGGGAACAACCCCACGGATAATCTATCGCCCTACGACTACTACTACCTTTTCCTGCCGGGAGCGGGTCGTAAGATCGGGTCAGTTTCCCTCTCTGCTGCAGGCTATGCCGGGGATTGGGAGATCCGCGGCGTTCTCATTCCGGGTCATGAGCCCAACCGCCTTCCCTTTAATGAATCCGACTTTCCCATCTCTTTGCCCCCGGAGCCTGCCCGGTCCTTCTGGGGGGAACTGCCCGATTCGGTTCAATACGGTATCCGGGTCTCCCGGGCGTTCCGGGTCGGGGATGTTTCGGTCTCCTATTTCAGGGGACGGGACGGGATATTCAGTCTTGTAGGGATGATCTTTCCTCCCCACACGGATACGCCGGTTCCCAGGTTCGGATACCGGAGAACGGACGTCCTGGGAACCGATGGGGTCACCTTCGTGGGCGATCTTACCCTTCGGGGTGAGGCAGGCTTTTTCAGGACGGTGAACGACTATGATACCCGGCAGTTTTCTCTCAAAATGGATGGGAATGCTTCTTACATCCAGTATGCTCTTGAACTCGAGTATCCCGGTCCATCGGATGTTCACCTCATGGGCCAGGTTATCGGGCAAACGGTTCTGTCGGTGGATGGGGAAACGATGGATCCTGTGGCGGGGCAGCCGGTTCCGCTGAATAAGGAGACATTCCGTGCAGGGCTGGGAACTCCCTTTGCCATGTTTATCGACCGGGCTTTTCTGGCAGCGGCGGATGGGGTGTTGATGGACGGACGGCTGGACTTCACGGCCACGGTCCTGGCAGGCCTGGAGGAAAGGGGAACCATGGTGGGGTTGAGTCTGGACTATTCCCCTGTTGAAAACTGGAATCTGGAGGGAGGGTTCACCCTTTTTCGCGGGGGAGGCGCTGCGGATGGAGACAATATTTTCACGGATCTCGAAGATTTTTCCCATGTACAGCTGGGGCTGAAATACGCATTCTAATGCCGGATTTATTTTGTAGTTTTTCCACCCCCATTAAGTAATCACAGGAGACGATGAACCGCCCGAACAAATCGTCGCGTTTAACCGATTTCATTGCCAATCCGAGGAAAGGGTTATGGTCTCTGGCTTTCCCCATGATGGTGGGAATGATGGTTCAGACCGTTTACAGCGTCGTGGATATGGCGTTTGTGGGGCGTGTGGGGGCGGAGGCCGTCACTGCTCTCGCCTTCAACATGCCGCTGGTTTTTTTCGGCCTGGGTCTTGTTTTCGGGCTGGGTACGGGGGTGACAGCGGTGGTGGCCCGGTATATTGGTGCCCAGGACAAGAAGGGGGCGGATAACAGTGCCGAACACGCTGTCTTTCTTGGGTTGACGCTCGGTCTGGTTTTCGCGGCCGCCGGTCTTAGCTGGGGCAAACCGCTGCTCTCCATTCTGGGGACCCCTCCCCACATTTTGCCTCAGGCGTGGGCCTATTTCAGCATTATTGCCCCGGGGTACATTTTCATGGTAACCTCGGTCTTTTTCCGTTCCATTCTTTCGGGGGAGGGTGATACGAAGACGCCCATGTGGATTCAGGGAAGCGGCACCGTTCTCAATATCGGTCTTGACCCCCTCTTCATCTTTGTTCTGGGGATGGGCGTCCGGGGGGCCGCGGTGGCCACGGTGCTGAGTCAATTGATGGTATCGGCAATCTTTGTTTATCTCATCTTCGTCAGAAAGGGGACCTATGTCACCTTCTCGCTCAGGGATTTTTCCTTTTCCCCGCCCATCCTGCGGCAGATATTCAGAATTGGGGTTCCCGCTTCTTTTTCCATGGTGATCATGTCCATCGGTGGGGGTGCCTTCAACCGGATTCTGGTCTCCTTTTCGGGCGACGCCGTAGCCGGGTATCAGATTGGGCAACGAATCGATCACATTTTTCTTATGGCCGCCATTTCCATTGCCGCCGGGCTGGTGACGTTGGTGGGGATGTTTCGCGGTGCCAGCCGCATGGATCTGGTTCGCCGGATAACGACGTACGCCCTGGGACGGGTGATTCTTATCGCGGTGGTTCTGGGGACTCTCTTTTTCACTTTCGCCCCGGAAATGGTCTCCATATTCACCGGTGACGGGGAGATTCAGCGAACGGGAGTCCAGTATCTCAGGATTTTCGTGTTTGGCTACCCTTTTATTGCGGTCAGCATGACCAGCGGGCGGGTTCTTCAGGGGCTGGGGTTTGGTCTTCCCATGCTGGTCATCACCATCCTGCGGGTCCTTTTGATCAGCGTGGCCCTGGCATCCCTGTTCGTATTCCTGATGGGCAAGACGGTGGAGTGGGTCTGGATTGCCCAGGTGGTGGCGGTGGTATGTTCAGCGGCGGTGGCGTGGATCTGGTTGAGACTGATGGTCGGTCGACTGGAGAGGCACGAAAGGGGGGTTCAGGAAGGGGAAGTTTCCCCGGTTTTTGAGGGGCAGGAGATTTCCCCCATACCGTAGGGGGAGTTACTCCCGGTCGGGTTCGTGGACCATGGGAACGAACCGGACGGGGAGGGATTCGGAGGTGGTTACCCGCCCCTGTTCGTCTTTTTCCACGATCACGAGATCCTGTCCCCACCACTGGGGTCCGACGGGGCCCACCC
>JBHIEY010000214.1:0-2791 GCA_046861835.1 Fidelibacterota bacterium | reverse complement strand
CACCAGCACGCCCTGCGACTCGATGTACCGCTTGATTTGGGACCGGGATAGAACCTCGATTTCATCGGCAAGGAATCTGTCCAGCCGGACTCCGGATACGTCTGCGGTCAAGTTCACAACTGACATGGTAGGGGGATCACCTCATGGAGAAGAAGAGGTACCAAAAAAGGAATGGTAAAGAAAAAGGATGATGCCGACGGTAACGCACGAGTCTGCCACATTGAACACGGGCCAGTGGAAGCCCGCGACGGAAAAATCGAGGAAGTCCACCACCTTTCCGAAGAACAGCCGGTCAATGACGTTCCCCACGGCTCCTCCCGCAATGAGGGCCAGGGAAAGCCGGAGGGGGAGTTCCCGGTTGCGAAGTTTCCACGAATACCCGATCACCACCGCAGTTGCCACCACAGACGTTATCGTGAAAATGAGGGGACCGCCGTCAAAATTGATGCCGAAGGCAATACCCGAGTTTTCCACGTACGTCAGACGGAAGAAACTCCCCAGGACTGGGATGGGCTCGTGAGGAGCCAGGTAGGATCGGGCAAGATGTTTGGTGACCTGGTCGGCGAGAACCGCCAGAACAGACGTGACCAGAGGATGGGTCACCTTATGCAGTGTTCTTATTCTTACAGTTGACGCAGTGCTGGGTGTGGGGTACCTCTTCCAGTCGTTCCTCGCTGATGGGTTCACCGCATTCAATGCAGAAACCGTAGGTCCCCTTCTCTATCCGCTTCAGCGCTTCGTCCAGGTACCGTATGAATTTGTTCTCCCGGGTATACCAGAGAAACGACTTTTCCCGCTCCTGGGAATCGGTTCCCACGTCGGCCATATGGTAAGCGTACGTGGAATCCCGGGCGGTGGAATCCAGATTGGCCACGTCATTGAGTGAACGCTCTTTTATGTAGCCCATCTGGTGGAGCGCCTTTTCCCTCTTTTCAAGGATGTTCTTCCTGAAATGTTCCAGTTTCCTTTTGGATAGTTTCTTTTTCGTCATCTCACTCCTCACTGCCTAATGGTTGGATATTCTGGAAATACCCACGGAGACAGTTTCATCCTGGACGCTGAAATCCTTCTGGTATTCTCCCGACGTCTCCCCCGTCTTGAATTCAACTGCCAGTACCTCGGCACAGAAGTACTCCCGGAAAGCCTGGAGGGCCGCCACCAGGGTGTCCGTGGTCTTGCAGGTGACCTTGATCCTGTCTTCTACGTTGAACCCGGCCTCCTTTCGCATGGTCTGCACCTGGCGAATCATGTCCCTCACCATTCCTTCCTGAATCAACTCCTCGGTCAGGTCGGTGGTGATGGCCACGGTAAGGTCATCGTCGCGAACGGCCGACTTGCCATCCACGGGCAACGCCTTCACAATGATCTCCTCGGGTGTCAATTCATACTTTTTCACATCGTCCGACAGACGGATCGGTACCTCTCCCCTGAGGGCGTCTGCCACCTCTTCGTACGGGGTCCCTTCAATCAGTTTCCGAACGGCGCCCAACTCCTTGCCGAACCGTTTTCCGAGAACGGCCAGGTTGGGCTCCAGATGAAACCTTACCAGGTCTGTTTCTGACCCCACCTGCTCAACTTCCTTCACATTCAATTCTTCCATGATTTGATCTTTGTTCCTTCCGATCGCTTCCGCCACCCGGGAGTTCCCGGTGGCATACTCCAGCCTTGCCACCGGCTGCCTGATTTTCAGATTGGCCCGGTTGCGGGCATGACGACCCATTTCCACCAGGGTCACCACGGCATCGATTTCCTCGATCAATTCTTCATCGACCTTGTCGGGGGAACCTTCCGGGAAATCACACAGATGAACGCTTTCCCGGGACGAGGGATCCAGGTTCCTGCCCAGGTTTTGATAGATTTTTTCCGTCAGGAAGGGAATGATAGGGGCCAGGATCTTTACAAGGTTCATCAGAACGGTATAGAGGGTCAGGTAGGCGGCTCCCTTGTCCCTGTCGCTCTCGCTTTTCCAGAATCGCCGGCGGCTCCGACGGACATACCAGTTGGACAGATCCTGGAGAAACCGGTCCACGTGACGCATGAACCGGTCCACCCGGAAAGCCCCGTAGGAGGCATCGGCCTGAAGAATCACACGGTTCATTTTCGCAAGAATCCACCGATCCAGTTTCGTAAAATCTTTCTCGTCAACGTCCGCCGTTCGAGGATCGAATTTATCCAGCCTGGCATAGGTAGCAAAGAAAGAATAGACGTTCCAGAAGGTGATAAGCCGTTTTCGGATCTCCCGGGCGGGACCGTAGCCGAAAAGAAGATTGTTTTCCGGATTCTGGCTGGCGAACATCCACCGCATAACGTCCACACCCATCTGTTCGGCTGCATCATCAAACCAGATGGCGTTGCCTGCGCTCTTGTGCATGTCCCGGCCATGTTCGTCCTTGACGAGGGCATGGCCCAGAACGGTTTTGAATGGTGCCCGGTTTTCCAGGGCCGTACTCATGGCGAGCAATGAATAGAACCAGTTCCGGAACTGGCCCGCAAGGTTCTCCGTGATGAAATCGGCGGGGAACCATTGCTCCCAGTAGGAACGATCGCTGAGGTAGTGCAGAGTGGAAAAGGGGACGATCCCGGCGTCCAGCCACGGATTGCCCACATCCGGGATCCGGGAGACCACGGCCTGGCACGCTTCACACCGGATTTTCACCCGATCGATCCACGGTCGATGGGGAGAGTAGCCCCTGCCGCCATTTCCTTCGGCGAACTCCTTCCACCCCTCCACGGCCCGTTCTTTGAGTTCTTCATAACCCCCAATGACGGTGACGTTCCCGCATCGACCGCA